>NZ_JAABLT010000015.1:0-32633 GCF_009915125.1 Proteus sp. G2673
CACATAACACGTATCTCTTAGGTAAGGAGGTGATCCAACCGCAGGTTCCCCTACGGTTACCTTGTTACGACTTCACCCCAGTCATGAATCACAAAGTGGTAAGCGCCCTCCCGAAGGTTAAGCTACCTACTTCTTTTGCAACCCACTCCCATGGTGTGACGGGCGGTGTGTACAAGGCCCGGGAACGTATTCACCGTAGCATTCTGATCTACGATTACTAGCGATTCCGACTTCATGGAGTCGAGTTGCAGACTCCAATCCGGACTACGACAGACTTTATGAGTTCCGCTTGCTCTCGCGAGGTCGCTTCTCTTTGTATCTGCCATTGTAGCACGTGTGTAGCCCTACTCGTAAGGGCCATGATGACTTGACGTCATCCCCACCTTCCTCCGGTTTATCACCGGCAGTCTCCTTTGAGTTCCCGCCATCACGCGCTGGCAACAAAGGATAAGGGTTGCGCTCGTTGCGGGACTTAACCCAACATTTCACAACACGAGCTGACGACAGCCATGCAGCACCTGTCTCAGCGTTCCCGAAGGCACTCCTCTATCTCTAAAGGATCCGCTGGATGTCAAGAGTAGGTAAGGTTCTTCGCGTTGCATCGAATTAAACCACATGCTCCACCGCTTGTGCGGGCCCCCGTCAATTCATTTGAGTTTTAACCTTGCGGCCGTACTCCCCAGGCGGTCGATTTAACGCGTTAGCTCCAGAAGCCACGGTTCAAGACCACAACCTCTAAATCGACATCGTTTACAGCGTGGACTACCAGGGTATCTAATCCTGTTTGCTCCCCACGCTTTCGCACCTGAGCGTCAGTCTTTGTCCAGGGGGCCGCCTTCGCCACCGGTATTCCTCCACATCTCTACGCATTTCACCGCTACACATGGAATTCTACCCCCCTCTACAAGACTCTAGCCAACCAGTTTCAGATGCAATTCCCAAGTTAAGCTCGGGGCTTTCACATCTGACTTAATTGACCGCCTGCGTGCGCTTTACGCCCAGTAATTCCGATTAACGCTTGCACCCTCCGTATTACCGCGGCTGCTGGCACGGAGTTAGCCGGTGCTTCTTCTGCGGGTAACGTCAATTGATAAAGGTATTAACTTTATCACCTTCCTCCCCGCTGAAAGTACTTTACAACCCTAAGGCCTTCTTCATACACGCGGCATGGCTGCATCAGGCTTGCGCCCATTGTGCAATATTCCCCACTGCTGCCTCCCGTAGGAGTCTGGGCCGTGTCTCAGTCCCAGTGTGGCTGATCATCCTCTCAGACCAGCTAGAGATCGTCGCCTAGGTGAGCCTTTACCTCACCTACTAGCTAATCCCATATGGGTTCATCCGATAGCGCAAGGTCCGAAGAGCCCCTGCTTTGGTCCGTAGACGTCATGCGGTATTAGCCACCGTTTCCAGTAGTTATCCCCCTCTATCGGGCAGATCCCCATACATTACTCACCCGTCCGCCGCTCGTCAGCAAGAAAGCAAGCTTTCTTCTGTTACCGCTCGACTTGCATGTGTTAGGCCTGCCGCCAGCGTTCAATCTGAGCCATGATCAAACTCTTCAATTAAAAGTGTTTGATGCTCAAAGAAATCGAAAACTTAGCTATTCATAAATGAATTTACTTTTGTTGTTCACTCTTCAAGACTTGATACATCTAATATTTTAGAAGATATCGTCTCTGCGAGTGCCCACACAGATTGTCTGATAATTTGTTAAAGAGCAGTGCAACATTCGCTGCCGTTTCCGGTCTTCTGCGTTGTTGCGAGGAGGTGCATTCTACATCTTCCTCATTCAGTGTCAAGCGTTTATTTTCAAGGCCTTTCACTTTATTTTTTGTTCTCTCAGTCAGTTCGCTTAGCGCCCTGTGCCGTGACAACGAGGACGCATTATAGGGAGTTTTCTGAGGCTGGCAATAGTTTTTTTAAGAAAAAAAATCGTTTGCTTAATTCCACAGCAAAACCCCTAGTTATACGCACTTATCAACAATTTTATCCACAACCTTCCTTTTTACATAAAATTAGCATGTCAAACGCAATCGTTTGCGTTATTATGAGGGCTTATTAAGTAAGATTGATTTTGTGTCCATCTTCTGAAATGTTAGTTAAGCAAACACAATTTCACTGTATTAATGTGATTTAACTTCATCATTACTACCGTTATACCAAAAACCCAAGGGATAAAACTCATGCAACATCTTCGTCCTATCCGCCGTGCGCTTTTAAGTGTGTCTGATAAAGCAGGTATTTTAGAATTTGCTAAAGCGCTTGTTGAAAGAAACGTAGAACTATTATCTACAGGTGGAACTGCACGTCTATTAGCAGAAGCTGGCTTACCTGTTATCGAAGTTTCCGATTATACCGGTTTCCCAGAAATGATGGATGGCAGGGTAAAAACGCTACACCCTAAAGTACATGGTGGCATTTTAGGCCGCCGTGGCCAAGACGATGCAATAATGGAAGAACATGAGATCCGTCCTATCGATATGGTCGTAGTGAATCTTTATCCCTTTGCTAAAACAGTCTCTCGCCCTGATTGCTCATTAGCAGATGCCGTTGAAAATATTGATATCGGTGGACCAACAATGGTTCGCTCAGCAGCGAAAAATCATAAAGACGTTACGATTGTAGTAAATAGTAATGACTATGAAAGAGTGATTGAAGAAATGGATAATCACGAAAATAGCCTTACTTTAGATACCCGTTTTGATTTGGCGATTAAAGCCTTTGAACACACAGCGGCTTACGACGGAATGATTGCTAACTACTTTGGTCAGAAGGTTGCACCTTATTATGGTGATACTTCACAACCATCAGGTACTTTCCCTCGTACCTTAAATCTGAACTATATAAAGAAACAAGATATGCGTTATGGTGAAAATGCTCATCAGCAAGCTGCTTTCTATATAGAAGAGAATATAGAAGAAGCATCTATTGCTACTGCAAACCAATTACAAGGCAAAGCGCTTTCTTATAACAACATCGCTGATACTGATGCCGCATTAGAATGTGTGAAATCATTCTCCGAGCCTGCATGTGTTATTGTGAAACATGCAAACCCTTGTGGTGTAGCTATTGCGAGCACGCTCACACAGGCGTATGACAATGCATTTAAAACTGATCCAACCTCTGCATTTGGTGGCATTATCGCATTCAATCGGCCTTTAGATGCAAAAACAGCTAGTGCAATCATCGAACGTCAGTTTGTTGAAGTGATCATTGCTCCTTCTATTAATGAAGATGCACTACCAATTTTAGAAACGAAACCAAATGTTCGGGTATTAGCTTGTGGCCAGTGGCAAGAGCCAAAACCTGCTTTTGACTTCAAACGAGTTAACGGTGGGCTTTTAGTGCAAGATCGTGATTTAGGCATGGTTAAAGAAGAAAACTTAAGAGTAGTTACTCAACGCCAACCAAGTGAACGTGAACTTAAAGATGCACTCTTCTGCTGGAAAGTGGCTAAATTCGTAAAATCAAATGCCATTGTTTACGCTAAAAACGATATGACAGTTGGTATTGGCGCAGGACAAATGAGCAGGGTGTATTCTGCAAAAATTGCAGGCATAAAAGCTGCTGATGAAGGTTTAGAAGTTGCAGGTTGCGCGATGGCTTCAGATGCATTCTTCCCATTCAGAGATGGCATTGATGCGGCAGCAGTTGCCGGTGTGACTTGTGTTATTCAACCTGGTGGCTCAATTCGTGATGATGAAGTGATTGCCGCGGCTAATGAACACAACATCGCAATGATTTTCACCAATATGCGTCACTTCCGTCATTAATAGGGTATTGATATGAAGATTTTGATTATTGGTAATGGCGGTCGTGAGCACGCTTTAGCATGGAAAGTGGCTCAATCACCGCTTGCAACACAGGTTTTTGTTGCCCCCGGTAATGCAGGTACAGCATTAGAAAATGGTGTTGAGAATGTGGCTATTAGTGCAACAGATATTCCTACATTGGTCGCTTTTGCCCTCGAAAATCAAATTGATTTAACTATCGTAGGCCCAGAAGCACCACTGGTTATTGGTGTTGTCGATGCATTTAAAGAAGCGGGGCTGACCATCTTTGGTCCAACAAAAGGAGCGGCTCAATTAGAAGGTTCTAAAGCCTTCACAAAAGATTTTTTAGCCCGTCATAAAATCCCAACTGCGGATTATCAAAATTTTACAGAAATAGCACCAGCACTTGAGTATCTCAATAAAGTAGGCGCGCCGATTGTTATTAAAGCCGATGGTTTAGCCGCAGGTAAAGGCGTTATTGTTGCAATGACGCAATCTGAGGCTGAAAATGCCATAAAAGATATGCTAGCAGGTAATGCCTTTGGAGATGCTGGGCATCGCATTGTTATTGAAGAATTTCTTGATGGTGAAGAAGCCAGTTTTATTGTCATGGTTGATGGTGAACATGTTATTCCAATGGCAACAAGTCAAGATCATAAACGTGTTGGTGATGGTGATACTGGTCCTAATACTGGTGGGATGGGCGCTTACTCACCTGCCCCCGTTGTCACTAATGAGATCCACCAGCAAGTAATGGAAAAAATCATTTACCCAACAGTAAAAGGCATGGCTTCTGAAGGTCATCGTTATCAGGGTTTTCTTTATGCTGGACTAATGATTGATAAACAAGGCGTTGCGAAAGTTATCGAATTTAACTGTCGTTTTGGCGATCCAGAAACCCAACCTATTATGATGCGTATGCAATCTGACTTAGTTGAGCTTTGTTTAGCTGGAGCAAAAGGCAATTTAAAAGATAAAGATTCTGTTTGGGATCCTCGTCCAGCTTTAGGAATTGTGATTGCAGCCGGCGGCTATCCTGCTGATTATCGCCAAGGTGATGTTATCGAAGGATTAACACCGACATCATCAACAACTGCAAAAATATTTCAAGCGGGAACAACACTCAATGACAAAGGCGAGGTAGTCACTGCCGGCGGGCGAGTACTATGTGCAACTGCATTAGGTGATGATATCGAACAAGCTCAAAAAAATGCTTATGCCTTAGCAAAAAGTATTCATTGGGATGGAAGTTTTTATCGCCATGATATTGGCTATCGTGCAATTGCACGTTTAAAGAAGTAAGTGACTAAATACAGCAGAAGGGAGTGATCACAAGCTCTCTTTTGTTG
Source organism: Proteus sp. G2673 (assembly GCF_009915125.1). Classification (NCBI taxonomy): domain Bacteria; kingdom Pseudomonadati; phylum Pseudomonadota; class Gammaproteobacteria; order Enterobacterales; family Morganellaceae; genus Proteus; species Proteus sp. G2673. The sequence continues at coordinate 5,123 of NZ_JAABLT010000015.1, forward strand.
GCTCCCATTTACAGAAATCATGGTCGGCTACCATAAGCAACTGTTTACCTTCTGGTGAATCAAGCCAAGCAACATAAGAAGGTTTACTTGAATTACGTGTCCTTGTTTTTAACCAGCGTTGCTCTGGGCCTTCAAATGAAACACTCACTTTCTCACCAGCACATGTTGTCATTGTATTTTGATACCAGACACCCTGTACTAAGTTCACTTTTCCAATAGTAAGTGCTTCACTGATTTCACGCTCTTTATTTGCAGCAAATACCATTCTTAAACGTTCATCTTCTGTTAACGCGCGTTTTTGCTTCTGGCTTTCTTGTTGCATGAAAATAACTTCACCACGTTTGTTTAAACGAAGGTGCCAAGATGAAGGATCGTTACGATTAATAACTTCAGAGCGGATTTGCCAAAGTTTATTTTGGCGATACTCATAAAATGTGATGACAGTTTCTGGCTTTTTATAAAAGCTATAAACACTCATGATCACTTGAGGTTCTGACGTTTTATTATTTAGACGCCATAGACGTACAACACCTTCGTCTGCAATATAACCTGTTGCAGAAAATTCAGGGAGTTGCACAGTAGAAGAGCAGGCGCTGAGCAAAAAAGCAGATCCTATTGCTAACAGCCCCTGTCGTTTCAACAAAAGGGGAGTAAATCCCCCTCTATTGTTCATTCCGTTCAAAGGAATTATTTTACTGCGTCTTTCAGTGCTTTACCGGCAGTAAATGCAGGAACGTTAGCTGCTGCAATTTTAATTTCTTTACCAGTTTGAGGGTTACGACCAGTACGCTCAGCACGGTGATTTACCTTGAATGTACCGAAACCAACTAACTGTACAGAATCGCCTTCTTTCAGAGCTCCTGTTACTGAGTCGATAAACGCTTCAATAGCAGCTTTTGCCTGAGTTTTTGTCAGATCCGCTTTTTCAGCAACTGATTCGGTTAATTCAGCTTTGTTCATAAAATAGTCCTTAAAGTATGTTTTATCGTTTGAAAAACATCTGGTGAAAAAACTTAACTTATCTTTTTAAAAAGATGAATTAAGTAAAACACCTGAGCCACTTCTTTTCGTACCCAATGTAGAACATACACGGGGGTGATGTGAAGTCTTTAAACGTCGCTTTTCAAGCACTAAATCACGTTTTTCTGATTTAGTGCGTTAATTCTATACCGATATTGCTCATTCCTGCTTCACGAAGGTCTGCACGTAGACCTTTAATCAGCTCGATATCTCTTTCTTCACACTCTACAAGTAGACGGTAAATTTCCCATTGGATATCGAATTCTTCAATAACAGCAGGTAGCGATCTAAGCTCTTCTTCACTCATTTCTCTTTCTGCTTGTGTCATTTCAAGTGAAGCAACTGTCCCTACTGATAATTTGCTCACTTCAATAGCGTGACTTAACGATTCACCGCTTAAACGAGAGTGAACAATTTCACTAAGCGCAACACAGGCGTCAATCGCAGGATAGACACCATAAATATCAAACTGAGATGCATCAGGGATCGCTTCTTCTAATTTCTCTAATTGAGAATCAAAATTAACCTTTGCATCTTTCACCGTTAAAGTTTCCCAAACCAGATCGAGAATACGGCGATAAAGCGTTGGATCAGCAAATCCTGTTTCGCGACAAAATACCTGATAATTTGGGTACATTCGCTCACACAGGCACGCCATAAACGTCAGGTGTTGCCAAGCCTCTAGCTTTTCTAAACGTAAATGGATTGGGTTCTTCAACATTCGTGATTACTCATTTTCTTAACTTAGGCGCAGTTTACCTGAAAATTAAAAATATCCACATATTTCCCGGTCATTTAGAGCTTATTCTTATTCAATTGCTCAAATAATCGCCTATTTGAAGCAATACCATCAGCCCAACGCGTTGGTTCTGGTAATCGATACCCTTTCATACACATCTCAACCCACTGCAAAGCGCCTTCCATACTCACTTTATGACCCGGAGATATATACAGGGGTTTGCATTTTTTCTTACTGCGATAAATCCACCCTATTTGCTCATTCTTATCCATTAATGGCTCATAGCTTCCCATTTCTTCATTGACTGCTTTATCAATGCCACATAAACGACTTTTTGCTACACCAATAGTCGGTGTATCCACTAATAAACCAAAATGGCTGGCAACACCCAGCCTTCTAGGATGAGCAATACCTTGCCCATCGACAAAAATAAGAGAAGGCTTTTGTTTGATTAATTGCCAAGCAGTCAATAACGCAGGACACTCTCTAAATGAAAGCAAACCTGGGATGTAAGGAAGAGTTGTAGGTATTCGCGCGATTTGGTATTCAAGAATTTTAAAAGAAGGATAATGCATTATCACGATGGCAGCGCGAGTGACTGCGCCACCATCTTCAAAACCAACGTCAGCGCCAGCAATATAAGTAGGCATTGTAACTTGGTCTGTCAAAATAATTTGTTGAGCTTTTTCTGTCTGCTCCTGACGTAATTGTTGGGTATTAATCATTATCCTGATGATAAGGCTTCGATAAACGGTGAACCGCATCAATAAATGCACCAGCATGTTCAGGTGGAACATCTTGATGAATACCGTGCCCAAGATTAAAGACATGACCGTTGCCTTTACCAAACCCAGCAAGAATAGTTTCGACTTCTTGTTCTATTCTGGCAGGTGGTGCATACAGCATAGAAGGATCCATATTACCTTGTAGCGCAACTTTATCCCCCACTCGACGACGTGCATCTTCGATATCAATCGTCCAATCTAGCCCTAATGCATCGCAACCTGTCGCCGCCATCGCTTCTAGCCAGCGACCGCCACCTTTGGTAAATAAAGTAACTGGCACTTTTCTTCCATCATATTCACGGATAAGACCATCAACAATCTTATGCATATAGTGTAATGAGAAAAGTTGGTAATCACGCCCTGTTAGCACCCCCCCCCATGTATCAAAGATCATGATGGATTGTGCACCCGCTTTAATTTGAGCATTCAGATAAAGGATAACGCTATCTGCGAGTTTATCCAGTAATAGATGTAGTGCTTGTGGCTCTGCGTACATCATTTTTTTAATTTTTGTGAAGGCCTTACTACTTCCACCTTCCACCATATAGGTTGCCAGCGTCCAAGGACTCCCCGAAAAACCGATTAATGGCACACTGCCTTGCAATGCATGACGAATTGCACGTACTGCATTCATTACATAGCCAAGTTCATCTTCAGGATCAGGGATTGGCAGTTTTTGAATATCGGCAAGACTCTTTATTGGTGATTTAAAACGAGGGCCTTCGCCCGTTTCAAAGTAAAGACCTAATCCCATAGCATCAGGAATAGTTAAAATATCAGAAAATAAAATAGCGGCATCTAAAGGGAAGCGTCTTAAAGGCTGTAATGTCACTTCGCATGCCAATTCTGTATTTTTGCACAATGAGATGAAATCCCCCGCCTGTGCCCGTGTTTCCTTATATTCAGGAAGATATCTGCCTGCCTGACGCATCATCCAAACTGGGGTGACATCAACAGGTTGGCGCAACAGCGCACGTAAATAGCGGTCGTTTTTCAACTCACTCATGACTAACTCCATTAACAGTAATAGGGCCGCAAAATAGCATGCATTGTAACATGCTGGAAAAATAACTGTTGGCAGACAACGCCTTTATTTAGTTCTTTTCTTTATCTTGTCTAATATTCGCTATCGTATCTTCTATCAAGCGTCGCGCAATAGTATCTGGCGGTGGGATCTGTGGTAGCTGATCGTAACGATACCAAGCCGCACTGGTTAATTCAGAAGGATCATGACGTAGCTCACCACCATCATAATCAGCTAAAAAGCCCATCATTAAAGAATGAGGGAACGGCCAAGGCTGAGAAGATACATAGCGAATATTGCGAATACGAATATTACTTTCTTCAAATACTTCACGAGCGACGGCCTCTTCTAAGGTTTCACCAACCTCAACAAAACCAGCGAGCACAGTATAAAGCGGGGAATGTTTATGCCTAACATGATGTGCGAGTAAAATTTTATCTTCATGACGAATACCCACAATAATACAAGGGGCGATTTGTGGATAATAACGTTCATGACAGTTATCGCATAAACACGCCCATTCACTCTCGCTATGGCGCATTTTAGAACCACAATAACCACAAAAACGGTGAGAACGATAAAACTCAGCCAGTTGGACACCACGGCCGACTAATTTAAATAAGTTTTCATCTTGTGAGGCGATAAGCCTTGGTGAACACATATCGTTATCCATTTTTCCATGAATAAGCCAAACTGTTTCACCTTGCCATTCACCCACAATTTTAGCGTACTGACCAATGAGATCCCAATCTTTAGCTAAACCAAACGGAAGTTCACCTTTAGGCAACCACACTCGCCCACCAAGACTGACTGTCCACCAGCCCTTTTCTGAGCCTGTTAATGTATATAAATGCATAACGACCATTCTATCCAAAATAATGATATAGAATAGAGGATACTCTCTTTAGTTAGACCCTCTCAATGTATTATGATTATTCTCTATAATTTATTAACATTCAAAAAGGAATTTTATAAATTATATTTATAATAAAGGAATGCTAGCATGATAGATAAAACCAAAAATAAAATTGCGATTTTTGATTTAGATGAAACGCTTTTAGCGGGTGATTCTAGTCGTTTATGGACACGCTATTTATGGGATAAAAAAATAGTCACTGATCCTCATTTCCTAAAACTAGATGAGCAGATGATTGCAGACTATTACGCTGAAAAATTGGATATGAATCAATATCTTTATCAACATTTATCTTATTTTAAATATCATGATATAAACAAAATAAATCATTGGGTTAATGACTTTACTGAAACAAAAGTTCAGCCACTATTTTACCCAGAAGGAATATCAATAATTACACAATATCGACAGCAAAATATTCCTGTTATAATTATTTCAGCAACAATGTCTTTTCTCGTTCACGCTATTGCAAAACAACTCAATGCAGATATTTCAATGGGCATTGATATGCAAATTAAAGATAATTATTACACTGGATATATTGAAGGTACACCTACATTTCGAGAAGGAAAGGTGCAGCGTCTAAATCAATGGAAAGAAGCCAATAACATTAACAATACTTATATTTATTTCTATACTGACTCTGCTAATGACCTCCCATTGTGTTATCAAGCTGATAACGTCACAGTTATCAATCCAGATGAACAGTTAGCTCAAATTTCACACATGAAAAACTGGAAACAGCAACATTGGAATTTAAATAAATAACCCATGTCAGACTTGTAGTTTTCAAAATCTTTCATATACTGGAGTTCTTCTTGTCGGAGTGCCTAGTGTTTATAAGGCTATTATAAACACAGGCTGAGACCGTTAATTCGGGATCCGCGGAACCTGATCGGGTTAATACCCGCGAAGGGAACAAGAGTGATTCGACCTTTTGATAGCTTTATTGCGTATATTTTTACACTCCCATATACACCTATCTGTCGATACTCCCTGCGACCTCCAGACAAGCATTTTTCTCAATATTCACCCGACAGGCGATTAGCCTGCATGATATTTATTAGGAAATGCTATGTCCCAAAATCAAACTATATCCGTTAAAGATATTTCACCAACAAACAACAAACAACGCCCACGAAAAGAACAGCGTGATGCTGCTCAAGAGTTTATTAGCACCATTCAAGGCGTAAGTTTCCCAAATTCAAAACGTATTTACCTTGAAGGCTCTCGTAGCGATATTCAAGTACCAATGCGTGAGATCCAGCTTGATAAAACATTGGTAGGCGGATCAAAAGAAAACCCTGTTTTTGAAGATAATGAACCAGTTCCCGTATATGACACTTCTGGCCCTTATGGCGATCCAGCTTCTCAACTCGACGTTAATCTTGGCTTAAAAAAAATACGCCAACCATGGATTGATGAGCGTAACGATACTGAAGCACTTTCACTCTTAAGCTCTGATTTCACGCAACAACGTCTTTCTGATGCAGGATTAGAGCATCTGCGTTTCCCGTTAAAACCAAGCCCTAAAAAAGCGCTAAAGGGGAAAAGCGTGACGCAATTGCATTATGCTCGAAAAGGTATTATCACACCTGAAATGGAGTTTATTGCGATTCGTGAAAATATGGGGCGCGAGAGAATTCGTAGCGAAGTTTTACGCCAACAGCATGCAGGCTTTAGCTTTGGGGCTCATCTCCCTGACAATATTACGCCTGAATTTGTGCGCCAAGAAGTTGCCGCTGGTCGAGCCATTATTCCCGCCAATATTAATCACCCAGAATCAGAACCGATGATTATTGGGCGTAATTTCTTAGTGAAAGTGAATGCCAATATCGGAAATTCTTCTGTAACGTCTTCAATTGAAGAGGAAGTTGAAAAGCTAATTTGGTCTACACGCTGGGGAGCAGATACCGTAATGGATCTGTCAACAGGCCGTTACATTCATGAAACGCGTGAGTGGATCATTCGCAATAGCCCTGTTCCTATCGGCACAGTTCCCATTTATCAAGCACTCGAAAAAGTTAACGGTATTGCTGAAGATCTCACTTGGGAAATGTTCCGCGATACGTTACTTGAGCAAGCAGAGCAAGGGGTTGATTACTTTACTATTCATGCAGGTGTATTGTTACGTTATGTGCCAATGACGGCAAAACGCCTAACCGGTATTGTATCTCGTGGCGGTTCAATAATGGCGAAATGGTGTTTATCACATCACAAAGAAAATTTCCTCTACGAACATTTCCGTGAAATCTGTGAAATTTGTACCGCTTATGATGTTTCCCTTTCACTGGGCGATGGGTTAAGACCAGGTTCAATTCAAGATGCAAACGATGAAGCACAATTTGCTGAGTTACATACATTAGGTGAACTAACAAAAATTGCATGGGAATATGACGTACAAGTCATGATAGAAGGCCCTGGCCACGTTCCAATGCAGATGATCCGCCGCAATATGACAGAAGAATTAGAGCATTGTCATGAAGCCCCCTTTTATACATTAGGCCCTCTTACTACGGATATTGCACCAGGTTACGATCACTTCACATCAGGTATTGGTGCAGCAATGATTGGCTGGTTTGGTTGTGCAATGCTCTGTTATGTTACGCCAAAAGAACACCTTGGCTTACCAAATAAAGAAGATGTAAAACAAGGCCTTATTACTTACAAAATCGCTGCTCATGCTGCCGATTTAGCTAAAGGACATCCTGGCGCTCAAATTCGTGATAATGCAATGTCAAAAGCGCGATTTGAGTTTAGATGGGAAGATCAATTTAATTTGGCGCTTGATCCTGAAACCGCACGTCAATATCACGACGAAACCTTGCCTCAAGCATCAGGTAAAGTGGCTCACTTCTGCTCAATGTGTGGTCCTAAATTCTGTTCAATGAAGATAACGCAAGAAGTACGTGATTATGCAGCTGGTATGGAACAAATGTCTCAAGCCTTTAAAGAGCACGGCAGTGAATTATACCACGGTGCAGAAATCGCCAGTGTTGAGGTGACTGAAAATGAACAAATCCTCTAACACACCGTTTGCATCAACAGAAAAAAAGCTTGGGCTTTACCCCGTTGTTGATTCTATTGAATGGATAGAACGCCTGTTAAAAACAGGCGTTACCACACTTCAATTGCGTATAAAAGATAAACAGCCAGAAGACGTTGAACAAGAGATCATCAAGGCGATAAAACTAGGTAAACAGTATCACGCAAGACTGTTTATCAATGATTATTGGCAACTTGCCATTAAACATCAGGCTTATGGTGTTCATCTTGGTCAAGAAGATCTTGATATTGCTGACCTTAATGCTATTAAACATGCAGGATTACGCCTTGGTATTTCCACTCACGATGAAGCGGAATTACAAAAAGCAAAAGCGTTATACCCATCTTACATCGCATTAGGGCATATATTTCCAACCACAACAAAAGAGATGCCATCTAAGCCTCAAGGTTTGAAAGCACTCAAACATCAAGTAGAACAGACGCTTGATTTTCCCACTGTTGCTATTGGTGGGATCTCACTAGAAAGAGTGCCTGATGTTGTTGCAACAGGTGTTGGGAGTGTTGCCTTAGTCAGTGCAATAACAAAAGCACCAGATTGGCAACAAGTGACTCGTAAATTATTAGAATTAGTAGAAGGAAAACCATCATGCTAAATGATAATGATTTTATGCGTTATAGCCGACAAGTGATGTTAGAAGATATTGGCTTAGCAGGTCAAAATAAACTTCAATGCGCTAAAGTCTTAATTGTTGGTCTGGGTGGATTAGGCTCTCCTGCTTCTCTTTATCTTGCTGGTGCAGGTGTTGGCGAACTTATTTTAGTTGATGATGATGAGTTACATGTTTCTAATCTACAGCGTCAAATTCTTTATCGTACCCAAGATATTCCTGATGCAAAATCAGAGATCGCAAAGCAGTCTCTCCTTGCATTAAATCCGGATATAAAAATTACCTCTTATAAACAGCGTATTAATGATGATTCATTATATAAATTAGTTAAAGAGGTCGATTTAGTTTTAGATTGCACAGATAACATGCTTACACGCCAAGCGATTAACCGTGCTTGTGTCGCACAGCAAACTTCACTTATCAGTGGCAGTGCCGTAGGGTTTAGTGGCCAGCTTATGGTGTTTGAACCTCCTTTTACTTATGGCTGTTATCACTGCCTGTATCCTGATGAAACTGAACCACAAAGAAACTGCAAAACAGCTGGAATTCTAGGTCCTGTTGTGGGTGTAATTGGCACACTTCAGGCACTTGAAGCAATTAAATTGCTTTCTGGTTTACCTTGCTCTCTGAGTGGAAAACTTCGCCTTTTCGATGGTAGAAAACAAAATTGGAGTACTTTGCGTTTAACACCATCAAAAACATGTCCTGTTTGTCGAGGGGTAGCATGAACATCACCGTAAATGACGAACAATATTCTCTGGATATGCCTGTCACCATCTGTCAGCTCCTTATTCAGTTAGAGCAACCACCAATTGGTGTGGCGCTTGCTATCAATGAAACCATTGTTCCCCGTGAAAATTGGGAAACACATTTTATCAATGATGGCGATACTATTCTTCTCTTCCAAGCAATTGCAGGGGGCTGATATGTTAAAAATTGCTGATACAACATTCACATCTAGACTATTTACAGGCACAGGGAAATTTGCAACATCAACACTAATGACAGAAGCTATTAAAGCTTCAGGTAGCCAATTAGTCACGATGGCCATGAAACGTGTAGATCTAAAAAATGGTAATGATGATTTAATCGCACCACTTAAATCATTAGGAGTAAAATTATTACCTAATACTTCTGGCGCAAAAACAGCACAAGAAGCTATTTTTGCGGCTCGTTTAGCCAAAGAAGCCTTTGGCACCCATTGGGTAAAATTAGAAATTCATCCTGACACCAAATATTTACTACCCGATCCTATTGAAACACTTAAAGCCGCTGAGCTTCTCGTTAAAGAAGGTTTTATTGTTTTGCCTTATTGCAGTGCAGATCCTGTTTTATGTCGTCGTTTAGAAGAAGTTGGCTGTGCCGCTGTGATGCCTTTAGGCTCTCCTATTGGCTCCAATCAAGGCTTACAAACTCGTGACTTTCTACAAATTATCATTGAACAAGCCTCAATTCCTGTTGTTGTCGATGCCGGAATTGGTGCACCAAGTCATGCACTCGAAGCTTTAGAGTTAGGGGCTGATGCCGTATTGGTTAATACCGCAATTGCTGTTGCAAAAAATCCTATTCTAATGGCACAAGCATTTAAAGCAGCGCTTGAGGCGGGTGAACTTGCTCGACAATCAGGACTTGCTACACCTGCTTCAGTTGTAAATATGCAAGCACAGGCTTCTAGTCCATTAACTCAATATTTAGAGGCATTCTAATGGACACTTTTTCTGATTATTGGCAACAACTTGATTGGGATGACATTACACTAAAGCTTAATAGTAAAACCAATGCGGATGTTGAAGTCGCATTAAATCGCCACACGCTGACACTTGATGATTTTATGGCGCTGATTTCACCCGCGGGTCGTCATTATTTAGAGCCAATGGCACAACGCGCTCAACAATTAACGCGTCAGCGTTTTGGTAATATCGTAGGATTGTATGTGCCACTTTACCTTTCTAATTTATGTGCGAATGACTGTACTTATTGCGGTTTTTCAATGAGTAATGCCATTAAACGTAAAACATTAAATGAAAGTGAAATCATCGCTGAATGCAATAGCATCAGGCAATTAGGTTTTGATAGCTTGTTATTAGTGACTGGAGAGCATCAAAGAAAAGTGGGTATGGATTATTTTCGCCAATATATCCCTCTTATTCGAAAGCATTTCAGTTCATTAATGATGGAAGTTCAACCTCTTGCTACAGAAGAATATGCCGAGTTAAAAACACTCGGTATTGATGGCGTGATGGTTTATCAAGAAACCTATCATGAACCAACCTATCAATTGCATCATCTAAGAGGTAAAAAACAGGACTTCCATTGGCGACTACAAACACCTGACAGATTAGGGCAAGCTGGAATTGATAAAATTGGTTTAGGCGCATTGATTGGTCTTTCAAGCCAGTGGCGTAGCGATTGTTATATGGTGGCAGAACATCTCTTGTTCTTACAAAAACGCTATTGGAAAAGCCGTTATTCAATCTCTTTTCCTCGTTTACGTCCTTGTGCTGGTGGACTAAGCCCTGCATCAGTAATGAGTGAAGCGGAATTAGTGCAATTGATCTGTGCTTTTCGTATTTTGGCACCTGATGTTGAACTTTCACTTTCAACCCGTGAATCTCCTTATTTTCGTGATAACACAGTGCCATTAGCCATTAATAACATTAGCGCGGGCTCTAAAACTCAACCGGGAGGATATTCTGATAGTCATGAAGAATTAGAACAATTCTCGCCTAATGATAATCGCCATGTTAATGATGTGATTAACGCATTAAAAGAACGAGGATTACAACCCGTATGGAAAGATTGGGATAATTATTTGGGGCGTTAATTAAAGTTTAAATCATATAAAACCACCTTTAGTTTATTTAGTTAGATAAATATGATTATCAAGCTGCTTTTAAATATCGAGATGAATGGTAATTAATCCCTCGGTTATAAAATATGAATACTCCTCTTAAATGATAGAAAGGAGTATTCTATTTATAATAAATACGTAAAGAGATAAAATAAAAAGTTACTCTAATAAATTATTGGTGTTTAATTAATAATAGCTATTGATTATATTTACGAGACTATCAATAATAATTTAATCTCGTGTAGACTTAAACCAGACATTCGTTCGATAAATGGAAGATCAAAATTCTCTTTTAATAATTTTTGTGCCAATTCTAATTGCACTGATTTTCTTCCTATTTCAATACCTTCAGTTTTTCCTATTTCAATACCTTCAGTTTTCCCTAATTCAATACCTTCAGTTTTCCCTAATTCAATACCTTCAGTTTTTCCTATTTCAAATCCTTCATCTATACCTAATTTAAACCCTTTATTTTCTAATCTCCATGCGATATTCATAATTGTCTCTCTGTGGTTATCTACTCGTTCAGCTATCTTATTTATAATAAATTCGAAATCTGATGCATCCATGATTGAGAATAAATATTGTACAACAGCAACAGTGTCTTCATCTCTGCAGTTTTTCTGATTTATGGCTTTTGATAATAGCATTGCAATCTTATTAAGATCATGACAGCTATTAACATGCTTCATTGCAATTTCCATTACCGCCGCTTTTTTATGTGTCAGCAAAATATCATCATCAATCGAGGTCAAATCAATTAAAGAAAAGTCATTAGAATAAATATGATTAGCAAGTGAAGAAAGTGGAAAACATTCCATCCAATTAACAGGAAAAGGATAAGGTTTCTTCTTTCCATGATAAAACAAGATTGGAACAACGAGAGGCAAAGACTTATAACCTTGCTGTAAATGCTGATTCATGGTGCAAAATGCATAGTGCATCATACGCCAAGCTATCATTTTATCAGGTCTAGATTGATGCTCTATCAATAAATAAATGGGCACATCACCCTCTTTGGTTTTCACCAAATATAAAATATCAGACATACGAGAACGTAATTTAATATCAATAAAAGAAGAATTCTGTAATTGCAAAGTCGAAAAATCACACTGGCTTTTTAATTCTTCAGGCAAATGGATAAAGAAAAAGTCTTTGGCATTACTGACATTCATCATAAAACGTTTGAATGCAGAATCATGAGAAGAAATTGATAGGGGCTTATTCATAGCTGACTCCATGCCGAATTTGGACTGCCAGCTTACAGAAAAAAATGTATTCCCCTTACTGAAAAATTATCATAATCATCTGAAAAATATACGTTATTTATTAATTTAAAATGAATTTGTAATAATAGAAAAATACCCTCGATAATTGTCGAGGGTAACTATTAATAATTTTACATAACATCTTTGGTTATTTATCGACAACGATATTTTTATTCACTACTTCATATTCATCATTGCCCACCATCCTCGCAAATTTCTCAATTGGATCGGTACTTAACGCATAGAGTCGTTTTAAAGCAAAAGGCGGATCACCTAAACGTACTTTTCCTTGTTGTGTCGTCACTGCCAATGTCATTCCTGATGCTTTGACTGCATTAATTGCCCTTTGGTTATATCCACCAAAAGGATATGCAAATGCATATTGATGTGGATTTAATAAGCTCAATACACGTTGTGAACGTTGCAAATCCAATATAATTGTGTGGGACTGACGGCTAAAGATAATAGGTTTTTTATTATTATCTAAACGATGTAAAAAATGGGAGTGTGATTGAATATCAAAAACATCACGACTCGATCTAAGTGACTGCCAACTCATAAACTGTAATGAATTAGGTGCCCATTTGGACGTTTTAGATTTTATCCGCGATGAGATAACAAATAGTGTTGCACGTTGGCCATTTTCTTTTAAAAGAGGATAAGCATAGCGATAAATGGATTGCAAACCATCATCAAATGTTAATGCAACAGCTCTCCCTGGTAAATTAATACTCTTATTTAAATAGCCTGCAACTTGATTTAGTGAAAGCGTTTCATATCCGGCTTCTTTTAAATAATTCATCTGCTCTGTAAAGGCAGTTAATGATGTTGTTGTTGATGTATGGCGAAATTTATGGTTTTCCGTTGCTTTGAGAATATGGTGATAAGTAAGTATTGGTATTCCTAAATCAGGCTTTACATCCCTTGATGAAATATAACCTAAGCGGTCACCTAAAGAGATTTCAAACCAATTGATCTTACTTCCATTAGCCTCTTCTTTTATTGTGCGAGAGAGTACGGGATAACGTAAATTGGATAAGAGAGTCGCTATTTGTGGGCTAGCAATATCTTTATCACTATAGATAGGGGTATTTTTTGTTGTGATCAGATATCCATAGATAGGGTAATCGGTTTTCTTCGTACTATCTGATAAGAAACGTATTTTCTTATCAGCCGAAATAGAAGCAATATCTTCAAAGTAACCATCTTCTAAATAACCTGCTTCCAAATAACCTTGGGCATTTCCAAATTGTATTTTATGGTAATTATTTATCTCATCTGAAACATAAAATCCCTGATTAGGATATAGCTCAGCAACAGGTCTTAATTTATTACCAATAAAAGCATATAAGGTTTTTTGTTGGCGAACCTGCATCAATGTTGTGGTCGGAGTTTCTAAATCCCATTGCGTTTCTGTTGGTATTTCCCTTTCTAAAGAGGTTGCAAAAGCAAAACCAGTAAAAATAAAAAATAGGATAATCAATCTGTTAGTTATTATTCTCATCATTTCGCCTACTTATTGTAGAACAGAAACAAAAAATGCCCTCACAATGGAGGGCATTTCAATCTAATCTAAATTAGATTTTAGTCTTTTAATCCACCAAAACCAGCATTCAGTAATTCTGCTAAGTTCGCAGAGGCTTCATCAGCACTGATTGTTGTTTCAGTTTCATCTGTCGGCAGTTGTGATTGACGACGCTTCATACGATCTTGGTGATACGCATACCCTGTACCTGCTGGGATCAAGCGACCAACAATAACGTTCTCTTTCAAGCCACGTAATTCGTCACGTTTACCTGCTACCGCCGCTTCAGTCAGAACACGAGTTGTTTCTTGGAACGATGCAGCAGAGATGAAAGATTCAGTTGCCAGAGATGCTTTCGTAATACCTAACAGGTCACGAGCATATGTTGCTGGTACTTTACCTTCCTCTTCCAGAATACGGTTTGACACTTTAACGCGAGCGTATTCAACCTGTTCACCTTCGAGGAACTCAGAGCTTCCTGCATTCTCAATGGTAACTTTACGTAGCATCTGACGAACGATAACTTCGATGTGTTTATCGTTAATCTTAACGCCTTGTAAACGGTAAACTTCCTGTACTTCGTTAGTGATATAGCGAGTAACCGCATGAACACCACGTAAGCGCAGAATGTCGTGTGGTGACTCTGGACCATCGGAGATAACATCACCGCGTTCCACAACCTCACCCTCGAATACGTTAAGCTGACGCCATTTAGGGATCATCTCTTCGTATGCATCGCTACCGTCTAATGGAGAAATAACTAGACGACGTTTACCTTTAGTCTCTTTACCGAACGATACAATACCGCTGATTTCAGCAAGGATTGCAGGCTCTTTCGGACGACGAGCTTCAAACAGGTCAGCAACGCGTGGCAGACCACCGGTGATATCTTTAGTACCGCCTGATTCTTGTGGAATACGCGCTAAAGTGTCACCTGCGTTAATTGTAATGCCATCGTCTAACTGAACAATTGCTTTACCTGGCAGGAAGTACTGTGCTGGCATATCAGTATTCGGAATTAATACGTCATTACCTTGTGCATCAGTGATGCGTAATGCTGGACGTAAATCTTTACCGCTACCTGTACGCTCTGCTGAATCCAGAACAACCAGTGAAGAAAGACCTGTTAATTCATCTGTTTGACGTGTGATAGTTTGACCATCAACCATGTCAGCAAAACGGATGATACCAGATACTTCACTCACAACTGGCATTGTATGTGGATCCCAGTTAGCAACAGTTTCGCCACCGTTAACCGCTTCACCATCACCTTTCGCTAATTGAGCACCGTAAGGCACTTTGTAGCTCTCTTTCGTACGACCGAATTCGTCAATTAAACGTAATTCTGTGTTACGAGAAGTGATAACTAATTTACCCGCAGTATTGGTAATGAACTTCGCATTGAACAGCTTCAGAGTACCTTTGTTACGTACTTGAATACTAGATTCTGCTGCCGCACGAGATGCCGCACCACCGATGTGGAACGTACGCATCGTTAACTGTGTACCTGGTTCACCGATTGACTGTGCCGCGATAACACCGATAGCTTCACCTTTGTTGATGATATGACCACGAGCAAGGTCACGACCATAACATTTAGCACATACACCGAAGTCTGTGTTACAGGTTACAACTGAACGTACTTTCACGCTGTCAACTGAGTTTTCTTCTAACAAGTCACACAGTTTTTCGTTTAACAGGGTGTTACGTGGAACAAGGATATCGGCAGTACCTGGTTTCAGAATATCTTCTGCAGCTACACGGCCTAATACACGTTCACGCAGTGGCTCTTTAACATCTCCACCTTCGATAACCGGAGTCATCATAACACCTTCGGTTGTACCACAGTCGTCTTCTGTGACAACTAAGTCTTGTGCAACGTCAACTAAACGACGAGTCAAGTAACCGGAGTTTGCTGTTTTCAGTGCGGTATCCGCAAGACCTTTACGAGCACCGTGGGTTGAGATGAAGTACTGGAGTACGTTCAGACCTTCACGGAAGTTCGCTGTGATTGGTGTCTCGATGATTGAGCCATCTGGCTTAGCCATCAGACCACGCATACCTGCTAACTGACGGATCTGAGCTGCAGAACCACGAGCACCGGAGTCAGCCATCATAAAGATGCTGTTGAAAGATACTTGTTGTTCTTCTTCACCATTACGGTTAATAACGGTTTCAGTAGACAGGTTTTCCATCATCGCTTTTGCTACGCGCTCATTCGCCGCAGCCCAAATATCGATGACTTTGTTGTAACGTTCGCCCGCTGTTACCAGACCGGATTGGAACTGTTCCTGAATTTCTGCAACTTCTGCTTCTGCTTCTGCAATGATCTCTGCTTTTTTCGCAGGGATAACCATGTCATCGATACCTACTGAAGCACCTGAACGTGCTGCGTAAGCAAAACCGGTATACATGATTTGGTCAGCAAAAATAACGGTTGGCTTCAAGCCTAATACGCGATAACAGGTATTCAGCATTTTAGAAATTGCTTTCTTACCTAATGGTTGGTTAACCAGCGCGTAAGGTAGACCTTTTGGTACGATCATCCATAAAATAGCTCGGCCGATAGTGGTATCTTTTAAGCTAGTTTCAGTGGTGATGTTACCTTCGCCATCTTTGATCTCTTCAGTGATACGTACTTTAACGCGTGCGTGTAAAGAGGCTAAACCAGCGCGATAAACGCGTTCAGCTTCTTTAGGGCCACTTAGCACCATGCCTTCACCTTTGGCATTGATGCAGTCACGAGTCATGTAGTAAAGACCTAATACAACGTCCTGTGAAGGAACGATGATTGGGTCACCACTTGCTGGAGACAGGATGTTATTTGTTGACATCATCAGCGCACGAGCTTCTAGCTGTGCTTCTAATGTCAATGGTACGTGAACCGCCATTTGGTCACCATCGAAGTCGGCGTTGTATGCCGCACAAACGAGTGGGTGTAACTGAATAGCTTTACCTTCGATAAGGATTGGTTCAAATGCCTGAATACCTAAACGGTGAAGTGTTGGTGCACGGTTTAGCATCACTGGATGTTCACGGATAACTTCATCTAAGATATCCCAAACAACCGCTTCTTCACGCTCAACCATTTTTTTAGCGGCTTTGATTGTTGTCGCTAAACCACGGGTTTCCAGTTTTCCGTAAATAAATGGTTTGAATAACTCAAGCGCCATTTTCTTCGGCAGACCACACTGATGCAGACGCAGGTATGGACCAACGGTGATTACAGAACGACCAGAATAGTCAACACGTTTACCTAACAGGTTTTGACGGAAACGACCTTGTTTACCTTTGATCATATCAGCCAAAGATTTCAGAGGACGTTTGTTCGAACCTGTAATCGCACGACCACGACGACCGTTATCTAATAACGCATCCACAGACTCTTGCAACATACGTTTTTCATTACGTACGATGATATCTGGTGCTGCTAAATCAAGCAGACGTTTTAAACGGTTGTTACGGTTGATCACACGACGATATAAATCGTTCAGGTCAGATGTCGCAAAACGACCGCCATCAAGTGGAACCAGTGGACGTAAGTCTGGTGGTAACACAGGCAGTACAGTTAAGATCATCCACTCAGGTTTATTGCCTGATTGCATGAACGCTTCAAGTAACTTGATACGTTTAGTCAGTTTCTTACGTTTAGTTTCAGAGTTAGTTTCGTTTAACTCTTCACGTAGCGTTTCACACTCTTGTTCCAGATCCATGCTCTGTAAGAGGTTCTGAACAGCTTCAGCACCCATCTTCGCATCAAATTCGTCACCGAACTCTTCTAATGCATCGAGGTATTGCTCTTCTGTTAAGATTTGACCACGTTCAAGGCTAGTCATCCCGCCTTCAACAACAACGTAAGATTCGAAATACAGTACACGTTCAATATCGCGCAGTGGCATATCCAGCAGCAGACCGATACGGGACGGCAGTGATTTCAAGAACCAAATGTGAGCAACTGGAGAAGCTAATTCGATGTGACCCATACGTTCACGACGAACTTTAGTTTGTGTAACTTCAACGCCACACTTCTCACAGATAACACCACGGTGTTTTAAACGTTTGTATTTACCACACAAACATTCGTAATCTTTTACTGGTCCGAAAATACGGGCACAGAAAAGACCGTCACGTTCTGGCTTGAACGTACGGTAGTTAATTGTTTCTGGCTTTTTAACTTCACCAAATGACCATGAACGGATCATATCAGGTGATGCCAGAGCAATTTTGATCGCATCAAACTCTTCGGTCTTGGTTTGCGCTTTCAGAAACTTTAATAAGTCTTTCACGAAATGGCTCCTGTCGGAGTTAGACCTGCCAGGCAAATGACCCCTGTCATTCACCCCTTTAAACCAGTGTAGTCACTGTTTGACAGACTGCCATCTCTAGCAGTCTGTCTATATGGAATCCGTTATTCGTCTTCCAATTCGATGTTGATACCCAGTGAACGGATCTCTTTCAACAATACGTTGAACGACTCTGGCATACCTGGTTCCATCTGATGGTTACCATCAACGATGTTTTTGTACATTTTGGTACGACCGTTAACGTCATCCGACTTAACAGTAAGCATTTCTTGAAGAGTATAAGCTGCACCGTATGCTTCCAGTGCCCACACTTCCATCTCCCCGAAACGCTGTCCACCAAACTGAGCTTTACCACCAAGAGGTTGCTGAGTAACTAAGCTGTACGAACCGGTTGAACGGGCGTGCATCTTATCATCAACTAAGTGGTTCAGTTTCAGCATGTACATGTAACCAACAGTTACTGGACGCTCAAATTGTTCACCTGTACGACCATCGAAAAGTGTAATCTGACCAGAAGTTGGAAGATCAGCTAATTTCAGCATCTCTTTAATTTCCATTTCTTCTGCACCATCGAACACTGGTGTTGCGGTTGGCATACCTTTTTTCAGGTTTTCAGCCAGACGTAACACTTCTTCATCGCTGAAGGTGTCCAGATCAACTTTCTGACGAGGTGCCATACCCAGATCGTAAGCTTTCTGGATAAATTCACGTAATTTAGCAACTTCTTGTTGCTGTTTCAGCATCGCATTGATCTTATCACCGATACCTTTAGCAGCCATACCCAAGTGAGTTTCAAGGATCTGACCGATGTTCATACGTGATGGAACACCCAGTGGGTTCAGTACGAGGTCAACTGGGTTGCCGTTTTCATCGTATGGCATGTCTTCAATTGGGTTAATCTTAGAGATAACACCCTTGTTACCATGACGACCCGCCATCTTATCACCAGGTTGGATCTGACGTTTAACCGCCAGGTAAACCTTAACGATTTTCAGCACGCCTGGTGCCAAATCATCACCTTGAGTGATTTTACGACGTTTAGCTTCCAGTTTCTTCGCGAACTCAGCTTTCAGTTCATCATACTGTTCAGCTAATTGTTCTAACTGGTTTTGCTTCTCTTCATCCGCAATACCCAGTTCTAACCAACGTTCGCGAGGTAATTTATCTAATTTCTCAGCTTCAATACCGCCAGCAATCAGAACACCACGGATACGAGCGAATAGACCAGCTTCAAAGATACGCAGTTCTTCAGTTAAGTCTTTCTTAACTTCACGTAACTGTGACTCTTCGATTTCTAATGCACGTTTATCTTTTTCTACGCCATCACGGGTGAAGACTTGTACGTCGATAACTGTACCAGACACACCATTAGGAACACGCAGAGAAGAATCTTTAACATCAGACGCTTTTTCACCGAAGATAGCACGCAGCAGTTTCTCTTCTGGAGTCAGTTGAGTTTCACCTTTAGGTGTTACTTTACCAACCAGAATGTCACCGCCTTTCACTTCAGCACCGATATAAACGATACCTGATTCATCCAGTTTAGATAACGCTGCTTCACCGACGTTCGGGATATCAGCAGTGATCTCTTCAGGCCCTAACTTAGTATCACGAGAGACACAAGCCAGTTCTTGAATGTGGATAGTTGTGAAACGATCTTCTTGAACAACACGCTCAGATACAAGGATGGAGTCCTCGTAGTTATAACCATTCCATGGCATAAATGCCACGCGCATGTTTTGACCTAATGCTAACTCACCAAGGTCTGTTGAAGGACCATCAGCTAACACATCACCGCGATCAACAGGTTCACCTAAAGATACGCAAGGAGTTTGGTTAATACATGTGTTCTGGTTAGAACGAGTGTATTTAGTCAAGCTATAGATATCAATGCCCGCTTCACCAGCGTAAGTCTCTTCTTCGTTAACTTTGATAACGATACGAGAAGCATCAACATACTGAACAACACCACCACGTTTAGCAACCGCAGTAACACCGGAGTCAACCGCTACAGCACGCTCCATACCTGTACCTACTAGTGGTTTATCACCACGAAGTGTAGGAACAGCCTGACGTTGCATGTTCGCACCCATCAATGCACGGTTGGCGTCATCGTGTTCAAGGAATGGGATCAGTGAAGCACCGACAGAAACAACCTGTTGGGTTGAAACGTCCATGTACTGAACTTGGTCACGACTAAATAAGCTTGACTCACCTTTATGACGGCAAGTCACTAATTCTTCAACGAAGTGATTGTCATCGTCTAATACGGAGTTAGCCTGAGCAATGATGAAGTTACCTTCTTCGATTGCAGACAGATAGTGAATTTCATCTGTTACAGCGTTATTTTCAACAACACGGTAAGGCGTTTCAAGGAAACCGTACTCGTTAGTCTGTGCATAAACAGATAATGAGTTGATCAGACCGATGTTTGGACCTTCAGGCGTTTCGATTGGGCACACACGACCGTAGTGAGTTGGGTGTACGTCTCGAACTTCAAAGCCTGCACGTTCACGGGTCAAACCTCCTGGGCCTAATGCAGAAATACGACGTTTGTGCGTAATTTCTGATAGCGGGTTATTCTGATCCATAAACTGTGATAACTGGCTAGAGCCAAAGAACTCTTTGACAGCAGCAGAAATCGGTTTTGCGTTGATCATATCTTGTGGCATTAATGCATCAAGATCGCCTAAAGACAGACGTTCTTTAACTGCACGCTCAACACGCACCAGACCAACACGGAATTGGTTTTCAGCCATTTCGCCAACAGAACGAATACGACGGTTACCTAAGTGGTCGATATCATCCACTTCACCTTTACCATTACGGATATCAATCAGTTTTTTCATTACTTCAATGATATCTTCTTGGCTTAAGATGCCAGAACCTTCAACTTCGTCGCGGCCTAAAGAACGGTTGAATTTCATACGGCCCACAGCAGACAGATCATAACGATCTTCAGAGAAGAATAAGTTCTCAAATAAGTTTTCTGCAGCTTCGCGTGTAGGTGGTTCACCAGGACGCATCATGCGATAGATTTCAACTAATGCGCTTAAACGATCATTTGTAGGATCGACGCGAACAGTTTCTGAAATATAAGCACCATGATCTAAGTCATTAGTAAACAGCGTTTCAATCGTTTTATGACCAGCTTGACTTAAGCGAGCTAACACATCTAAAGAGATTTCCATGTTAGCAGCACAAATCAGTTCACCTGTTGCTTCATCAATATAGTCACGAGCAACCACTTTACCTGCAATGTATTCAACAGGTACTTCAATGCGGTCAATTTGCTCTTTTTCTAATTGACGAATATGGCGAGCGGTAATACGACGGCCTTTTTCGACATACACTTTGCCGTTTGCTTCAATATCAAATGAAGCAGTTTCACCACGCAGACGTTCAGGCACTAATGTCATCATCAGCTTGTTGTTGCTGATTTCAAACAATGTTTTTTCGAAGAATAAACCTAAGATTTCTTCGGTGCTGTAGTTCATCGCGCGTAAAATGATAGTCGCAGGTAATTTACGGCGACGGTCAATACGGACAAAAAGGTTATCTTTAGGGTCGAATTCGAAGTCTAACCATGAGCCACGATAAGGGATAATACGTGCGTTATACAGTACCTTACCAGATGAGTGTGTTTTACCTTTGTCACTATCAAAGAACACACCAGGGCTACGGTGTAACTGGGAAACGATAACACGTTCAGTACCATTGATTACAAAGGTACCGTTATCGGTCATTAATGGGATTTCACCCATATAGACTTCTTGTTCTTTGATGTCTTTAACGGTGCCTTCTGGGGCTTCACGTTCATAAATGACCAGACGCAGTTTTACACGCAAAGGTGCAGAATAAGTTACACCGCGGATCTGACATTCTTTAACATCAAAAACAGGCTCGCCTAAGCGGTAGCTGACATACTGTAATTCAGCATTGCCACTATAGCTTTGGATAGGGAATACGGAACGGAAAGCTGCTTCCAGACCGTTTTGACCTTCAGGATCTTGCTCGATGAACTTCTGGAACGAGTCAAGTTGGATAGAAAGGAGATAGGGAACATCCAGAACTTGTGGACGTTTACCAAAATCCTTACGAATACGTTTTTTCTCGGTATAGGAGTAAACCATAGGGTTCCTCAGCTCGCTGAAAAGTGACCCACTCTGCCTACCCTTAGTTATTAAGGGCGACACGACATTCTGCTAACACTATTTTTTGTAGGTAGGAAAATGTAATTTTCCATAATACTTATTGCTATTACTCTTAAATCATTTCATTGCATTGAGCTCACTACCGAGCTTTTGGACAACGTGGATCGTAGTGACTAACACAGTATATTAAGTCGTCAATAGCAAAAAATATTGAGGTAAAGAGAAAGCCAAAAAGTGTGAAAAAGCTACTCTTACCTTACAGCGCAAAAAGGCTGGTGACCAAAAAATCACCAGCCATCAGCCGTTAGGCTGCACTCTGGGAAGTTAAATTATTTAACTTCAACCTCAGCGCCTGCTTCTTCCAGAGCTTTCTTCAGAGCTTCAGCATCATCTTTGCTTACGCCTTCTTTCAGAGCTGCTGGTGCAGATTCTACTAAGTCTTTAGCTTCTTTCAGGCCAAGACCGGTAGCGCCACGTACTGCTTTGATTACTGCTACTTTGTTACCGCCGATAGCTTTCAGGATAACGTCAAATTCAGTTTTCTCTTCAGCAGCTTCTGCTGGACCCGCAGCAACAGCAACAGCTGCAGCAGCAGATACACCGAATTTTTCTTCCATCATAGAGATCAGTTCAACAACGTCCATTACAGACATTTCAGCAACTGCGTTTAAGATATCGTCTTTAGAAATAGACATAACAAGTGTTCCTAAAATTCAGAAAAAGTTTATACGTAAATAAAGCAACGAAGAAATTGGCTATTAAGCAGCTTCTTTCTGATCGCGCAGAGCAGCCAGAGTGCGAACCAATTTGCCTGCAGAGGCTTCTTTCATGGTTGCCATCAGGCGTGCGATTGCTTCATCGTAAGTTGGGAGTGTAGCCAGACGATCGATGTTCGAACCTGGGATAAACTCACCTTCAAAGGCAGCCGCTTTAATCTCGAATGCTGGGTTCGCTTTCGCGAAATCTTTGAACAGACGAGCAGCAGCGCCCGGATGTTCAGCAGAAAATGCAATCAAGGTTGGACCAACAAATGCATCTTTCAGTACTTCATAAGAAGTACCTTCAACAGCACGACGCAGAAGAGTGTTACGCACTACACGTACAGTAACGCCAGCTTCACGACATGCTTTACGCAGTTCGGTCATTTTAGCTACAGTAACGCCACGGGAATCCGCAACAACTGCAGAAAGCGCACCTTTGGCAACTTCGCTGACTTCAGCAACAATCGCTTGTTTGTCTTGAAGATTTAGTGCCATTAGCTTCTTGCTCCTGGATTAACCGAGTAAAAACTCGGGACTCACATCACTTATAACCACAATGGTATAAGCGCTAAAACACGGTGAGTAGAATCCAGAATATATAATTCTTTATTGGCTCTCTCACCGTCTACGCAGGAAAATTAAGTAATCACTTACACCTGCGGTCTTGGACGGGGTCTGGATAGGCCAGACTCCAACCGAAATTCAGAGAATTTAGTTATGTAGACTTAAATAAAATACCACATAGCTAAACTCAAGGCGTCAAATTCTATACAAATTTGACGCCAAGGTAAAGTCTTTTATGACTTTAGTCTAATCTCAGATTAAACTGTCGCGCTCAAGCTAGCTTGATCAATAGCAACACCTGCACCCATAGTAGTAGACAGGCTTACTTTCTTGATATAAACGCCTTTCGCTGCTGATGGTTTTGCTTTTTTCAACGCAACCAGCAGAGCTTCTAAGTTTTCTTTCAACTGAACTTCGTTGAAATCAACTTTACCGATAGTGGTATGGATAATACCATTTTTGTCGTTACGGTAACGAACCTGACCCGCTTTAGCATTTTTAACTGCTTCAGCAACGTTAGGCGTTACAGTACCCACTTTCGGGTTTGGCATTAAGCCGCGTGGGCCAAGGATTTGGCCTAATTGACCTACAACGCGCATTGCATCTGGAGATGCGATAACAACGTCAAAGTCCATTTCGCCAGCTTTAACTTTAGCAGCTAAGTCGTCCATACCGACTAATTCAGCGCCTGCTTCTTTAGCAGCTTCTGCATTTGCACCTTGTGCGAATACAGCAACGCGAACTGAACGGCCAGTACCGTGTGGAAGTACAGTTGCACCACGAACGTTTTGATCTGATTTACGTGCATCGATGCCAAGGTTAACAGCAACGTCAACGCTTTCAACGAATTTAGCAGTAGCCAGTTCTTTCAGTAAAGCAACAGCTTCAGTAATTTCGTACTGTTTAGTTACTTCAACTTTCTCACGGATATTGCGCATGCGCTTGGTTAGTTTAGCCATCAGATTAATCCTCCACTACCAGGCCCATGGAACGAGCAGTACCAGCAATTGAACGCATCATAGCTTCAACGTCAGCACCAGTCAGGTCCGCAGCTTTAGTTTCTGCGATTTCACGAACTTGAGCAGAAGTAATTTTACCTACTTTCTCTTTGTTCGGTTTGCCAGAACCTGATTTCACGCCCGCTGCTTTCTTCAGCAGAACTGCTGCTGGAGGAGTTTTGGTAACGAAAGTGAAAGAACGGTCAGCGTAAACTGTAATAACAACAGGAATTGGTAAACCTTTCTCAACGCTTTCAGTTTTAGCGTTGAATGCTTTACAGAATTCCATGATGTTAACACCTTGTTGACCCAGAGCTGGACCAACTGGTGGACTTGGATTAGCCATACCTGCAGAAACCTGCAGTTTGATATAGGCTTGGACTTTCTTAGCCATTAATTAATTCCTCAATTTGGGTATATCGCCCGGCTAGGGCTCCCCGATTTTACTTTGTTCTGTCTTATGACAAAACAACTCAAAACGAAAGGTGGAAAATTGTAGATAACTTTTCCACCTTTTGCAAGAAAGCAAGGTAAAAAGGTTTAACCTTTTTCAACCTGACTAAAGTCTAATTCAACTGGTGTTGCACGACCAAAGATTGATACAGAGACTTTTAAGCGACTTTTTTCGTAGTCAACTTCTTCAACAACACCATTAAAGTCAGCAAATGGACCATCACTAACACGAACCATTTCGCCTGGTTCAAACAGTGTTTTAGGACGTGGTTTATCACCAACTTGTTGTAAGCGATTCATAATCGCATCAACTTCTTTATCGCTAATTGGTGCAGGTCTGTCTGACGTTCCACCAATGAATCCCATAACACGAGGTACATTACGTACTAAGTGCCAAGTCGCATCATTCATGACCATTTGGACAAGAACATAGCCTGGGAAAAATTTACGCTCACTTTTGCGACGTTGACCGCTACGGATTTCAACCACTTCTTCAGTTGGAACCATAACTTCGCCGAATGAGTCTTCCATTTCGTTTAATTTGATATGTTCACGCAAAGACTGTGCAACACGGCCTTCAAAGCCTGAAAATGCCTGAATGACATACCAGCGTTTTTTTGGAGAATCAGTCATGAACACCTCACAGGCCAGTAATAAATGAAACAAAACGAACCAGAATGCCATCCAGTCCCCAAAGAACTAATGACACAATAGCCGTCACCGCAGCAACAATTAGAGTTGTCTGCAATGTTTCTTGACGTGTTGGCCATACTACTTTACGCATTTCAATACGCGCTTCACGAGCAAATGCTAACGTTGCTTTACCTTGTGTTGTCCACAACGCGAAACCACCTGCTGCTACGAACAAAGCAACAACAGCTAAAGCTCGCAACGCTAGGTTAAATTCACGGTAAAGATAGTTGCCACCCACTGCTACTGCCAGCAATAAAACGGTAATGATCCACTTAGCGATATCACCACCGCGTTTGCTATCTTGAGCTCCGCTATTCGCACTCATAAATTAACCTGTCACTATGATGTAAATAAATAGCCAGCTTGCCTCGCAAGAGCAAAACAAATCAGACTAACCATAAAATCAACTATGATTGCATCTGACACAGTGTCATATCTCTATGACATTCGTATCTGCAAGATACTGGACTCGATTCGTTGTATCAGAGCCTATCTCACCAATAATTTACAACAAACTAGTGATGAGATAGGTTCTTTTTCAAACAACGCATAAAAAGGGCATCAATTGATGCCCTTTTTTAGGAAATTACGCGAGTAATTAACCTAATACTTTAGCAACAACGCCCGCACCTACTGTACGGCCACCTTCACGGATAGCGAAACGTAAACCGTCGTCCATCGCGATTGGGTGAATCAGTTCAACGATCATGTTGATGTTGTCACCTGGCATTACCATTTCTACGCCTTCTGGTAATTCGATAGTACCAGTTACGTCAGTTGTACGGAAGTAGAACTGTGGACGGTAGCCTTTGAAGAATGGAGTATGACGACCACCTTCATCTTTGCTCAGAATATAAACTTCTGATTCAAATTTAGTGTGTGGGTTGATTGAACCTGGTTTCGCCAGTACTTGTCCACGTTCGATTTCTTCACGTTTAGTACCACGCAGAAGAACACCTACGTTCTCACCTGCACGACCTTCGTCAAGTAATTTACGGAACATTTCAACACCAGTACAAGTTGTTTTCGCTGTTGGTTTAATACCAACGATTTCAACTTCTTCACCAACTTTGATTACGCCACGCTCAACACGACCTGTTACTACTGTACCACGGCCTGAAATTGAGAATACGTCTTCAATTGGTAACAGGAATGGTTTGTCAATTGCACGCTCTGGCTCTGGGATGTATGAATCCAGTGCTTCTGCTAATTCAACAATTTTTGCTTCCCACTCTGCTTCGCCTTCCAGTGCTTTCAGCGCTGAACCACGGATTACTGGAGTGTCATCACCTGGGAAATCGTACTGAGACAGAAGTTCACGAACTTCCATTTCGACTAATTCCAGTAACTCTTCATCATCTACCATGTCACATTTGTTCAGGAATACGATGATGTAAGGAACACCAACCTGACGACCTAACAGGATGTGCTCACGAGTTTGTGGCATTGGGCCATCTGTCGCAGCAACAACCAGGATAGCTCCGTCCATTTGCGCAGCACCAGTGATCATGTTTTTAACATAGTCGGCGTGACCTGGGCAGTCTACGTGTGCGTAGTGACGAGTTGGAGTGTCATATTCTACGTGTGAAGTAGAGATGGTGATACCACGAGCTTTTTCTTCTGGTGCGTTATCGATTTGATCGAATGCACGAGCAGCACCACCATAAGTTTTAGCTAAAACTGTAGTGATTGCAGCAGTCAGAGTTGTTTTACCGTGGTCAACGTGGCCGATAGTACCAACGTTAACGTGCGGTTTTGAACGTTCAAATTTTTCTTTAGACA
>NZ_JAABLT010000016.1:0-18409 GCF_009915125.1 Proteus sp. G2673
GAATACTAACCCCATTGGTTAGCTCCTGATAAAAGATCATCATTAACTTAAAAATAAAACAGCTTCATGTTAATAAGGACAACCCATGTTATTACATCGACTTAAATTTCCTTTACTGTTTATTTTGGGTGCCACCCTATTAACCGGCTGTTTATCATTAAAAGAAAAAGCTGCAATTAAAGCGGAGCAAGATAGAGGCGAACAACAACGTTTAATTGACGAGGAAATTAAAAGTTATGGCCCTCCCACCGTCATTTACCGTATTGATGACCACCGCTTTTTTACCTTGGAGCAATATAATGAAAGACGTGAAGGGATCACCTATTACAACAATACAAAAAATAATATCCATCAAGAAATATTATACGGCTCAGCCTGTTTATACCAAGGACGCCTAATTTGGGCAACCGAGCGCGATGATGCTTTAGTTTTCCCTGCGGTACTGAGTCGAAAAACCGATCAATGTGCAGGCACTAAATGGGGGTGTGTTAACGCTATTCTTGTCACCTTGGATGGTGGGAAAAACTTTAGACCCACAAATGGGGGGTTTGGTATTCATACTGATCATCCCGGTTACTACTCTTCTTTTTTCGATATTATTGTAACCGATGAGGGGTTTTATTTAGGGGAAACCGCTGTCAGTCGCCGAGAAGTTAATGATGAATTAGCTAAACCTTGGTGGCGAAAATTTTATTTTGATCCTACCGATTCAAATTATGTTCATAGTAGTCTCGGGGATAAAGAATCCCCTTCTTCAACACTAAAAACCCCTTCAGGGCAAACTCGTTTTGATTGCAGCGCCCCTTCTATTTACCCTATTTCACAGGCAGAAAAATTATGAGCAATAGTAAGCCAACCCGTTGGCTAAAACCCAAGGAATGCCTTGATGGTAGTCAAGAATGGCGTTCTATCACCCATGCTGCCAATATTGGAGCAGAAATCCATGCTAAACCCCACTTACCCGGAATTATCATTTTTGTTCATGGGGTGAACTCAGAAGGAGAGTGGTATGAAGATGCTGAACGCGAACTTTGTTCAGGGCTTAATGAACGGTTAAATTTAACTAATACAGATTATCAATTAAAACAAAATGAATATTATGAACCCAAATTTATTTTAGATGAAAAAAATTATGATAATAGTCATTATATTTATGAAGAGCCCATTCGAACATTAAAAAAGTTAGGTAATTCCCCGGTGATCCGTTTTTATTGGGGATACCGTGCAACGGATGAAGATTTAGGTCAATATTGTATTCCATTAAAAAATAAAGCCGGAGAAAGCTACCACCGCTTAGTCAGTGAAATACTTAACCCCGAATACAGTAATGAAGATGAGAAAGAATGGACATTAGACGATAGAGATAAATTTAATTTTCTACAAGAATACAATTCTCTGCCTTATCGTAAAAAACGCCTCTTTATTAATGAAAAAATTAAACATAAAGGCCCTTTTTTCTGGGGTGGAGGGCCATTTCAAAATGGCTGTAATAATTTAGTCAGTTTATGGAGTAAGAGTGGCTTTAGCAATCTCGCGATGTTATGGACCGTGATCCCAACGCCAATCCCTTTTAATGTACAGACCTTTAACCCTGAATCAGACCGGTTATTAACAAAGTCTCCTCCTCGTCACTATTATGCTCATGCTGTAAAACGGCTAGCCAATTTAGTCAAGAAAATACGTGAATACAATTCCCATGATACCGTTACCATTATTTCACACAGCCAAGGCACGATGATAGCATTAGCCGCAGCAGCAATTGAAGCCCCTGATAGTTTGTTTGTTTTAAATTCTCCCTATGCTACCGAAGATAAATTCTTAAATAGCTACTCTTATATTTACAGTGAAAATATTGATCAAGCACAGCGTGAAGCCACGCTAAAAGCAATCATTAATAAGATTGCAAAAAACAAAAATAGATTAAAGGGATCGCCTTGTGGATATTCAAGTCTAGTTGTCGGAGAAAGTGAAGATAAAAAAAGTTGGACTCCTGATGTAATTATATATAAAGGGAATAAGCTTGATATTAGAGATAACGAGAATAAAGAAAATAAAAAAAATATCGAAATAAATAAGGAAAAATTCACTAAAGGTGAATTTATTAAAGAAAGAGATAATCACGGGCGGTTCTATATTTATTGTAATCCACACGATCGCGTAATGGGCTCATCACCGTTAGAAAGTATTGGTTGGTGCCCGCTTCCTAATACTAAAGAAAGAGGACAAATACAGCATCATCCATTATTTGACCTTGAGCATCCACCCTATATCAGAATGCTGGCACGTAATACGCCTTGTGGTGGAAAACCTAACCCCAAAACCATATTTACTGATGCAAATAGACGATTCAGTGATGGTAATATTTTCTGGGACAGTAATACCAAAACATTAGAAGGCTTAGCGTGGCCTGAACCTTCAGCGAATATTTCACTAAATATTAATGCCCCAGAAGTACCTCACCCTATTACACCAGCCGAATTGGCAACCTTTGATGAAGATTTTACCGTAATAGAAAAAAAAGAGGATAAACCAACCCCTGAAATTAATATCAATGCTGATAATCAGAAACAAGAGATACCTTTAGGCCAAGGTTATGGGCAAATTCTTTATGATGATGGATTAGATATCTACACTCCCAAAGATGCCGAATATTACTTCTATAAAGATCTCTATACCTATCAACATCGTATTTGGGTTGAACTCACCCCAGAAGAGAAGAAAATACTCCAGAATAATCCACTATTAGATCCTCAAGAAAAAAATGCAACTACAAAATATGAAACCTTAGAAGAGATGAGAACACGTATTCGCGAATATAATCAACGCCCTACTGATCATGGTACATTACCAAGAAATTCACTGTTTCTTCGTCGTGTAGTCACTTATGATTTACCTATTGGTTATTGTGAAATAGGTAGAAGTCCAGAAAAAATGGATGAGTTAAGAAAATATGCGGATTGGCTAAGTGGCTTAGATGGCTATATGGAGAAAGGTGTATTAGATATACCTGAAATGCCCGAAATAATAAAAAAGCCATAAAAGAAAAAATATTAATTATCTAAAAATCACTTTAAATAAATCAGCACAATTAAAAGGAATAAGCCATGTTATTGCATCGTATTAAGTTCTCATTACTGTTTATTTTTAGTGCCACACTATTAACCGGCTGTTTATCATTAAAAGAAAAAGCCGCGATTAAAGCAGAACAAGATAAGATTGAGCAACAACGTCAATTAGCCGAATTACGGAAAACCTTTAAACCGCCCGTGGTCATTTACCGTATTGACGACCACCGTTTTTTTACCCTTGAAGAATTTAATGAAAAACGAGAAGGCTATACTTTTTATAACAACACACAAACGCAAGCCCACTTTAAAGTGTATAACGGTTCGGCATGTAACTTTCGTGGCCGTTTAATTTGGGCTGCCACACAGGATGATTATATCGCTTTTCCTGCTACATCCAGTAATTGGCATGGTTGCGCAGGTCGGCGTGATGGTTGCCAAAGCTCGGTTTTACTCTATTCTAAAGGAAAATTAATGCCACTCATTACACCGCTTGGGAATAAGACGCTTAATCCTGTACATGAGACCACTTATTTTACTATTGTGGTAACGGATAGCTATTATTATATTGGGGGAAGTTTTAATTCTTCTACCCAAAATATTCCACTAGATATTTCATATTGGAAAAAAGAGCCCTATCCAACCCTTGAAGAGATAAAAAATCGAACATGGAAACCTCATACTCTAGAAGCTCCCCTCTCTGGAATAAGAACACCTTCAGGACAAACCCGATTTGATTGCAGTGATCCTTCCATTTCCCCGATGTCAAAGCTAGGTGACTATGGGCGAGATTATATAATTAAAAAATAATATTTATCATCATACCGAAATAAAATAACACCATGTAAATAAGGATTATTTATGTTAAATCTCATTTGCCTAGTATTATTATTTTTTCATGGATAAATTAAGAGAGGGAATATTATTCCATTAAAGAAGGCAATATTTAATTGATTAAACAAAATATTATAATTAACAATATCAAAAAATCTATTTAGAGAAAATAAAATGAAAAATATTATTCGACTCGGTGACCCCACATCACATGGAGGTAAAGTTATATCATCAAGTTCTACTCTTATTGTTGATGGGAAAAGTGCCACTCTTCTTTATGATACTGTTTCATGTCCTCTACACGGAGATAATCAAATTATTGAAAGTAGCTCACATTATAATGAGGATGGTAAAGGAATTGTATTTGATGGTTGTAAGACACAATGTGGTGCTATTATTTACTCAACTTCTAATGATATGGAAATATAAATGAAATATTGGACACCTCCTTATAATCCACCACATTGGGTAAATAAACCATTTCCATTATTAACTGTAAGTAGCACAATACTATTTATAAATTTAATTTATTTTTTTATATTGAAATTTATAATAAAAACAAATTTTAATAGTTATATCATAAGTCATGATGGTGTAATATTATCTTCAGTTATTTTTTTAATTTCTCTACTGTTATTATCTTCATACACTCTATTTTGGGAAATAAAGAAAACTCTTTATATTTACTGGTGTTTTTGGCAAGCCGATTTACTAACTAAATGGATAAAGTTAAAGCAAGATAAGTTATATTTAATCTATTCAAATATAATATCTAACAACTCATCAATCATTTCCAACTTCAATAACGAAAACACATTTGAAAAAACAAAATCAAACAATAAATTAATAGATTTAGAAAGAGAAAATATTGTTGGTGAGGAAAGAGTTTTTTATATAGTAAAACTTTTAACAAATAGTATCAAGGATATAAAAATTAGTAAAAATGAAAACCATTTAATTATAATAAATAGTTTATTTGAACAGAGTGACTTTATAAAAAACAAATTAGAATCATTTTTTGATAACTACCTAAATAATTATGAGATCATCTTTCAAAAAAAACCAGACTATAGCAAACAATTAAATTTAATTAGAAGCAAGAAAGTAACTACATTTATTTTCTCAATCAACAACTATTCATTATCTACTAATGAAGAAAATGAATTTGCAAGTTTAATTATACTATCTCATAACCAAGGAAAGGGATTTTTAAAATTATTTCAACCAATGCCATTTAATATGGATAATATAGATGAGAGCATCAAAACAATGACATTAATTCGACAACAAAGTAATAAGGATATAAAACAGGTCAATTTTATTGATATTGAAGAAGTAAATTCAAGCAATATCTTAATAAAGTTAAGAAACGAAAAAAGCTATCAATTATCCTTAGAAAGCTATCCACAAGGTTATTTTTTTAATGAATATATAGACAATTACAAAGAATTATCCATATATCATTTAGTAGCACTAATTTCCCTATCAAAATTCAGAAAAAATAGCCAGCTTTTATTTTATAAACTAGATGGCATCTACTACTGCCAAACAATAGGAACTAAAAAATCATATATTAAAAATCATTATGCAAACATACCAAAATCATCATTCCCAATAGGTACAGTTCTTGTGGGTTTTTTCACTTTTATTTCCATTGTTATTAAAAATAACATTGAAAATGTAGAGTTTGATAATGAAAGAATAATCATTATTTCAACTTCGTTTCTTTTTACTATTATAATAATTAGTGTGATTAAAAAAATTTACATTAATTTTTACTGGAAATTTTATTTTTTAAAAACGCTCAATAAAAAATGGAATTTATAATGAAATCAAAAATAACTCGATATATTTCAATATTTATCATTCTTTCAATAATTATATTAACTACAATTGTATTTTTATTTGTCATATTTAATAAAGTATCGATAACTGCAACACAATCTTACTTATTAGTTTTTTCAATTACACTCTCTTTAATTGTCCTTTTTTTTCTTTCTCGTTATTTAAAACCCAAGATTACTATAGATATTGACGATGAAAATAATGATAAAGAAAATATAACCAACAAAAAAAACAACACCTTAAATATAAAAGAAAATGGTTCTTTTATTTACAAAACTAAATTATCAATCCAACTCCTTATTGGCACCTCCTCTTCTATTGAAAAACTCGCTCCTAATCTAACGACTGAACGCTGGCAAGAAAACAACGGTACGTTGCTTATCTATGGTGGCGATATCCATCAACCTATTGATGAAAATTTAATTCAAGATTTAAAACAACTGCGTCGCCGCCGTCCGCTTGATGCGGTTATTTGGGTCTCTGAGAATAGTCTATCGCAACAACCATTGGGCCATTCTTTATTTAATCACTTAAACCCAGCCAATACAGACATCGCAAGCCGTTATTTCCACCAGCTCTTTCGTCAATTACGCTGGCAGGCGCCTATTTGGCTATGGAACGTCAGTAATAACGGTGAAATAACCGCAGATGAAACACCTACAGTACTTTATTCTGTGCCATTAAAAACCACTTCTGAAGAGCTGTCTACTGACTTAAAAAAATGCTTACCTGCACTTATTGAGCAAGGCACACAAGCCGTATTACATAATCAAACACACACTTATTTATTAGCTTTAGCCCGTTTTTTACAGCATGAAGGATGTGAAGAACTCGCCAATAATTTAGCGCCACTTTTATCGGGTTATCGCTCATTACCCTTTGCGGGCATGCTCTTTAGTACACCTGTTCGTGAGAATCTATCTTCATCTTCCACGACATCGTTAAATAACCAATGGACAGAGAATACACACTGGAAAGCGCTACTCTCTGCAAATAAACAACTTCCACCACAATTAAAAGCTTCACCGTTAGGTTTAAATTCAAAACGTATTTTGCAATATACCGTCGCAACGGCCATGACGTTGTGGGGCATTGGTATGGTGGTCTCTTACTTTATGAATCGCCAATTAATTACTCAAAGCCAGCAACAAGCGCAGTTGGCAACAGACAATCACCAGTCTGAACTTGCGCGTTTACAAGCCCAATATGGATTGCAACAAACATTAGGGTTATTGAGTTATCGCGAACAGACTGCGGTGCCATTTTGGTTACGCTTTGGCTTAAGTAGTAACAATCAATTGCTCCATCATTTATGGCCGGTTTATAGCCAGTCCATGTTGCCATTATTACGTGACTCGACCCAACAGCGCCTCGAAGCTTATCTTCAAAGCTTTGTGCAGCTTCCACCCGAAAGTGCTGAACGCATAGAAGGCGCGCAATCTGCTTATCAAATATTGAAAGCTTATTTAATGATGAGTGAGCCGTCTCGTATCGAACCCACTTTTTTTACTGAAAATGTACTCAATATTTGGCATCAAAATGAAGATCTAAAAGACGGTGAATGGCAAACATTAGGCACTGAGCTATTAACCTTCTATGCCTCTCAATTGCCGTATCATAATGAATGGACTATCAAACCTAATCGTACTTTAGTCGCCGGAAGTCGCACTATTCTTATACGACAAATTGGTCAACGTAATGGTGAATCTGCGCTTTACCAAAAAATCTTACAGCAAGCCCAACATAACTTTGCGGATATGACGCTAGATGATATGACGGGGGATACCGATGTCAGTTTCTTACTCAGCACCACTGAAACGATACCCGGTATTTTTACGCGTAAAGCCTGGGAAGAGTCGATTGAACCTGCGATTAAAAAAGCCGTTCATGAAAGACGAGAAGAAATAGATTGGGTATTGAGTGACACACAAAAAGAGGCCGATATTGATATCTCACCTGAAAAACTGCAACAAAATCTCACCGAGCGCTATTTTAATGATTTTTCGGGCAGTTGGTTAAGCTTTCTCAATGGGTTACAGTGGCGAGAAACACAGAGTTTATCTGATACAATTGATCAACTCACACTTATGAGCGATATCAGACAGTCCCCCATTATTGCACTGATGAATACGCTTTCTTATCAAGGTAAAACCGGTCGCCAGCAAGAAAAGCTCGCTGACTCTTTTGTGAATTCCGCCAAAGATTTATTAAACAAAGAGCAACAACCAGTAATTAGCCAAAAAGCAGCGTTCACAGGCCCTCTAGAGCCTGTTTTTGCACCGATACTGGCTTTTACTGATCCGCAATCTGCAGTACAAAATAGTGATGCATTAAGCTTACAAGCTTATCTTACACGTGTAACGCGAGTACGTTTAAAACTCCAACAAGTAGTTAATGCACCTGATCCCCAAGCGATGTCTCAAGCCTTAGCCCGCAGTGTTTTCGAAGGAAAAACGGTCGATTTATCCGAAACACAAGATTACGGAAGCTTAATCGCCGCAAGCTTTGGTCAAGAGTGGAATGGCTTTGGGCAAACACTACTGGTACAACCGATATCTCAAGCATGGCAACAGCTATTAGCGCCGACTGCGCAAGGTATCAATACCCAATGGCGAAATGCGGTTGTGAATGACTGGAATAGCGCCTTTGGTGGACGTTATCCACTCAAAAATACGCAAAGTGAAATCTCACTGCCTCTTATGGCGCAATATTTACGCCCTGATAATGGGCGTATTCAACGTTTTCTTGAGACTCACCTTAGCGGTGTTTTACATAAAGAAGGGACGCACTGGGTACCCGATACCACCAATGCCCAAGGCTTAACGTTTAATCCCGAGTTCTTAAAAGCCTTAGATAAACTAAGCTACTTAGGGGATGTGGTTTTTGCGAATGGTGAAGCGCGTCTTTACTTTGAATTACGCCCTGGGACATCTCCAAACATCATGCAAACCCATCTTATGATAGATAAACAGTCTCTTATCTATGATAACCAACAACCGCAATGGCAGCGCTTTGTTTGGCCAGCAGATACCGTTGCCTCTGGTGCATCGCTCAGTTGGATCACAACGAATACAGGCACACGTATTTATGGCGATTATCGTGGCGTCTGGGGCATTATCCGTTTATTGGAAGATGCCAATATCACCCCTTATGCCGGTAACACCAGCAGTTATTCTGTCAGTTGGAAAACCTTAAATGGACAGTCACTTAACTACACCTTAAGAACAGAAATGGGTGAGGGTCCAATTGCACTCTTACAACTCCGTAATTTTGTGTTACCAGAAAAAATTTTTTTGGATTAAATAAAAATCACATTCCCTAATATCTCAAAAGGAAATACGCTCACTATGTCCTTATTGGATACCTTAATCTCATCATGCTTTGCTGATGATACAAACAAAGCGCAACAACTTGCTCAACAACAAATCAGTTTATGGGATCGTTGGCTATTACCCATTACGCCTAATCAACCTGTTGGTGATGATCCCAGCTATGAAGATGACTTTGAGCGAATGAAAGAAGAAGTTAATAAACTCTCTGGTGCCGATACGGAGCTCATTTGTTTACTTGCTGAAAAGTTGCTACTTAATACCTGCAAAGATATGCGAGTTGTAACTTATTATATTTGGGCACGCTTGCACAAAGAAGGTGAACACGGACTTGCCGATTCTTTGGGGCTTTTGGCTGGATTACTTATTCGCTATCACGACACATTATTACCGAGCCGAGCCACTAGTCGGAAATCTGCTTTAGAGTGGTTATCTGGGCAACGTGTTTTAGATAGCTTATCGCTTTATCCCGAGGTCGATCATAATGAATTTTCTCGTATTATCGCCTTATTAGCCAACATTGAAACAGAGCTTGGAACATGGAATGAAACTGAAAAGCCACAATTTTCAGGATTATATCAAGCACTCGAAAAACGCCT
Source organism: Proteus sp. G2673 (assembly GCF_009915125.1). Classification (NCBI taxonomy): domain Bacteria; kingdom Pseudomonadati; phylum Pseudomonadota; class Gammaproteobacteria; order Enterobacterales; family Morganellaceae; genus Proteus; species Proteus sp. G2673. The sequence continues at coordinate 9,673 of NZ_JAABLT010000016.1, forward strand.
AGCTCAATCAGGCGGGACAAATTCATTAGTCCCACAAAACATTAGTCGGACTGATCCAACTTACAACAGTTCCACTTCTCCTTCAATTTCACAGAGCACACCAATAGAGACCATACAGTCGGGTCGTGAATTATTAGAACAATCCAAAATGCTCGCTAATTATCTACGTAATCAATCTCATGGTTGGTTAGCAGGACATAGATTAATGAAAGTGGTGAGATGGGATACGATCCATCAACTTCCACCACAAGATCAGCAAGGTCGTACTCGCCTTTCACCACCAAGAACCGATGCAAGAGCACAACTTAAACGCCTCTATTTACAACAAAGCTGGGGGGAACTGGCGGAGCAAGCGGATAAGCTTTTTGCAGAAGGTGTTAACCATTTTTGGTTAGATGTGCAATGGTATCTCTATCAAGCACTTAGTAAATCCCCTGCGCCTTGGAATGCATGGTCTGATATTATAAAAAACGATTTAAAACAATTCCTTACCCGTCTTCCTGATTTAGAGAAACTCTCATGGGAAGATGGCACGCCATTTGCCGATGAAGTCACATTAAGTTGGATAAAACAACAGGTTATGGAAGAAAACTTTGATGTCATGCAAGGGTTATCAACTAATGTTCCTAATCAATCTGAAGATCAATCAATACTGGCATTAGAAACCGAAGCTATCTTACAAGCTGATAATGAAGGTATAGACGTTGCATTAAAATGGCTACAACATCGCCCTGATATCAGCACTTCAAGACAAAAATGGTTATTAAATCTCATAATGGCACGAATAGCAGAACAATTCGCTCGCCACGATCTGGCATTAAATTTATTGCGCGAACTCGATAAAAAAGCACTTTCTATGTCGTTAACACAATGGGAACCCAACTATATTTTTGAAGTGAAGGCACGACAACTTCATCTTTTCCGAGCCAAAATTCAACGTAACACCTCAGATAAATCCCGCATAGAACAACAGATGGAACTATTACTCAGTGAATTAACCGCTATCGATCCCGTTCGCTCTGCAATTTTATATTCCTAATCTTTTACTCGAAAAATCAAGGTATCAAATTAATGGATGATTTAACCCTTCGCTATTTTGATGCAGAAATGCGCTATCTTAGAGAAGCCGCCAAAGAGTTCGCGCAAGCACATCCCGATAGAGCGGCAATGCTCGATTTGGATAAAGCCGGCACCCCCGATCCTTTTGTTGAGCGTTTATTTGAAGGTTTTGCTTTCTCAATGGGGCAATTAAGACAAAAAATTGATGATGATTTACCTGAGTTAACAGAAGGTCTTGTCAGTTTATTATGGCCTCATTATTTACAAATAATTCCATCATTATCCATTGTTGAATTAGCCCCTGACATTCAAAAAATGAAAATGACGGATAAAATACCTGCTCAATTTGAGGTTCTTTCCCGCCCTATCGGTCCTAAAAAAACGATTTGTCACTATCGAACAACACAAGATTTAACGCTTAATCCAATAAAAATTGCTGCTGTAAATTTAACTACCGAGCCAGATGGGCGTTCAGCTATTCGGTTAAAATTTAAATGCAGTGAAATGATTAATTGGCCTGAAGTGAGCCTTCATGAACTCTCGTTTTATTTATCTGGCGATATTCCAACAACTAATGCACTGCATTTAGCATTAACTAAACAAGTTGCCAAAACTTATCTAAAGCTCCCTCAGTCAAAAGATAGAATAGCAATCCCTCTCTATTTTTCACCAGGAGGATTTAAGAATACAGACACTCTTTGGCCTAAAGGAGACACCACATTTAGTGGCTATCAATTATTACTCGAATATTTTTCTTTCCGTGAAAAGTTTATGTTTGTTTCACTTAATGGATTAGATGATATCCATTTTCCTGAAGAAACATCTGAATTTGAATTAGATATTGTTCTCAATACATTGTGGGATAACTCTCTTACATTAAATGAGGAAAATATACGTTTACATTGCATCCCCGTTATCAACCTTTTTAATATAGAAGCCGATCCACTGACTGTTAATAGATTGGAAAGTGAATATTTATTACGACCTCGTCGTGTTCAAGATGGGCATACTGAAATCTATAGTGTTGATAGCGTATATGGTTCTCAGCGTACAAATGAAGCGGTTTATGTCCCCTTTACTAGCTTTCGTCATCGTGGTGGTATGTTACGGCATAATGCACCTGAACGTTATTATCACACCCGAGTGAAGCGTGGTGTTACAGGTCTTCATGATACTTGGCTTATACTAGGAGGGGAACAACAAGAGATTGATTTAACAACTCAAACAGAAACCCTGTCATTACAACTTACTGGCACGAATGGGCAATTACCTCGCAAAGCACTACAAAGTACCTTACTTGATAGAACAGAACAAACCTTACAGATCCCATTAACGGTATGTAATTTGTGCAAGCCAACACTTCCTCTTTATCCTCCTTCAGAAGATCGCTTCCACTGGCGAGTACTAAGCCATTTAGGCTCTAGCTTTCTTAACATGATGGATAATGCTGAAGTATTACAAGGCACTCTCGCACTTTATGATTGGCGAGATGATGATATGAACCATAGAAAACTCGATGCCATTATTCATGTAGAACATCATTTAATTGAACGCTTTGAGAAAGGTTTTTTACAGCGAGGTATTGATATCGAAGTCACGATTGATAGCAATGGTTTTAATGGTGAAGGTGATATTCATTTATTTGGAGAAATGCTTAATCGCTTTTTTGCACTTTATGCTGATGTTCATCTTTTTAATCAATTAACGCTGATTATTTTGCCAACAGGAAAACGAATTCAATGGAAAGAAAGCCACAATCCACAGCTACCTCGCTAATTCAGGCTTTAGGTGAAAAATTACCTTATGTGAATTTCTACCGCTTTTGCCAATTACTTGAAAAATCCAACCCCGAATTACCTGAATTAGGGAGTTCTCATGATCCGAAAACTGATCCTATTCGTTTTCGCCCACATCGTGGCATGGGTTTTCCTGCCACAGAGATCAAAGGAACTGACCCCCTAGACAAATATCGAAAAAGCACAATACCAAGCTTACATACTACTTTTTTGGGACTTTATGGTATTACATCACCACTGCCAACAGCTTACCTTGACGATATTGCACAATACCGCGATGGTACAGATTCACTCACTGACTTTTTAGATATTTTTAACCACCGTCTTACTACCCAATTTTATCGTATCTGGCGCAAATATTCTTATCCTGCGACTTTTGGAGAAGGTGGATCAGATAAAACATCGCAATATCTTTATGGCTTAATTGGTTTAGGCATTCCAGGTTGTGCTAATCATGTGCAATCACCTTTATCTCGCTTTTTGGCACTATTAGGGATCTTACGTTTACCAACACGTACAGCCGAAGGTATTAGTGCATTAGTAAAATTATTAGCACCATCAACAAAAGTCAGTATTGTACCTCACGATCCCCGAAGAATTGCACTCGACACTCTCACAATCATGTCGTGCACACAACCTGCAACATTAGAAAATAAACCTGTTTTAGGTCGTTATGCTATTGATGTAAATAGCCAAGTATTAATAAAGCTACACACCGAAAACAAGGAAGAAGCAAAAGGTTGGTTACCAGATGGCAACATTTATCAGGATTTTATGGCATTACTTCGTGTTTATTTGGGATCAAGAGTTAATGCGCGACTACGTTTAACATTACCCAGACATTTATTACCTGATGCAACATTAAGTACCTCTAAAAATCAAGGGGTACAATTAGGTAGAACCGCTGTTATGCGGCCTTACAGCCAGATTGAAAAAACTCGCCCTGCATCTTTTATCACCATTGGACTTGGTTTTTATCAATATCTAACCCACCGCACTCAACATTATAAAAGTGATGAATATGGCAATTATCAATTTTAAATCGCAAACATTTCTTTCTTCTACTCGCAGATTAGCACTGCTATTTATCGTAACGTTTGCAATCGCAGGCTGTGGTTTAACACAAACCATCAGTGATGGTACTGTCTCTTTAACAAAATCTATTTTTTATAAACAGATCAAAATATTGCATTTGGACTTTACCGCAAGAGAAGCACTTAATACTGATGATAATGGTTCATCACTTTCTGTCATTGTTCGAGTATTTCAACTAAAGTCAGCAGATACTTTTAATAATAGCGATTATCTTTCACTGTTTAATCAAAATGACGACGTTTTAAAATCCTCTTTATTAGCACAAAAAGATTTACGTATTCGCCCTGGTGAATCTATTTCTCTCGATATGCCAATGGAAAAAGAAACTGAATTTGTCGCTATTGCTACAATGTTTCATACACCTAATGAAGCTAAAAACAACTGGCGAATTGTTATTCCTAAAAACGAACTCGATCCTGATAAAGCACGTAAAATTGAACTTTCTGAAAATACACTAATATTACAACCTTTGGATAAAAAATAACGATGTCACAACCTTCTCTCTATGAAATGCTAACGGGTTATTTTTCAGGAGGATTACCTGTTGATTCTATATCAGAAGAAGATCAGGTTATTCTTTCTATTATGGATAATATTCGTCGAATATTAAATTCACGAGCAGGAACATTAAAACATCTACCTGATTATGGGTTACCTGATATGAGTAAAATAATTCAAGGACTACCTGGAAGTTCACATAAAGTAATGTCTATATTATCAACAACATTACTAAAATATGAACCGAGAATAAAGTCAGTTACACTAGGTATATTACCTGAAAATGAATTTGGAAAATTATGTTATTCTTTAGATATTGAATTACATGAAAGAGGACTTATTCGTTATGGTACTGAGTTCTCACCTGATGGAAGAATATTTCTTCATCATTTAAAAAAACAATCTTATTTGTCATAATGTTATTTCTTACCCTTATTCTTAATTTTCTTTTTTTAGATTTGTTTTTATCTTATTAAGATCATCATTTACCTTGAGGAAAATATGAATTCTTACTTAGATTCACTTTCAATTGGAAGTGATCCTCGCGTATTTAATCAATTTATTGCTATTAAAGAAGAGCTTGATAAACGTTTTCATCCAGCTCGCCCAGATATTAATTGGCAATATGTCCATGAATTGTGTATCTCTTTATTTAATCAAAATGGTGTCGATCTTCAAACTGCATCTTGGTTTGTTGTATGTCGCCAGAATCAAACTGGGCTTGATGGTTTAAATGAAGGACTTTACCTTATTCATAAAATATTTATCCAACATTGGCAAACATTATGGCCTGTACAAACACATACGCGTATCAATATTCTTTCTTCCTTAAGTCAACAGCTAGTCTCTGGTATTCGTGGAACGGCTTTTGTTTATTCTGACTTGCCTATCCTTTATCAAATTGAAGAATTATTAAAAAGTATCAATAATCATCTTCAAATATTAGAAATTAAACATCTTGTTCAATTTGATTATCTAGAGAACTTAATTATTGCTCAAGCAAGACAATTAGAAAATGCAGACACATTAGATAGTAATTTTAATTCTCCCGAATTATCTTCTATTGTCAATAAAGAAGATGAGATTTCACCTCAAATTATCGATACTGATTTATCTGCATCCCTTAATGAAAAAGAAAGTATTACGTCACCAAAAACCTATATATCCTCATCCATTTCATTACAGTCTCCCATAAAAAAGACATCTCGGCAGGAGCTATGGCGGGGTATTTTAATTGGCACGCTAGCCAGTAGTTTATTATTTTTTATCTTATTTTATTTTTGGTTATCTGAATTAAAAAATAACAATCTAACAGATGCTTTTCCCTATATTCCAACCATTAACGCCGACGCTGGCTCTCTTATTAAACAACAAACAGTAAATGGTACAAATATAACAAAGACACTCAATTCAGAACAAATTGGTGTGATCAAAAAACGTTTAGATGAACTCACATTACTTTCGCCTACATGGACACAGAGTTATGGGCTCGAAGTCATCAGCTATTTAAACGATCAGTATGAAGATAATCCAGAGCTTTTAGCATTTACACAGTTTTGGAAAAACAATCTAAAAATCAATGCCACCACGGATGAACAACTCAATCAATGGTCTAAAGGTATGAGTGAACTTAATAGATTAAGCCAAAGATTAGATAGCTTTGATGGTAATCCTAAAAATTACATCACAGGCTCTGAATTAAAATCTATCATTTTCAAAGCCCGCCAACATTTCAATCAAGCTAAACCTTTAGAAGAAGAGTTACGCTTACTTGAGAAACAACCAACACAAAATTCAATTTCAGACTATGAATACCAACAAATAGATAATCATTTTAAACAACTATTGAATCGATATTCATTATTACGTTATGAATAATTAAACAATATACTTGATAAGGAATTTAGTACTTATTAGTACTATTAATTTATTAAATAGCTGTATTATATGTTTACTTTATAGGAGAACTACCTTTGTTAGCCTCATGGATTTAATTAAAATAATCTTAGACTACAAAGAAAAAGTCATTCCAAAATAGTTAATTTTAAATTAAATATACCTTACTTATATTCTGTTTCAATTAGCAATACTAATAAATATTAATTTTTAATAAACTAATTATAATAAAAATTATTAATTATTTATATTTCAAGGTGTTAAAATGAATATAAAAAAGTCATCCTATAATAAGATGGCTGTTTTGCTATTGGTTATTGAGTTTTGAGAAATATAATTTTAATTAACACAACTAAAAATGATCAATATACTTATCAAAACTCAATATCAACAAGTAATATACCAATGTTTTTTAAATAATTTTTTTCTTTCTAAATATAACTATTTCACTCGGTTGAGTTATCGAGTGCTTATCCTCAAATACCATGAAGTCTGTTTTCTTAGCTTCTAAGATAAGACTTTGAGGCGTAACACCAAGTATATAAGAAATGGTAATCAGCTGATCTACTGTTATTTTTATATACCCATCCTCTAATTGGGAATAATGTAGCATGGTTATTCCCAACCTCTCAGACATTTCATTTTCTGTTATTTTCAATTGTCTTCTTAACATTTTTATTCTATTCCCAACTCTGGTGTTAATCATCCCTTCATTCCCCTTTTTTCATTACATCATTAGATGATTACATTGATAAAATGCCAAATTATAGTTAATAAACTATCAAACCATAAACTGAAAATACTTGACCATTAGCTAGTGAATAATCGTAACATTACTTATTTTTACTAATTTTGTTAATAAGGTTATTCCGATATTTTAAATTTAAAATAATTTACATTTCTATATATTATTTTAATATTCATCATATTTAGAGTAACACCATGGTATTAAATATTGACTTTATAATTAATAAACATTAATGAATTAGTTAATTTTTAGTTCTAATTTTATAGAAAAAGAGAAAGTTAATTTAAATAAAAATATAATTATTAAAAAGTGATAACGATAAAAATAATCTTAATTGGTTTTATTTAAAACAAAAAAATGTAATAAAATATTTTATTGTATATAACGTTAAATAACCTTAAATCATTTTTAATTAACTGTTTTATTACATTATCAAAAAGCTAAAAAACTATTAAATATTAATATAATCTATCTAATTATTTGATTTAAGTAAAACTGCTTAAAACTGTTAATAAATAACTTTTGATAGTCATTGACTATCAATAATCACACTTTGATCGTTTATATCGATCTGCTGTTTTTTTTACGTTATTATTTAAAAAAATAGGAGATATTGATATGAGCGAACTTAATACTATTGTTGGCCAACGAATAAAGCAGAAAAGAAAGCAACTAAAACTAACAGGAATTGAAATGGGACGACGCCTCGGTATTAGCCAGCAACATTACTCACGCTTAGAAAATGGGCATATAAAAATAACAGTAGATCAGCTGATTACCATTTCTTATATACTTGGTATATCACCACAAAGTTTATTACTTACCTCTGAAACAATGTCACCAATACTTAATGCATGGACAGAAAAAACATTATACTCGAGTGATGTCATTGTATTGAGAAATAAAAAAAGACGTCATCTTAAATAAGAAAATATAAAAATTTATAGTTTTATATTTAACTTAACTTTATAGAAAGAGAATATACACAACACATTGAAATTATTAAATTTATTCTTCTTTTAACAAGATAAATAAAATTATAACCTTAAGCGTAAGATTGTTTTTTATACTAATATTCCTATTAAAATAAGAATACGTTATTATAAAATCAATCGTTTGATTACTTAATTTATTTACAACACAAAAAACACAAATCATTAACAATGGTTTTTATTAATCTACTAATTCTTATTTACACCTATAAACACCAATATAAAAATACCATAGTATTTTTTATTAATTAATATTTAATATATGTAACATTAAAAAATTTATATATTATTTAATTTAAATTTGTAATGAATAAACCACTATTTTTTCTAGCTCTGATATAGTGGTAATTGGATAAAAAATATTATTAATAATAATTTGGATTATTTATAGAAATATAAATGAAAGAATTTAATAGCGAAATGCTTATTTGATAGAAACAAAATAATAGTTTATAGCTTGATAAAATGCGCTCACTTAACAGAACATGTACGTAAAATTAATGACATTCTTAGTAATAACGACACAAATCCGTCCCACTTAAGAAAAGTAGAGAATTTTAAATGAATGTAACCTATTGATTTTAAATGGTACGCCCTACAGGATTCGAACCTGTGACCTACGGCTTAGAAGGGCGTTACATACTGATTTCATT
>NZ_JAABLT010000017.1:0-120939 GCF_009915125.1 Proteus sp. G2673
ATTTAATTATGTGTATGTGCAAATACTATCCATTATTTTAAAATAGATCAACCTAAAAAGACTTATTGGTTATCAGTAAAAAATTAAGGACCACCGAAGTGATCCTTATCTATAAACAGCCTTTGAATTATTATCGAATAAAGAAATTGATTAATTGCTCTCTGGTTGTATCTGCACCGAACTCAACACAGATATCATATAACTTATTGAGTTTATTTAGTGAAGGTTTGCGTTTTGCATAGCGAAGCTGATGTGATAGATACAGTTGGCTATACCCCGTTCTTTGAGAGAATGCTTCTCTTTGCTTAATCGTTAAGCCATTCCAAAATTTTTTAAAGTCGAAAACTTCCATACATTCACCTGATTGATTAACCTAATAATGATAATAATCAATTTGGTACTTTACCAAAAGGGTTATTTATCTATTTAATACACCATAAGTTAATCAAATTTGTATAAAGAATAGACACCAAAGGACTTGGAAATGAAAAGCATTGCTGAAATTAGAAAAGATAATCTGATTTATATTATTGAGCGTTATTACGAAGGTAAGCAAAAATTGCTGGCTGATGCTCTTGGTGTAGCACCAAGCATGATCTCTCGTTATCTGTCACCAAAAGATTTAAAGAGTCACCGTGAACTCACTGACCCAATGTCACGTAAAATTGAATACGTAACAAAAATATCTAAATATTGGATGGATGTAGACCATCTAAAAATCGGCCACGTTGAGTCAGAAAATGAAGAATATATTCCAACAGAAATTGGAAAAATAATTTCAGATAATATTACGACATTCATGCTAAAAGACGGTATCAAATCAAGAGTGAAACTCGCCATTGATTCCGGGTTAGCTCAATCAACCGTAAATCGCATTATCAATTGTGAAGCCAGTGCAACTGCTGAGAGCATCGATGCAATAGCCAAAGCAATGGATCGCCAAGCATACGAACTACTAATCCCTAAAAATAACAAAAGCGATATCAATTACGATAGAAAGTTATATGCTAGATTACCTGCAAGCGAACAATCAGCAATTGAAAATTTTATTGAGTTTATTATCAATAAACACCATCCAAAAGACCTTGAGTCATCAGCTGAATAACACAAAAAAAACAACCAAATTGGTTAATTTTATATTTTTTATTTTACATTAATTAACCATTTTGGTAATTTACATTCCCTTATTTATGCGCCATAGTGATTATTCATCAGCAAAATCTGATGTCGGGATTGGTCTCCTGATAACTACGAAGGCGCATACACCGCGCAAGCGGTTTTTTTGTATGCGAAATACAGCTACACCTATTCAATGGTGGACTGTGCGGAGGCACCTCAGGGTGCGCCGGTTCCCTTTGTAGCCGGTAAGACCAACTCCGTACAGTTCACCACCAGTCTGATTGGTCTCAGCTGTGGTGATTAACCTAACTACAAAGGTGATCTCCATGACAAGTTTAAGTATTTCTCCATCTAATTTACCCTCCATTGTTCATAACAATATGCCAGTTATTACTACTGAATTATTGGCTAATGTTTATGAAACAGATACCAAAAACATCCAAATGAATTACTCAAGAAATAACCAGCGATTTATTGCTGGTAAACATTTCTTTAAACTCACAGGTTCTATTTTAAAGGATTTTAAAAACAGACCCACTAATTGTTGGTCTGTTGCAAAGCAAGCTCGTAGCTTAATTCTATGGACAGAACGTGGTGCTGCACGCCATGCTAAAATGTTAGATACCGATCGCGCATGGGATGTATTCGAAATTTTAGAAGATAACTATTTCACTAAACATAAACCTAATACTCGTATCGGTAACTCATTACCAAACAACGCATCAACAGAAGAATTACTAGCACTTGTCGATCAGTTACAACGCACCATCCATGAAGGTGAGTTTATCCCTGCCAACCAATGCAAATTCCCACTTACCAACAAAAAACCATCTCAATTAATCGATGAATTTGCTAATAATCCTAATCAGTGCGTTTTGCATAATGCTATTTCATATCTAAAGAAGTGTGGAAACAATGTTACTGAAGCAGAACGAGCTTTAAATCACATTCGTTTTTCTCTTATTGAGTTACATGAAACAATCAGAGAAATACGCATTCACAATCAAAGAGTTGAAAAAATAACTAGGCATTTATAACGTTTTTAGGCACTAGAATAAACTGGTGCCTTTTTGACCTTGTTCACAAATTCATATCCATTTTGGTAAATTATTTATTTTTATCGGTTGACATTGGTTAATTTGTGGTTATGATTAAAAACAAAGATTAACCAATTAGGTTAATAGCTCTTTAACAATATGGATAAAAGAGACTGATTTTTTAATGCGCTCAGACATAACCAATTTGGTGATTAGTCATGATCTTTTATATCAAAGACGGTAAGCATGTATTTACCTTATCTGGCTTAAATGAGTCACAGTCATTTGACAATTTTAAAGCCGGTATTGAGTGGGCTTATGTAAGAAAGCTCGCATTACAAACAGAACAATTAGTAGGTAAACAAAATGTCAGACACTAAGCACTTAAATGTGTTGATTGCAAAAGCTCTTTTACTTAACCAAGATATTACTGATAGCGAACAAGTAGATGCGCTAACAGCTCATATCAATGGTGATATTGAAAAAGAAGAGTTTAAGCAATATGAACACTTTATTAATATCACGTTACTTGCACTTTCATTGGTTCCTAATATCAGCAGCGAACTCAGTGAAGAGCAAATCGTTAACGCTATTATGTCATTTATTGATAACCCTGATATGCGTAGCGTTCGTCATAGAGTTAATCACTTTAACTCATTAATAAATCCAAAAACAACCTCAAATGAGGTAGAAAAAAAGGAAGTACCTCAGGAAGAGGTGACTTTTAACGCCAGTAAAGATAACCAAAACGGTCAACACAAGGAGGCGGAAGATATTCCAAAGGAAGAAAATGACCAACCTGCTTATTTTGAACCTGGTCGTTATCCCGATATTCCTAACGAGGTGTATCACAGTTCAAACGGTATCAGTAGTTCGATGCTAAAAGATGCTCGTATTAGTTTGATGTATTACGAGTTACGCCATGTAACAAAAGTTATTGAACGTGAAAATAAGCGTTGTTTCGACTTAGGTAGTGCATTTCACACGTTAACAATGGAGCCTGAAAAGTTTGATGCTGAATTCAGTGTTAAACCAATTATTCCAGAAGGTGCCTTTACAACAACGGAAACAATGAAGTCATGGATTGACGAATACAACAATAAGTTGCCTAAAAAGCTCTCACAAGATGAGTTAAAAGCGATTATTGAAGAACATAATGCCACTCTGACACCGCAACTTTCCACCAGCGGAAAAGCCGAAGAGATAGGTCAGATATACATGCAGTTGCCCGATGAATTTAAAACCATCCCTGAAGATGGGAAATTTACTGGTGCAGCAATGAAAGCCTGTATCAAAGCCTATAACGATACTTTGCCAACACCATTGAAAACCTCAGGTAATACAGACGCATTACTTGAGCAGATAAACGGCATCAATCCTGAATTATATTTAGCAGAAACAAATAAACCTGAGCCACTTAGAAAACCCGTCAAAAAAGATGATCTCATGCAGGTCATTAAAGAAGTTAACCCTGATGCTGTATTTGAGGATGAAATCATTAGCCAATGGCTTAGTGACGATTCAAAAATTCACGTTCAAACCGTTGACTATGAAATGGCAAATAACATGCGTAACGCTGTTATGAACCACAAAGAAGCATCCAGTTTATTAAATCACCCTAACCGCGTATCAGAAGTGAGCTACTACGGCATTGATGAAGATACTGGTCTTGAAATTCGTGTTCGTCCTGATATCGAAATTCAAACAGAAAATAACCGATTAGGTTTTGACCTCAAATCAGTAGCACTTGGTCGATTTAAACAAGATGCCATTGAAGCCATGATCCGCAGAGAAATCATTAATCGCGATTATCACATCAGTGCAGCTATGTATTGTGATGTGGCAATGCTGGATCAGTTCTTCTGGATATTCGTTAACAAAGACGAGCATTACCACTGGGTCGCTATCGTTGAAGCATTACCTGAATTACTTGAATTAGGTCGTGCAGAGTACAAAAAGACACTGCGTGATATTAGACGCGCTATGGATACAGGATATTGGCCAGCGCCTATCACCACTACTCTCACTATCGGTATCACTGACTTTGAGCAGAGAAAGTTAGAAGAACTGCAAAACGAAGTCGCTTAATAAAACTGCACTTGAACAATCAGTCGCACGCTTGGAGTAAATATTATGTCAGAAGTAGCAACTCTCGAAAGAAACCAATCAGTAATGAATAACACATCATTACTTTTTAATCCTGAATCATTAGACCGTATTGTTAAATTTGCTGAGCTAATGGCATCAGGTACAGCAACGGTGCCAAGACATCTGCAAGGTAAACCATCTGATTGTCTTGCTATCACAATGCAGTCCGCACGTTGGGGAATGGATCCTTTCGTTGTCGGTCAAAAAACTCATGTCATCAATGGTGTGCTTGGTTATGAAGCCCAATTAGTAAATGCAGTTATTACCAGTTCAAATGCTGTTGTAGGTCGGTTCCATTACAAATACGGTGGCGACTGGGAAAAGATTGTAGGCATGAAAGATAAACGTGATGAATCGGGTTTATTTATTGAAGTCGGTGCAATTTTAAGAGGTGAAGAAGAAATTACATGGGGTGAGCCTGTTTACCTTGCTGATGTACAGACTAGAAACTCACCTCTTTGGAAAACAATGCCTAAGCAACAAATCGCGTATCTCGCTGTAAAATATTGGGCCCGTCTTTATTGTCCTGAAGTTATTCTTGGTGTGTATACGCCAGAAGAACTTGAAGATCGTCCGATTAAAGACATCACCCCACAGAAAGAACGTGTAAGCATTGATGAAATCACTACCCAGCAACAACCAAATAATGCTGAACCTGTAAAAGAAGCTCAAGGCGAGTTTATACCTAAGTTCGATGCTGAAGCATTTAGATTAGCTATTGATGATGTTCAGACTGTCGAAGAAGCTAAAAATATTCGTGCAGAAATTGAGAATTTAAAAAATGAAATGGGGATCAACCTGTTTACTGAATTAAAAAATAAAGCAGTACAGGCATACCACCGCATTGATACACGTAATGCCCTAGAAGCTTCTATCAACTCACTTCCTGAATCGGGTTCACCCGAAGCCACAGAAGCATTTGAAAAAGTAGACAAGCTACTTAAATCAAGCAAAAGAAAACTTGGTGATGAATTATACGAGTCTTTCTCTATCACACTTGATGATATGCGCCCTGAATACCAGTAATCCTATTTAATGTGGAGCTGTATCGCTCCACAGGAGTTTAGATATGAATATTAAATTACCTATCAACCCTATTCGTATGCCTGCTGTTTTAAAGCTAACAGGACTTTCTCGCTCAACTATTTATACATTAGAAAAGAACGGAGATTTTCCAAAGCGTATGTATTTGTCGGTGCGTTGTGTTGCTTGGGAAGCGGAAGAAGTTGATGAGTGGTTGAAAAAACGTTCTCAATCAAGAAAGACGCCTAAGTATTACACCGAACGTAAGCGTAATGAAGCTGGGCAGTTTGTGAGTAACGCCTAACCATCCTACCCCTTTAACCAAAGGATATAACCATGAAAACTTTACACGGTCGCTGTATTCAGAGATGGAAGCAACGATTCAAGAGTGTTTGTGATTCTAAGGTTTCACCTTATTACAGAAAACGCGACTTGAAAGGATTTTGTCGTGAATGTGGCGTCATTGCTGCTGACATGATGATCCAAAATATGGCAGAGAATAATGCAATTGTTGACTTCAATGGATGCTGGCAGGGATGGTCGCCTGAATTTTCAAAGTTCTTTGACGAGAACCGAGAAAAATATATTACCGAGGCTCGTTTGTTTCTCAACGAAGAAGCCACTAACGACGAAATAGACGACTTAATCGAAGAAGAAATCTCTAATTGGAATTAGGGCTCAGTGCAAGGATGCAAACAGGAGATAGATATGACAAATAAACTCAAAGAAGAAATTAACGCGATTCAAGGTAGAGCCGCAATGGCAAATATTGATGCATGCATCATGGTAAGACTCTCCTTAACTATTCAAATTGCATCCTTTTTAATCGAGAAAGGAAAAACAATTGAAGCTAAGGACTGGTTACTTGGCGCGTTAGAGTGGGGAGCTGATGTAAACATCTTTGATGACCTAGATGATAGTGACGGGAGTTCAGAAGATATTCAAGCGTGGTTCGATAAGCGAATGGAAGGCGAAATTAGCTTTGCAGAAGCAATTGAATTAATCCGCAAACATTACACCGAACTCGAAAAGCTACGGACAGCTTAATTTAACTCGCAGGGATGCAATAAGAGGAATGAATATGAAAGAGCGTGGAATTATTTTTAATGCTGAAATGGTTCGTGCCATTCTCGATGGGCGTAAAACTCAAACACGGCGGATTATAAAGTCTGTGCCAGCGACTCATAACTTTCATGGCTGGGTAATGTCGAGCACACAAGCTAAAGATGAAGGTAAAGCTTGCTGGGCTATCGGTGATTCACCGCTACTCAAAGAACCTATTCGCCTTAACTGCCCACTAGGTAAAATCGGTGATCGTCTTTGGGTTCGTGAAACATGGCGTAAATTTGATTTTTCAGATGAGTGTGGTTGCAGTGAATATCCATGTGGATGCCCTGAAAACGGAGCTATTATGTATCGCGCAACGCAAGATGACGGTGAATCTAAATGGAGGCCATCTATACACATGCCTCGTAGATATTCGCGCATTACGTTAGAGATCACCGATGTTCGTGTTGAGCGCCTGCAATCAATTAGTGAAGCAGATGCAAAGGCAGAAGGCTTTGATAATTCACAATCTGATGCGACTAATTCCATTGGATGGTTTGAAAAACCAATAAGGGCATTTCGGCGTATTTGGGAAAATATTTACGGTGATGACGGATGGAATAATAACCATTGGGTATGGGTTATTGAGTTTAAAAAGGTGGAATGATGAAAGTTGAACAATCTCAAGTTACTAAGTTAGTAATAACGGATGTTGAGCGACATGATCCTATCCATGTTTACCTTGAGGACTACGGCGATAATCAAAACGGCCGTATCACAATTAGCGAAAGTGGTTGTTCGTGGTCTTGTTTTTGGGGCTCTATGGGTGGATCACTGACTGAGTTTATTCAGAGAATTAATAATCACTACTGGATAGGTAATCTAGATTCTAATTTAATCTATGAGATAGACGCTGATAACGATGCAAATGCTGAATACGCTAAAAAGAAAGTTATCGAACTACGCAAATATGATGAAATAGATAAATACGAAGCAAGGGAATATTGGGATTTAATCGAAGCATCAGATGATGTTAAAGATGATTGTTGCAATAGTT
This sequence comes from Proteus sp. G2673, assembly GCF_009915125.1. NCBI lineage: Bacteria > Pseudomonadati > Pseudomonadota > Gammaproteobacteria > Enterobacterales > Morganellaceae > Proteus > Proteus sp. G2673. The sequence goes on from NZ_JAABLT010000017.1 coordinate 7,432, forward strand.
TTTTAGGTGGTAAATTGCTTAGCTTGTTTGGTGATGATGCTTGGTATAACGATTGGCCTTCTATTCCCAACCCTCAATACCTAAGAATGGAATCAAGATTAAACGCTGTTCGTGAGGCATTAAAGCAAATAAAGGCGGAGTGAAAATAAAAAATGGATAAAGAAATGTTAGAATATGCAAAAGAATTAAAAAAACGTAGTGAGTCATTAATTAAAGCTGAACTTGAAAATGACGAATTTAATTACAGGTTAAGAAATTGGGATAAATTAATACATCCCAAAAATTTAATTCAACTATGTAATGCGTTAGAGTCATCAATTAAAACTAACGAAGATAGTAGCAAATTAATAGAAGCATTTTGCGCCGACGATGTTGATTGGCATAAATTAATAGATAAAAAGAACATGGAAAGCTCTCAGCTAATTGATTTAATCATGAAGCTAGTCGATAAATTTTGTAACGCTGAAAATAAAGTTGATAGAGAACAAATGAAATTAGGTGTTCTTTATGCTCGCAATCATTTAATTAGTGCATACAGAGCTAACTTCATTGATTGTGATGAAAAGCAGTTTGCAATGTTTATGAATACGTTAACTTATATTGCAAATAAATCAATTGATATTGAATTAAGAATGGATGATGTATTAGTTTGTAATGACGAAGCTGAAAAATGGATTGAATCAAAATTGGTATATAAAAATGAAGCCAATACTTGATATGTGTTGTGGCTCTCGTATGTTTTATTTTGATAAACATGATGACCGCGTTTTATTTAATGATATTAGAGCCGAAGAACATATTTTATGTGATGGGAGAATTTTAAATATAACACCAGATGTTATTTCTGATTTTAAAAACCTTCCATTACCAGATAATACCTTTTATCAGGTGCTATTTGACCCTCCTCATTTAATTAGAGTTGGTAAAAATAGTTGGATGTTTAAAAAATACGGCTCGTTAAATAAAGACTCATGGAGAGACGATTTAAGTAAAGGGTTTAGTGAAGCATTTAGAGTGCTTAAGCCTGGAGGAACATTGCTGTTCAAATGGAATGAAACCCAAATACCTGTTAAACAAATTTTAGCACTAACAGACCAAAAACCAACAGCAGTACAGCGTGTAGGTAAAAATGATAAGACGCACTGGATCTCTTTTCTTAAGGAGGTTAAATGAAAAAATACGACCTTATCTATTGTGATCCTCCGTGGGATTACAAAAATAAAGTTTCAAACGGTGCTGCTAAAAACCATTATCCAACAACCTCCCTCTTCAATTTAACTCATATCCCTATTCATTCTATTGCATCTGATAACGCAGTTCTTGCCATGTGGTATACCGGTAATTTTGTACTCGAGGCTATTAAATTAGCTGAAGCTTGGGGCTTTAAAGTCCGCACAATGAAAGCTTTTACATGGGTTAAGTTTAACCCTTTAGCATGGCAACGAATTGATAAGGCTATTCAAAACAGTGAGTTATTTGATTATCACGACCTGTTTGAACTATTAGATGCTGAAACAAAAATGAATGGGGGAAACTACACCAGAGCCAATAGTGAAGATGTTTTAATCGCTACTCGAGGCAATGGATTAGAGCGCATTAGTGCTAGCGTTAAGCAAATCGTATTTAGTTGTTTAGGTGAGCATAGCGAAAAGCCATGGGAAGTAAAAAACCGTCTTGAACAGTTGTACGGTGATGTAAGTCGCATTGAGCTATTCGCTCGTGACATGTCACAAGGTTGGGATGCATGGGGCAATCAATGTCCTAACAACAGTATCGAACTTATCAACTCTCATTTTATTTGTAAGGAATAAATATGCCTGATATCGCAGATGATGCTAATGACTTAACGGCTCTACAAATCAATACCGCATTAGCAAACAGAGAGCCACCAGCAAAAAGCTTAACTGGGTTTTGTATCTGGTGTCGTGAAGAGCCAGTAACAGAGAACAGCGCTTACTGTTCTAAAGAGTGTGGGGATGATCACGCTCAGTACAAAAGGAAAAACGGATAATGATTATTGTACTCACGTTATTAGCCGTGTACTTATGGCTTGCTGGATATCTGTTTTCAGAATCTAAGCACGAAAGCGACAATATAAAAGATATTGTGGCCAGACTGTTTTACTCAACAATCTGGCCTGTTGTTGGTGTGCTTTACCTATCGTCACTACTTGCTTATAAAACACTTGGCGAAGAATGACAAAGCGTTAATCTTTCTCTTTTATCCATTCATCCACCATATCAGCCCACTCTTGTAACATCTTCCTACGCTGTTCAGCATATTCAGCTTTGTTGTAAACGGCTCTAACGCCATTTTGAACGTGTGCTAAACATTTCTCTATCCAATCTGAGTTATAACCTGCTTCGTGCAATAGCGTGCTGGCTGTGCGTCGTAAATCGTGAACAGTAACCGGTTCGAACTCAATACCTTTTTCATTGATACGTTTTACGGTGCCATCAATCACGTTATTCAATGCAGCATTAGAAAGTGGCTTTTTAATATCATATCGACCAGGCATTAAGTAATCGCTTCCCATCGCGCAGACTTTCATTCCGGTTAGGATATCCATTGCTTGATCAGAGAGATAAATAACATGCTCTTTTCTCCCCTTCATTCGCCCTTTAGGGATCACCCATTGCCTATTTTTAAAATCTATTTCATCCCATGTAGCATGAATAAACTCAGACTTTCTGACTAATGTCAGCAAGACAAACTTAACGGCCAATTTTAAGGTTGGATAACAACTATAGTTTTCTAATTCACGAAATAAGATACCGATTTCTTTCGGTGACATTGCCCTTTCGCGCGCTTGAAAAGTCCCTATCGAAGATGCCTTTATTGCATCTGCTGGGTTACTAATTTCATAACCTCTATCTATGGCATAAGTAAAAACGGATCCAACAATCTCACGTACTTGTAATGCGGTCGCTTTTGCTCCCCTATCTTTTATCTTTTCACACAATGCTCTAAGCCGTGGTGTGGTGATCTCTTCTAGTTGAAGCTTGCCGAATACAGGATAGATTTCTTTTTCAATAATCGCTTCTTTCATGGCCCTTGTAGAGTCGGCATATTGAGCATCACGAAGGAAATTGACGGTATAGTCTTTGAATACCGTCCCTATTTTTTTACTCTCAATACCGTCACGTTTCTTTGAAGCTGGCGATATACCTACGTTTAGTAGCCTTTTTGCTTCAATTAATTCGGCTCTTGCTTCTGCAAGCGTGATACCGTCAGCACTGTATCGACCAAAAGTAACCGTTTCTCTCCTTCCATTAAAACGATAATCATATCTAAATGAAATAACACCACTTTTTGTCACTGCAACGTATAAACCATCTCTGTCAGACACTTTATAAAGCTTGTCTTGTGGCTTTAAACTTCTCAGTTTTGTATCGGTCAGCATGCTATAACCTCAATGCTGATACCGTCAAATGACAGCAAATTCATGACGGTATCAGTATCTTAATTTTATAATTTATATTTTGATACCGTCTACTATACCGTCATTTTTTTCGGTTCTTGTCAACCATTACCAACCATAGAAAACAAAAAAGCCACCAGTAACATACTGATGGCTCTTGGTTTTTTAACCTTTATCAACTATTACTGATAAACGGTATTTTATTCCCACTCAATGGTTGCTGGTGGCTTACCGCTAATATCATAAACAACACGGGAAATTCCACTTACTTCATTGATAATGCGGTTAGAAACACGACCTAAGAAGTCATACGGCAAATGTGCCCAATGCGCAGTCATAAAGTCCACGGTTTCAACTGCGCGTAATGAAACAACCCAGTCATATTTACGGCCGTCGCCCATAACACCCACTGAACGTACAGGTAAGAACACAGTAAATGCTTGGCTTACTTTGTTATATAAGTCAGCTTTATGTAGTTCTTCAATAAAGATAGCATCAGCACGGCGTAATAAATCACAGTACTCTTTCTTGATCTCACCTAATACACGAACCCCTAAACCAGGTCCTGGGAATGGGTGACGATAAAGCATATCGTAAGGTAAACCTAACTCTAGGCCAATTTTACGCACTTCATCTTTAAACAGTTCTTTTAATGGCTCAACTAAGCCCAGCTTCATATCTTCTGGTAAACCACCCACATTGTGGTGTGATTTAATCACATGAGCTTTACCAGTTGCTGATGCTGCTGATTCAATCACATCAGGATAGATAGTACCTTGTGCTAACCATTTAACTTGTGGCTGTTTAACGGCCTCTTCATCAAAGATTTCAATGAATGTATGACCAATGATTTTGCGTTTTTTCTCAGGATCGTTTTCGCCTTTCAGTGCAGTCAAGAAGCGATCTTCGGCTTCAACATGGATAATATTAAGGTCAAATTTACCTTTAAACATTTCCATCACTTGTTCTGCTTCATTCAGACGTAATAAACCATTATCAACAAATACACAGGTTAAACGTTTACCAATTGCACGGTTTAATAGTAATGCGGTAACAGAGGAATCAACACCACCTGATAATGCTAAAATAACGTGATCATCACCAATTTGCTCCTTTAAACGCGCAACTGTGTCTTCAATAATTGCAGCCGATGTCCACAAAGCATCACAACCACAAATATCTAAAACAAAACGTTTTAAAATCGCTAAACCTTGGTGAGTATGTGTCACTTCTGGGTGGAATTGAACGCCATAGAAGCGTTTTTCTTCATTGGCCATAATAGCAAATGGGCAAGTTTCAGTGCTTGCTACTGTCACGAAGTCTGATGGAATAGCAGTAACTTTGTCACCGTGGCTCATCCACACATCTAATAATGGTTTACCATCTTCACTAACTGAATCTTGAATATCATTGAACAGTGCACAAGTTTCACGAATTTCAACTTGTGAATAACCAAATTCACGCTCACCAGAAACTTCGACGTCGCCACCTAATTGCATCGACATCGTTTGCATACCATAACAAATTCCTAATACAGGAACACCTGCATTAAATACATATTCTGGCGCACGAGGACTATTGTCTTCTGTAGTGCTTTCAGGGCCACCAGACAGAATAATACCATTAGGATTAAATTCACGAATTTGTTCTTCTGTAACATCCCATGCCCAGAGTTCACAATAAACGCCGATTTCACGAATACGACGAGCAATAAGCTGCGTATACTGTGAACCGAAATCAAGGATAAGAATGCGATGATTATGGATATTTGCTGTCATTTGTGGTGAATTCCAAAACAGATAAAGTCATAAAGTTGAAAGGCTTGCGCTGTATTATTACCACAAGCCTTTCTCGGAATAAATTACATACCTAAGCGATAATTAGGTGATTCTTTTGTGATAGTAACATCATGAACATGGCTTTCCTGAATACCCGCACCACTGATGCGAACGAATTCAGCTTTAGTATTTAATTCTTTAATGGTTGCGCAGCCTGTTAAGCCCATGCATGAACGTAAACCACCCATTTGTTGATGAACGATGGTTTTCAATAATCCTTTATAAGCAACACGACCTTCAATGCCTTCTGGTACTAATTTGTCTGCGGCATTATCAGTTTGGAAGTAACGGTCTGATGAACCTTTAGACATTGCACCTAATGAACCCATACCACGGTATGATTTATAAGAGCGACCTTGGAACAGTTCAATTTCACCTGGAGATTCTTCAGTACCTGCAAACATTGAACCAACCATAACGCAAGCTGCGCCCGCTGCTAATGCTTTCGCGATATCACCAGAGAAACGAATCCCACCATCGGCAATAACAGGAATGTTGCGATCTTTTAGTGCTTCTACCGCATCTGCAATAGCGGTAATTTGCGGTACACCAACGCCTGTTACGATACGTGTCGTACAGATTGATCCTGGGCCAATACCTACTTTAACCGCGCTTACACCAGCATCAGCTAATGCTAAAGCTCCTTCTGCGGTTGCAACATTACCACCAATAATAGGTAAGTTAGGATATAAAGCACGAGTATCACGAATACGTTGCAGTACACCTTCAGAATGACCGTGAGAAGAGTCAATAAGCAAAATATCAACGCCAGCAGCAACTAATGCAGCCACGCGCTCTTCATTACCTGCCCCCGCACCAACAGCGGCACCAACACGTAAACGACCATGTTCGTCTTTACAAGCATTAGGTTTACGTTCTGCTTTTTTGAAATCTTTTACAGTGATCATACCTTTCAGGTGGAAGTGGTTATCAACCACTAACGCTTTTTCTACACGTTTTTCATGCATTTTTTGCATAACGATATCGCGTGCTTCACCTTCTTGTACTGTCACTAAGCGTTCTTTAGGTGTCATTACCGCAGTAACAGGTTGGTCTAAATCAGTTACAAAACGAACATCACGACCAGTAATAATACCCACTAATTCGTTATCATTCGTCACAACAGGATAACCGGCAAAGCCATTGCGTTCAGTCATTGCTTGAACTTCACGTAAAGAAGTTTCTGGTGTTACGGTGATAGGATCAGTGACAACACCACTTTCATGTTTTTTCACACGACGAACTTCTTCTGCTTGGCGTTCGATAGACATGTTTTTGTGGATAAAACCAATTCCACCTTCTTGAGCTAATGCGATAGCTAAAGGCGCTTCAGTCACAGTATCCATTGCAGCAGAAAGCATAGGAACATTTAGGCGGATTGTTTCAGTCAGTTGAGTAGATAAGTCGGCAGTATTAGGAAGAACAGTGGAGTGTGCAGGAACTAACAAAACATCATCAAATGTAAGTGCTTCTTTTTTAATTCGTAACATAGCAATATCTCACCAAGGCGGCTTTTAAGAAATAGAAAATATTGCCGCGGCATTATACACACCGAAATCGATTGCTTCTAGCTTTTTTTCAAAATTTTTATTGACCCTACCACTAACTTAGGTAGTATCAATCAATTAAGTCTTTGTTTTAAAATTTGATCTGGCTCACATGACACTACCAATAAACAATAATATTTTTACTGTTAGCCGTCTAAATAAGACCGTTCGTCAGTTATTAGAAATGGAAATGGGTCGCATTTGGATCAGCGCTGAAATTTCCAATTTTACTCAGCCTTCTTCTGGTCACTGGTATTTTACGTTAAAGGATACTCATGCCCAAATTAGAGCTGCGATGTTTCGTGGGCAAAATGCTAAAGTGACTTTTCGCCCTCAGCATGGTCAGCAAGTCTTAGTTCGCGCAACAATTACATTGTATGAACCACGAGGTGATTACCAATTGATTGTTGAAAGTATGCAACCTGCTGGTGACGGGCTTTTACAACAACAATTTGAACTATTAAAACAAAAACTCAGTGCAGAAGGATTATTTGATGCCATTTACAAAAAACCTCTGCCATCACCAGCAAAACAAATCGGGGTCATCACTTCTTCAACGGGTGCCGCATTACACGATATTTTAAATATTCTTCGTCGTCGTGATCCTTCATTACCTGTGCTTATCTACCCAACCGCAGTTCAAGGTGCTGAGGCGCCTATGCAAATTGTTCATGCCATCGAACTTGCTAACCGCCGTAAAGAGTGTGATGTCTTAATCGTTGGCCGTGGCGGTGGTTCATTAGAAGATCTCTGGGCATTTAATGATGAACGCGTTGCCCGTGCTATTTTTGCCAGTGAAATTCCCATTGTAAGTGCTGTTGGTCATGAAACTGATGTAACCATAGCTGATTTTATTGCTGACCTTAGGGCGCCAACACCTTCTGCAGCAGCAGAACTAATCAGCCGAAACAAGCTTGAGCTATTGCGCCAATTGCAATCACAACAACAACGCCTTGAAATGGCAATGGATTACTACTTAGCGAAAAAATTACGCGCAATAACACAGCTTTATCACCGTTTACAGCAACAGCATCCTCATTTACGTCTTGCTCGTCAGCAAAATGTATTAGCTTCCACACAACAGCGTTTAGTTTCTAGTTTTCAGCGACTATTGCAAGCCAAACAACATCAACAAACACAACTACAAAAACGCCTTAATTACCAAGAGCCTAGTTCTCAAATTCAAACATTACTTCGCCAACAACAGCTGTTGATTTACCGTATGCGAGAAAGTATTGCACAACAGCTATCTCGTCAACGTGAACAGTTCGCTATTAGCTGTTCTCGTTTAGAAAGTGTGAGTCCTCTCGCAACACTTTCTCGCGGTTACAGTATTAGTGAAACTATGTCTGGAGAGGTGCTGAAAAATACTAAACAAGTAAAAGTGGGTGATCCTCTAAAAACCCGAGTTGAAGATGGTTGGATCACTAGTGAAGTGGTGAAAACACAAAAGATAAGAGCAAAACGCAAAACAACTGCTAAAAATAACGATTAAGTCAAATCAAGTGATTTAAGCTTTATATAAATATAAAAGAAAGACGGCCTCAAAATCATATTTGGTGCCGTTTTTTATTATTTACTCAGATGACATCTTCAGATAATTATTATTAAATACTAAAAACGCACCTCTCCTGCAAACAAGTAACTTCTACCGCGAGCCGTCTGAGTGTTAGCACCCGGATCTTGCATAATTGGCGCTGAATTACTTCTATCAAGTGCATTAGAATAATTTTTATTCATTAAATTATGCACAGCAAATTTCAATGAGACATTTTTATTAATTTGATAATTACTGTAAACGTCAATTATCGTTGGGATTTTTTCTTGTTCAACCATAGGTACTATACCTAAATCGTAGTCTACCCCTTCCGGTGCTGATTTACGCGATTTACCTGTTATTTGGATCACCGTACCTAATTCTAATGACTGGTCATCAAAGAAGCGAACACCAGTATCAATAGTGGCATAATATTTAGGAAGTTCTGAAGCAGGAGTTTGTCCAAAATCTAAACTCGCAATTGATGTGGGTTGTGAAGTGCGTTGATCACTATAGGAAAGGTTAGCGTAAAATATCCCTGCATCATAATTAGCTTGTAGCTCATAACCACGCAAAGTCACAGGATCGATACTGTTAGTATGAAGATGAATGTTACCGTCATTTTCCATATTGGCGTAGTCATCCAATGTTAATGAATCATCAGCTCTACAACGGATCCCTCCTTTACACACTATAAAAGATTCACTAGAAATATAATTTTTGATCTTGGTGTGATACCACAATCCTTTAAATCGTAAGCTATCCCCTTCAACAATTAAATCAGGACGATAACTATTAAATCCAAGTTGGAATGTATCAGCCTTTTCACTCTTTAAATATGGGTTCATTGAAGCACCGCCTTCATTGGCAAAGAAGATCTCTTGTGAAGTTGGCGCTCTCATAGTGTGAGCATAACTTGCAAAGGGCTGAAATTCAGGAATAATTTCAGCTGCAATTAGCATTCCCGGCTCCCAATTTCTATCATGGCGATTAAGATCCATTGCACCTTCAGGGAAACATGCATCACGGCTAGCACACGCTGGTTTATGCCCTTTTATATTGTAATCCACATAATTTAAATTGAAATTTAGCGTATAAATATCATATTCAAATTTCATTTGTGAAAAGAAGCTGGTTAAATTATTTTTCCCTTGAGGTGCAAATACGTTATTTTCAACCATATTGTTTGCTTGCCAAGCATCTGTTGATGGTGCAATAACGCTACGTTTATATTCTGTAAACATTAACTTTGAGCCTAATGTAAATGCCATATCCAATTCGCCGTAATTAAAGCGACTGGTATTTTTAGCCACTAATGAATCAGAGATATTTTCTGCATTTGCATTACGCAAGCTCATTAAAGAATCACCTTCAAATTTTTGAGAGGCTTGGCTGTGACTTAAACGAATTTCACTATCAAAAAGGTCATTTAATGGCGTATAGCGATATTTTGCATAATAATCTTTAGCATCAATTTTACGTCGATTAAAGTTATTATTATAAAACCGACCACTTAATTCTAATTCATGAGAATCATTAGGTTTAATATTAATTTTCGCCAATTCTGAGTGTGGTTTTTGATTAAAGTGTTTATTAGTGGCAAACTCTTCACTATTAAATCCTGCACCATTCTTATAAGACGATTCTATTTTATGCCCACTTAAAGCAAGCATTGCGCCAACTGAACCATCATCATTAAATAGAGAACGTTGCCCTGCAAAAGCAATCATACCGTTATACCCAAGACCATTCGTGCCACCAGCAGCTTTACTTCTTACTCCCCATGAATTCCCTTTAAATAAAACATCTTCGACACCAATGGTTTTAAAGTTAGCGCTACCCGCCAACGCATTAATGCTATTTTCACCATCTTGTTGACCGCGCGAAATATCCACTTGAATAATAAAGTTTGGGTCAAGCATGCTATTAAATTGGTTATATGGTTGACCGCCATGACTAATTTGACTAGGGGATGTGCTATATGTCGTTTGTGTGACACCATCCACCATCATATTCACGCGCCCAAAACCACTAAGCCCGCGAATATTGACACTAACGCCCGGTTGACTTACATCCATTTGAGTATACGTTCCTGGCGTTGAACGTAATGCTTGTTCTACAGATTCAAGATTATTAATTTCACCAATAGCGCTATAAGCCCCTGGTTTTCCCAATGCTTTTTGTTCTGGCGTTTCTTTTTGTGCTGATGAAACTTTTAAACTACTAAATTGAACTGCTTTATCTGTTTCAGATGCGATGACAAAATGATTAACACTCGAAAATAAAATAAGAGTGCTAAGAATTTTCCTTGTAAATTTCATAATAAACCTATTCTTTATTTTTCTTTAAATAGGCTCACGTTGCTTTATATAAAGTTATTAAACTAGAAAATATTATTATTGTTATATTCGTTTTAAATAATAGCACTGTCTCTCTTAAAGAGAGACAGGCTAAATTATTAAACTGATTTATTATACCGATTATTCTATTTTATATTTTGAGTTTTAAAATAGACTTCAGGCTGTTCTAACATCAGAATAAAGGCATATTCTTTTGCGGTATCACGTAAGCGATTAAAACGTCCTGATTTGCCACCATGCCCTGCACTCATATTAGTATCAAGTAATAGTAGGTTATTATCTGTTTTTAATTCACGTAATTTAGCAACCCACTTCGCAGGCTCCCAATATTGTACTTGTGAATCATGTAATCCTGTTGTGACTAATAAATGAGGATAAGCCTTAGCAACGACATTATCGTATGGGCTATATGATTTTAAGCGGAAATAAACGTCTTTATCGGCAGGGTTTCCCCACTCTTCATATTCTCCTGTTGTTAAAGGAATTGAAGCATCGAGCATGGTTGTCACAACATCAACAAATGGAACTTGGGATACCACACCACGGTATAATTCTGGTGCCATATTCACAACAGCGCCCATTAATAAACCACCCGCACTGCCACCCATAGCGTAAACGTGTTTAGGTGCTCCGTAACCTTCTGCAATTAGGTATTTAGTGGCATCAATAAAGTCAGTAAACGTATTAACTTTATGTTCCATTTTACCTTGGTTGTACCAACGCTTACCTAATTCACCACCACCACGGACATGAACAATCGCATAGACAAAACCTCTATCTAACAAACTTAAGCGAGGAGAACTAAATGATGGATCAATGCTACTCCCGTAAGAGCCATAACCATAAATTAAGATAGGATTTTCACCTTTCTTAAATAAGTCTTTGCGATAAACCAATGATACGGGAACTTCAACACCATCTTGTGCTTTTACCCAAATGCGCTCACTTTCATACAAATCACGTTCAAAACCTTTCACTTCTTGCTGTTTAAGCAGTTTCTTTTGATGTGTTTGCATATTCCATTGATAAGTTGAAGATGGTGTTGTCATGGATGTATAACCAAAACGAAGCTCTTCACTATCTGCTTGAGGGTTAAATCCTAACCATGCCATATAAACAGGATCGTCAAACGTGACATTAGTTGATTGACCTGTTTTCCAATCAATCTGACGCAATGAGACTAGACCTTGTTTTCTTTCTTCCACAACCAACCAGCGATTAAACAGATCAAAACCTTCTAAATCGACATCTTTTTGTGGTGCAATGACGGTTTTCCAAGGTTTATCGATTGATGCCGTTTTATAAAGACCAAACAACTCACTCTCATGATTCGAACGAATATAGAATTCACCATTAAAATGGTCGATATCATATTCGCGCCCTTCTTGACGTGCAGAGAAGATAACCATTGGTTTTTCTGGTGCATTCGCATCAATTAAACGAGACTCTGAGGTTGTTGAGCTTTCAATAGAGACCAGAATGTAATCTTCAGATTTGCTTTTACCCATCCATGTATAAAAGCGATCGTCGTTTTCTTCGAAGATTTTGACGTCTTGTTTGCGATCAGTGCCATATTGATGGCGATAGATTTGATAAGGCAGTAGCGTTTGCGGATCTTTATCAACATAAAATAGTGTTTTGCTATCATTTGCCCACACTAAGTTTGCTGAGATATTGGTTAACACATTCTCTTTCCATGTGCTATCTGACAAATCTTTATAGGCAACATTATAGTTTCTGCGCCCTTCTTTATCTTCAGCAATCGCTATACGTTTGTTATCTGGACTGATAGTCAAATCACCTAATTGATAGAACTCATGCCCTTTAGCACGTTCGTTTCCATCAACGAGAACTTCCCATTCACTCTCGCTATTAACTGGTTTACGCTGATAAATAGGAAAATCTTTACCTTCTTGGTAAATAGTACGATAAGTATAACCATTATAAATGTAAGGCACAGACTCATCATTTTGAGCCATGCGGCTCACCATTTCATTAAAGAGTGTTTCTTCTAAGGCCTTACCTTCTTTCATTACGGATTCGGTATAGGCGTTTTCAGCATTAAGATAATCAAGCACTTTAGGATCTTTACGTGAATCATCTCTTAGCCAATAATAATTGTCAGTACGCGTATCTCCATGTTCTGTCATCACATGAGGTACTTTATTTGCTTTTGGTGGCGTCACTAGGGAGTCCTTTTGATTTTGAGCCAATGCAGGTGTTGTTGAAATTAACAATGCTATGATCGCACTCGTTAATTGCAACGTCATCCGTTTTTTGGTTGCGACTAGCATAACGTTTATTTCCTTTTTAACCTGTCGTTAGAATGTTAGTGTAGAAAACTCAATTGGCATTTCAACCATTATTTTACCTTTCGACAATAACTCAAGAGGCGGTACCGGTAAGGGTTCAGCACGTTTGAGTACTCTTTGCGCTTCTCTATCTAAAGAACGCACACCACTACTGAGAATTAGTTCACTCGATATGACATAACCTTGTTCATCAACAATAAAGCGCACTTTAGAAATCCCCGTTCTCCCTTTGCTTTTTGCTTCTTCAGGATAGGCTTTATAGCGATTAAGATGTCCTTTTGTTTTAGCTTGCCATAATGCTAATGCGCTTTCTGAACTATCCGAATCACTGTCATAATTTGCACTAACATCACTAGATTGCTGTCTTGCCGCAGAGCGGCTACTTGAAGGTGCTGATTGGCTAGACACATTTTCACTAATGGTAGGTGCTGGCTTTACAGGAGAAGTAACAGGGGCTACTTTAGCAGTTTGCTCTACATTGACCCTTTTTTTAGGTTTTTCGATCAAAATATCAGCATTTTCATTCACAATCAGATCATGCTGCTTTTCAGCAATATCTTGCTCTACCTTTTTTTGGCTTGCCACCGCCAGTTGTTGATCGGCGCCTACAATCTGTTTTTCATCGCTGATTGCTTGTACGTTTTCACTTAAGCTCATCATTACAGCTACTTCAGGCTCTTGTATAAATACCGTATTCTCTTTATTGAAATAAAAATAAGCCATGACAAAAACAGCATGTATACCGATAGCCAAAATAAATGCTTTAGAACTATAAAGCTGAAATTTCGGCATTTGATCCATAAAAGAGGAAATAAGCATATTCGTGTTATCAATAAATTAAGGTAATGCGACAGGTGTTATCCAAAGATAATCGGCATGAGCTGAAGTGATATCACTTCCCTCTTCCATCATTATCACGACTGTCACATTTTCATTCGGTGCTAAATCAGCAACGTGCAAAGGTACACCCATTACTTTTGTGGCATGAAAAGAGCCAGCAATTAAAAGTGCGGGTGTCGGCGCATCTAATAAACTTTTCGCCATTGCACGATCACGCAATTGCTGAATAACTGTCATTTTTTCTGCTTGTGTTTTATCAAGCTCACCACCATGAGAAAGCTTGATTGTTTTTTGAATAAGTTGACGAACAGCTGTATCAGTTGAATGTACACCATCAATAATAGGTGGATTTTTATACGCACTAGATATTTCACTGCGATCAATATTTGCCGCTAATAAAGGATAATCAGCGCTTAGCCCTGCTTTAACAATATTGCCATACCATTTCCAAGGCCAACCTGAATTCCATTTTAATGCCGCCATTAATCGCTCATCCCGTAGGTATTCTGAGCCTGAATAACGTTTTTTTGTGTTATCAACTAATGATTGCTGACTTGGTGTTAGCATCTCAAGTAAAACCGCGCCTTGAGGGCGTTTTTTAGGCAGTTCTGTCATTAACCAATATTCAATGTCATGATGATAAGCATTGTCATGTTTTTCACCAATAATCACACGTGCTTGACTTGCTAATCGTGTTAACAATGTATCTGCCGTGATGGATTGCCCTGTCTGAGTATCAATGATGTTTGCCGACTGAATAATTTCTAAATCTAGGGTTGATACCGGTTGTTTTTCTATCGAATGACATGCTGAAAGGCTTATTAATGAGACTAGTAGTAAGATCCTTTTTAATATTGAGAAAAACATAATCATCCTATTAGTTATATATACCTACTTTGGTTAGACGAACAGGTTAATATTATTGCTAATAATTATCAATATCATTCTTATATTAATTTGCATTTGATATTTTATATCTATTCCAAGAGTATAAAAAAAGCGCCTAATAAAAGGCGCTTTATGGATGAAATTATTTAATTAGTTACAATTAATTTTGAGATTGAGCCTGAGCTTCAACAACAGCTAATGCCACCATATTTACGATACGACGTACTGACGCAATTGGCGTTAAAATATGAGCTGGTTTAGCAACACCCATTAATACTGGACCTACGGTCACACCATCAGAACTCGTTACACGTAGTAAATTATAGCTAATACGTGCCGCTTCCATTGTTGGCATAACTAACAAGTTTGCAGAGCCTTTTAATGGGCTGTCTGGCATCACATCACGGCGAATAGACTCTACTAATGCCGCATCGGCATGCATTTCACCATCAATTTCTAATTCAGGTGCACGTTGTTTGATTATCTCTAATGCTTTTCTAAGTTTAATTGATGATGGGCTATCAAAAGAGCCAAAACTTGAGCGAGAAACTAGCGCTGCTTTTGGTTCAATACCAAAGCGGCGAATGGTGTCCGCTGCCATCAGAGTAATATCGGCGAGTTGTTCGGCTGTTGGATCTTCATTAACATAAGTATCTGTAATGAAAGTATTACCACTTGGCAATAACAGGGCATTCATTGCTCCTGCCGTTTCCATACCTTCACGTAAACCAAACACATTTTTGTAGATTTCGAAGTGTTCTGCATAGCTCCCTACTGTACCGCAAATCAAACCATCTGCTTCACCTCTGCGAACCATAATGGCGCCAATAAGTGTTGGATTGCCAATCATTGCACGGCGAGCTTGCTCTTGTGATACACCGCGACGTTTCATAATTTGATGATATTCTTGCCAATATTCTTTGAAACGTGGGTCATTTTCATTATTCACCACTTCAAAGTCTTTACCCGCTTTAATATGTAAACCCAATTTCTGAATACGCATTTCAATCACACTAGGGCGACCAATTAAGATTGGTGAGGCTAATCCTAATGTGACTAATTCTTGAGTTGCATGCAGTACGCGGTTTTCTTCCCCTTCTGCTAACACAATACGTTTTTTCTCTTTTTTCGCTTGAGAGAAAATAGGTTTCATAAATAAGTTCGTTTTATAAACAAACTCATTAAGGTGTTCGATATAAGCAGAGAAATCCTCAATTGGGCGTGTTGCAACACCAGAATCCATTGCTGCTTTTGCAACGGCTGGCGCAATTTTCACAATCAAGCGTGGATCAAATGGTTTTGGAATAATGTATTCTGGGCCAAAAGAAAGCTCTTGATCACCATACGCTGAAGCGACTTCTTCGTTTTGTTCAGCTAACGCTAATTCGGCTATCGCATGAACACAAGCAAGTTTCATCTCTTCATTAATTGTCGTCGCACCAACGTCTAATGCACCACGGAAGATGAAGGGGAAACACAATACGTTATTAACCTGATTTGGATAGTCAGAACGACCAGTACAGATAATTGCATCAGAACGTACCGCTTTTGCTAGTGGTGGTAAAATTTCAGGCTCTGGATTTGCAAGCGCGAGAATAAGTGGATCGCGAGCCATTTTCTTGACCATTTCTTGCGTTAATACGCCAGGCCCTGAACAACCTAAGAAAATATCAGCATCATTAATAACATCATCTAATGTACGAGTGCCGTTATCTTCAATCGCATAAGCAGCTTTGGTTTCTGCCATATTAGCTTCACGGCCACGATAGATAACCCCTTTAGAATCACATACTGTGATGTTTTCGCGTGCTAACCCTAAAGCAACTAATAAATTCATACACGCAATTGACGCGGCACCCGCTCCTGATACCACTAATTTTACTTTGCTAATCTCTTTTTTAATAATGCGCAAGCCATTGAGAATAGCGGCTGTAGAAATAATCGCTGTACCATGCTGATCATCATGGAATACAGGAATATTCATTCTCTCACGCAGTTTTTTCTCAATATAGAAACACTCTGGTGCTTTAATATCTTCGAGGTTAATACCACCAAATGTTGGCTCTAATGACGCAATAATATCAACAAGTTTATCAGGATCTGTTTCATTAACTTCAATGTCAAAAACATCAACGCCAGAAAACTTCTTAAACAAAACGCCTTTACCTTCCATTACAGGCTTACCTGCTAAAGCGCCGATATTTCCAAGTCCGAGTACCGCAGTACCATTTGAAATCACCGCGACAAGGTTACCTTTTGCCGTATAGCGATAAGCAGCAAGAGGATTTGCTGCAATTTCTAAACAAGGAACAGCGACGCCTGGTGAATAAGCTAATGCTAAATCACGTTGGGTTATGAGTGGTTTTGTTGGTGTTACTGTGATTTTGCCAGGTACGGGAAATTCATGAAAATCTAGAGCGCTTTGTTTTAATTTGTCTTCCATCTTCATATCCTTTGTATCAATAGGGTAAGGGCTTCGTTAGTATAATGGTAATGGAGCGTTAAATCATGACGGCTACGACACTTTTTTCAAATTAGTAAACTTGATTTATTAGAAACAATTAATACCTAGTTATAGGTATACTATTAACACTATTTAATTTCATCGCTGTAATAAACTCGAACAGAAAAAAGACAATATTTGTTTATTATTTACCAGGTATTAAATTAACATTTAAAATAATTAAATTTTTTATATAGTTTAAAAAAACAATAACTGTTTTCACTTGTTGATTATTTTTAATATAGGCTCTCTTCTTTACAACTCATTGTAACTATAAAGATTTTATAGAGTTAGATTTTTTGTTAGTCTTTTCGGTTATTTTCTTTTTTACCCGTAACAATAATTGGTGTAATATTGCCAACCGTCAATTTTATTTTCTTATTGTTTTAATAAGATGTCTGATTCTAATTTTTATTCCTCATTTGGAATTTACTTTTTTATTTTCTGCGCTTGGAAAGATTACGCACATTATTATTTTTTTTAGGGAGAGGGGTTATGCCTAGCTACTCAATTATGATAGTGGATGATCACCCTATCATGAGATATGGATTACGGCTATTGCTAGAAAAAGACAAAGATTTTGTCGTAGTAAGCGAAAGTGGCAATGCTCAAGAGGCGGTAACCGCTGCAAAACAGTTAAATCCAGATTTAATTATGATGGATTTAAATCTACAAGGGCGTTCAGGTATTGATATTATTCGAACACTTCGTCGCTCTGGTTTAACATCTTATGTTCTTGTTTTATCCGTTTCTGATTCACGTAATGATGTTTACGCTGCGTTGGATGCAGGCGCAAACGGTTATCTCTTAAAAGAGTGTGAGTTAGATATGCTATTACTTAGCCTACGCAAAGCGGCTGTTGGGCATCCGGTTTATAGTGAGCGAGTGTGGCAATATATTCAGCTTAGACAAAACTATTCTGATCCACTTTCAGCATTGACTAAAAGAGAGTTGGATGTACTTCATGAAGTGTCTGCTGGAATGAAAAATAAGCAAATTGCTGAAAATTTATTTATTTCAGAAGAAACAGTGAAAGTTCACATTCGTAATATTTTAAAGAAATTGCAAGTCACGTCTCGTTTAGCTGCCAGTCTTATTCTTATTAAGCATCAGTACTAAACGTATTACCCCGACACTGGGTCGGGGTAATAAGATATATCGCTTTAACATTCCATTTAAATTTATGTTAAATCATGTATTACTCAATCGGTACTGGATAACTCAATACTTTAAAATGGTTATCAGGTAATTTTTCGATATTAAGCTGATACAGCTCTCGATTTATTCCATTAATCACAATATCAAGTTCGCTAAAGGCGGATTGTATTTCCTCATTGGTTGCCCATGAAGGGATACCTCTTACACCATAATAGAAATAAATTTTACTTTTACCTGAGTCTATTGGCTGAATTTCTTTTATCTGACTAATAAAAAGGTGACCATAGCAGAAGTCTTGATAAGGTTGCCAAGCTTTACGTCCTTTATCACTAAGATTAAACACCCATTCTTCTCCATTTTCGGTTTGTTCAATCAATCCTGCTTCAACTAATGCATGCATTCTTTCTAAAACCCATGGTGCATCATCTTCATTGCTGTAGACAGGCCATTTCCCTTCGCCCAAACACAATAAATAATCACTGTTAAAAAAGGCCTCTAAGGCTATTTTATACTCATCAACTTTTGGGTCATCTTGTTCTTCATCAGCCCAACTAAAAGAAGAGAGTAAAAGCAATATAAGACTCAGTGAAATACTTTTCATATTTTCTTTTACCAACGGAAATCTTTATTCGTATTTATATTACCCTACGCTACACAATTCGTTACACTAACGTGACAGTTTAATATCCGATATATTTTATAATGTAAATAGGATTTTTCACTACACCAAAAGCTGTTATTTTGGAATTGTATAACACTCATTCTCATCAATACTAATATTACGTATTGTCATATAAGGAAAATATCATGTCCACGACAAACCTGACATATACCATGTACGGCATAAAAAATTGCGATACCATCAAAAAAGCGCGTAAATGGTTAGATGATAATCATATTCCTTACGCGTTTCATGATTACCGCAAAGAGGGTTTGACGGAAGCATTATTACGCACCTTTACAGAAAATTTAGATTGGCAGACACTTGTGAATAAAAGAGGAACAACTTGGCGCCAATTATCCGATGAAGAAAAAAACGCAATCACTGATGTTACCTCTGCAATCTCGTTGATGTTAGATAAACCCGCCATCATTAAGCGCCCTATTCTTGTCTCATCAGATAACCGTTTTATTGTCGGTTTTAATACCAATGACTATTTGACCTTTACAGGAGCCTAATATTTATGTCCTGTCCTGTTATTGAACTTGCACAACAATTAATTTCACGCCCTTCGATAAGCCCTGACGATCAAGGTTGCCAACAATTGATTATCGATAGGCTAACTCCTCTTGGTTTTACGATTGAAAGAATGCCTTTCGGTGAGACTGAAAACTTCTGGGCTTGTCGTGGTGGTGAAGGTGAAACACTGGCTTTTGCTGGTCATACTGATGTTGTACCAACAGGTGATCCTAATTTGTGGGATAACCCGCCTTTTGAACCATCTATTCGTGATGGAATGTTATATGGGCGCGGAGCAGCAGATATGAAAGGCTCGCTTGCTGCCATGATTGTCGCGGCTGAACGTTTTGTTCACTCTTATCCGGATCACCGTGGACGGCTTGCTTTTTTAATTACTTCAGATGAAGAAGCTAAAGCCACAGATGGTACGGTGAAAGTCGTACAATCTTTAATGTCACGTGGCGAACGCCTCGATTATTGCCTTGTGGGTGAGCCTTCGAGCCAACATCATTTAGGTGATATGGTAAAAAATGGTCGTCGAGGCTCAATAACAGCAAATTTAATTATTCAAGGTGTACAAGGTCATGTCGCTTACCCTCACCTTGCAGAGAATCCTATCCATCTTGCCTCTCCTTTTATCCAAGAACTCATTAATACGGTTTGGGATGAAGGTAACGAATTTTTCCCGGCGACCACAATGCAAATTGCCAATATCCATGCCGGTACAGGCAGTAATAATGTGATCCCTGGTGAGCTATTTATTCAATTTAATTTCCGTTTTAGTACGGCTATTACAGATGAAGAAATTCGCCAACGTACAGAGGCGTTATTACAAAAACACCAACTTCGCTATCAGCTGGAATGGTCTTTATCTGGTCAGCCTTTTATTACTGGGCAAGGAAAATTACTTGAAGCTGTATGTTACTCCGTTAAACATTACACCAATTTAGAACCAGAACTCTCCACCAGTGGAGGGACTTCTGATGGTCGATTTATTGCCCAAATGGGAGCGCAAGTTGTCGAGTTAGGCCCAGTTAACGCAACAATTCATAAAGTTAATGAATGCGTTAATGCAGCCGATTTACAACAACTTAGTCGAATTTATCAGCGGGTTATGGAGCAACTTATTTTATGATAACGCCTTTAATGCTAACAGGCCGTTCTACTGACCATTTAGTCACTTTATCCGGTCAGCATCGCTTACAATTTAATGCCACTAAGGCTTTTTTAGCATTACAACAACAAGCCACGAAAGCTGGCTTTAAATTAATGCCAGCCAGCTCTTTCCGTGATTTTAATCGCCAATTAGCAATATGGAATGGCAAATTTGAAGGCACTCGCCCTGTTTTAGATGCACAAAGTCAACCAATAGATATTCATGCATTATCAGAAGGTGAACGCTGTATCGCGATTTTAAAGTGGTCAGCGTTACCTGGTGCAAGTCGTCATCATTGGGGTACTGAGATTGATATTTATGATCCTTTTCGTTTACCTGAAGGCCAGTCATTACAATTAGAACCTTGGGAATACGAGGATGGTGGCTATTTTGCAGAACTTAATGAATGGTTAACAGAAAATATGTCAGCGTATGATTTTTATCGCCCTTTTACTCATAAAGAGAGCGATATTGCTTACGAACCTTGGCATATCAGTTATTGGCCTCTATCTCATGAAGCGTCTCTTGCTTATACACCTGATATTCTAAAATCTGTGTTAGAAGAAGAGAATATTGATGGTAAACAGTGGCTATTAGCTAATCTTGACGAGATATTTGCTCGTTACATTATTTTGCCTGAATAATGTTATTTTTCATATGGAGCTTCTTGTTGATCATTAACAGGAAGTCTCCACATAAAGATCAATAAACAACCTAAGATTATCAGTAATAAGATCCTGACCCAAAGCATAGACACAAACCATAGTGAAATTGCAAAGGTAATTAAGATCACTAAAATAGCTTTAGGTTTTGCCCCTTTAGGCATAGCGCGATAAGTTTGCCAATATCGTAAATAAGGACCGAACCAAGAGCGATAAAGTAACCAATAATGGAAACGCTTTGACGAACGAGAAAAACACCATGCCGCAAGTAATAAGAAAGGTGTAGTAGGTAACACAGGCAAAATAACACCTAATGTGGCTAATCCAACACATAACCAACCTGCTATAATTAGTAATACCCGTTTCATGCTGTGTTTTTCCAACCTATGCTTTATTGCGTTATTTTATAGACCAAATAAAAAAGATCCTCATTCTCAACAACAATTTTAAAATATAAGGCTTATTTATGCACTGGTTTGCTGACTATTGGTGGATAATTTTAATTCTTTTAGTAGGAATTATTATTAATGCTATTAAAGATATGAACAAAATCGATCCCAAGCAATTTCTTAAAAATAAGCGGAAGTTGCCTCCACATCGTGATTTTAATGATAAATGGGATGATGAAGATGATTGGCCTAAACAAAATCAAAACAAGAAGGATGAGAATAAGTAGATAACCATTGTTGATAACGCGATGTTAATTGAGCATCTTTTTCAGCCATTAATTGCGCACATTGCTCTCTTAATTGCTTGGTTAAGACTTTTTTTCCTGATAAAGAAAACTCAGCCACACACTGTTCAACTGATTTATTGTCTACAAAAAAAGCGACTAATAACGGATAGTGTTGCTCATAACCGACCAGAAAGTTAGCAACACTCTCATAAACAGTAAGAACTGAACGATGAGCAAAGGCAAAACCCGCCATCATTAACCAATTATCTTGTGCTGTCGCACTATGACTTGGTATTGACTTATCTGCTAAGCAGAGCTTTGTTTGCCGTTCTATCTGCTGATATTGCAAAGCAAAGGCACTTAAAGACGAGCGCAATAGCTGTTCGCCTTTTTCAGTTAGTGGATAAATCGCCATTGCGGTATAACATCCGCTACTTGCCTCTTTATGTACCCCCAGTCGTACTATTTGAAAACCACATTGCATCCAAAACTGCACTAATGTCTCAGTGTAACCAAAGCTCACTGAAAGATAATCAACAGCCTGTTTTTGACTCTCTTTTACAATATTAGCAATCAAAGTCGCAGCAATTTTTTGCCGCCGATATTGAGGTAAAACAGCGATACGACTGATACGCAATGAGTTTAAACACATCGCATCCGGTGTTAAACCATAGGTGACTAATGATTGAGCAACCAGATTACCTCTAGGCCGACGAATACCTAACCAAACATCGTGAGCAAGTTTGAAAGGTAATCCCCCTTCTTCGATACACCACACAGCACCTACGATCTTTTTATTGATTGATGCTGACCAATAACGCTGTTTTCGACCATCAAGTAAACGTCGTAGATCAAGTGGTGTTGTTCGATAATGCGCACTAGTAAGAAGTTGATAAAAACCATGTAATTGTGGAATATTATTATGCCAATTTCCTTGAAGCTGTTGGATATCGACATCACCTTGTTGCTGACAATCAAAATTGTATTCCGGCTCATCAAGCAGTAACAACTGATTAAGCCAATTTTCTAATGGGCAATCTTTAGCCCAACGAATAGGTATTTGTAATTGATAGGTACGCAAATTAGGAATGTTGTCTCCTAATTTAAGCATAAAACCGCGGCCAGTTCCTTCATAACCTTGTACTGTGGTTGTCATTAATACATTAGGAAAGTAACCACACAACGCTTCTAATTGTGCAATGGGCACAGAAGCCGCCTCATCAATAATCAGCCAATCACTTTGAATTTCGTTATTGATACACTGCGCTAATAAATTATCAGGGGAATAAAATGAAATAGCTTTGTTGGTGTGTGAAGATAAAACATCTGTACTATTTTTAGCTGGCGCACATACCAATACATTTCCTTGATATTGCTCGATAAACATACCAGCAAGCGCTGATTTTCCTCGACCTCTTGGTGCAATAACACTCCAAACACCCGATGTCGATAGGAGCAATTTATCTAAAATAACTTGCTGTTCTGTGGTCGGTTTACCCTGTGGAAGCGCCCAAGGTTTAGCTTTTTCAATCAATGTGGGTAATTTAAATGGCGTTGATTGTTGCCATACAATCACTTGACTATCACCTAACGTGATATCTTTTAGCCATTCCATAAAATTTGGTGTTGAAAGTACACCTTGAGCATCATTCCAGCGCTGACTATCGTTATCTATGTAGCTATCCCAATTCTCAATATCGGGTAAGCACAAGATCAATAAACTACCGGCTTTTAATGTGCCCGTTAACATCGCTAAAGCATCGGTATTAAATCCCTCATTAGCATCAAAAACAGCATGTAAGAACTCACGCCCTAATAGGCGAATAGCATGATCAGGTAAAATTGCATTAGGCTTACTGGAGGAAATCGTTATCCAATCACCTTGGCATAATTGGATAATTTGCTGGATTTGTTCTGTTTGCCATGCAGGTTTACCCGCTAATAACAGTAATTGGCGTTGCCCTAATTGAGCTAATTTTTGCTGATATTGATGTAAATGGGAAAATGACACAGCTAGGATTTACCGATTAACAATGAAAGAATACCAGCTGCAATTAATGGCCCAACCGGTACACCCCGGAAAAGCGCTACTCCAATAACCGTACCTACTAATAAGCCGGCAACCGTTGAAGGTTGGTTATTCATTAAAGAAACACCTCTAGCGCCCAACCAAGAAACAGCAATACCAATAGCAATCGCTAATAGTGATTTCCAATTTAAGAATGAGTTAAGCACTTCTTGTCCTGAAATACGCCCCGTTGCAATAGGTGTCATTACCCCAATCGTCAGAATTAAGATCCCGATGGTCATGCCATATTTTTCAACAACAGGAAAATATTGGTTTAATGGTGTGATTTTAATGACTAGCAAAGCCAGCATAGCTAATGTTACAGTCATATTATGACTAATAATGCCAAGTCCTGCGAGAACCAGCAAAATTAATAGTGAGGGATCAACGTTACTCATGTTTGTTCCTAAGCCTTTCGCTTTATAGCGTTAATTATCTTATAGTTACCGACGAATGGTATTAGTTCAAAGACGAAGAAGCAAATGTATCGCAAGATTTGATGCTACCACTGTTATAGCCTATCATAAACCAAGTCTTGCGCTGTTCTGCCGTGCCGTGTGTAAAACTATCCGGTACAACATAACCTTGCTGTTGTTTCTGTAACTTGTCATCACCGATCGCTTGCGCCGTTTTGATCGCAGTTAATAAATCGCTTTCATCAATACGACCTTCACCCGCAATAAAACGTCCCCACATTCCAGCAAAACAGTCTGCTTGCAACTCTAATTTTACGGATAAACGATTTACCTCTGCTTTCGAACGCGCCATTTGTTGTTGTTCACGCATTTGATTAGTGATACCCAATAAATGCTGAACATGATGCCCAACTTCATGAGAAATCACATAACCTTGGGCAAATTCTCCACCACCACCTAAGCTATTTTTCATTTCATTATAAAAGGAAAGATCAAGATAGATTTTTCGATCAGCGGGACAATAAAATGGCCCCATTATTTTTGTGCCAGTTCCACATTGTGTTGTCGTGCTATTGGTATATAGCACGAGTTTAGGATCACTATATTGTTTTCCTGCTTGTGCGAAAATTGTTCGCCAAAAATCTTCAGTACTGGCTAAAATAACACTACTAAAATCGGCAGCTTCATTATAAAGTGCGGTTTGTTGCTCATTACGTTGTGAGGCTTGATTGTTGCTCCCCGTTAATGTGTTAAAATCAAATCCCATAAAGCTGGCGATAACTAAAACAATAATTATTACAAAACCATATTTAGTACGCAGTAAAAGTGCAATTAATCCTAATGGGAGATTACCACCGCCAGATGCGGAGGAAGATTGCCCTCTTCTATCTTCAACATTGTCACTTCTTCGGCGATCATTCCAACGCATAACTTATCCCCACAGTTTAAATAGATGATTTTAGCTTTATAATGAATAAATTTATCACTTGATTTGAGATAATAACAAAAAATTACAAACACTATTCTCTATTTTTTAAGAGCAAGATAATAGAGACTATCAGAGTAAAATAGCACTCGTTAGCACCACGAACAAATGAGCATCATAAGGAATTAAAACGGCTTTCTTAATGATTTCATAATAGAATTCTTATATCTTGCTTCTGTTTTTCTTCACTAATAAATAGATACCTTAAATGACCCGAACTCAACGTTTACTCACTTTATTGCAGATTTTAAAAGAGAATCACTATCCGATAACGGCAGAAGTGTTAGCAAATAAATTACAAATTAGTGTCAGATCTATTTATCGAGATATTGAATCTTTACGTGATCAAGGTGCTGAAATCACGGGTGAAGCAGGTATAGGTTATCAGCTAAAATCCGGTTTACTCCTACCACCACTAGCCTTTGATATTAATGAACTTGAAGCACTTATTCTGGGATTACGCTGGGTAGAAAGTAATACAGATAAAGAATTAAGTCACTCTGCATTACGGGCAATTAATAAAATCAATGCGGTGGTAACAACACAACATCAAACATTGCTTGAACAAAATACCTTGTTTGTTCCCACACACCAAATTATTGAAGTTGATCATGCCATTGCTAAAGATATGCGTTTTAGTTTACGCGAAGAAAAGAAAGCCCAAATAAATTATAAAGATGCCCAAAAACAATTAAGCACTCGAATTATTTGGCCTATTGCTGTGGGCTACTTTCAAGATTCTCAAGTTATTGCTGCATGGTGTGAATTACGCCAAAGCTATCGCCATTTTAGGCTTGATAGAATTATCTCTTATGAAGTATTAAGTGATAATTTGCCTTACCCTAAAAGTTATTTATTCTCACGCTGGAAAAAAGAGATCTTAAAAGAGGCTCCTGACAAAAATTGACACAATGTTTGCGTAATATCTTCCTTGCTGTTCTTCATTTAGCTATTTCAGTTTAAATAACATCATATTAATCAACACAGTAAGGAAATATTATGAATGAACTTATCCTTTATACTAATACAATGTCTCGCGGTAACACTGTTGAACTTTTCTTAAAAATGTTAGATGTGCCTTATCAGCGTGTCGAATTAGAATATGGCGAACCAATGCGTACCCCTGAATATCTTGCTATTAATCCTATGGCAAAAGTTCCTGCATTAGTTGATGGCGAAATCGTGGTTACAGAGACAGCGGCAATTTGTGCTTATTTAGCAGATAAGTTTATTGAAAAAGGATTTGCGCCTGCCATTAATTCACCTGAGCGTGCAGTTTATTATCGTTGGTTCTTTTTTACTGCTGGTCCTATTGAATCCGCATTTACAGTGAAAGAGGTTGGTATTGAACTTAATGAAGAACAGCAAAAATCATCTGGGTTTGGTTCTTTTGAACGAGCCTTTCATTGTTTAGAAACAGGGATAGCTAGTGCCAATCCTTATATTTGTGGCAAAAATCTGACTGCTGTCGATGTGTATGTGGGCTATTTCCTTATATTTTTATGCAAGTATGCGCTTATCCAGCCTACGCCACTGATTAATCAATACCTTGATAGCCTTGCGCTTAATAATGAGATTAAACAATTATTAGAAAGCTTAGGATTACGATAAATTTTTTATTATTAAACGTTATTTATCAAGCTATCTACATAGCTACTGAGTTATGTTCGTTTAATACACTCCATTTTAAACGCACTACTTAAGACAAAAGGCCAGCTTTAAGCTGACCTTTTCTATTTACATCTTGTTTAACTTGACGTAATCGTTTGCGTATTTAGTCTAAAGAAACACCGATTCGACGTGCAACTTCTTCGTATGCTTCAATCAATCCGCCTAAACTTTGACGGAAGCGGTCTTTATCCATTTTATCTAAGGTATTTTTATCCCATAAACGGCTTCCATCAGGAGAAAATTCATCACCTAATACAACTTTGCCATGAAATAAACCAAACTCAAGTTTAAAATCGACTAAAATAAGTCCAGCTTTATCAAAGAGTTTGCTAAGGACATCGTTTGCTTTATAGCTCAAACGTTTCATTTCTGCGAGGTTTTCTTTAGATACCCAATCAAAGGTTTCACAGTAAGATTCATTGACCATAGGATCATGGCGAGCATCATCTTTTAAGAATAAATCAAAGATTGGTGGATTTAAAAGTGTACCTTCTTCGATACCTAAACGTTTAACTAATGATCCCGCTGCACGATTACGGATAACGCATTCAACAGGTACCATATCGAGTTTTTTGACTAGCACTTCATTATCAGAAAGCAAACGTTCCATCTGCGTTGGGATACCCGCTTCTTCCAGTTTATTCATAATGAAATAGTTAAATTTATTATTTACCATCCCCTTACGATCAAACTGTTCAATACGTTGGCCATCTA
Source organism: Proteus sp. G2673 (assembly GCF_009915125.1). Classification (NCBI taxonomy): domain Bacteria; kingdom Pseudomonadati; phylum Pseudomonadota; class Gammaproteobacteria; order Enterobacterales; family Morganellaceae; genus Proteus; species Proteus sp. G2673. Next base: position 35,364 of record NZ_JAABLT010000017.1, read on the forward strand.
ACGCTGATGTATCATTTCTAAATTCAAGGATAAGAAAATCAGAAGATTCAGTGGTATAGACTGTTTTTGCTTTTCCACGATACAACTCAGCTTTTTTCTGCATCTGACACACTCCAAAGATGTGATAGGTTTAACAAGAAATTTGCTTCCCATACTCTACTCTAGATTAGATAAAAAAGCTTTTAAAACGTGAGTACTATCACTAAAAAAATCTCATCGACAACCCACTACCTACAACGTTTTTTTATTAAAAACTACACCATCATTAGAAATCATATTTCAAGTAATTCCATTAAATAATAGCACTAATAAAAAATAGTTTGATAAAGCCAGAATATATAAAATATAAAAAGTCAGAATAAGAATAATTATAGATTATATCACCATATTATTTCTTTTTTTTAGATTATATTATTAGTAAACACTAGGTCTGTTTCAGGTTACACTTATTTAGCGTAATCAATAATAAAAAACCAGATTAATTTCTTTTTATGGAGAATTAATCTGGTTACCAATATTAGCATCAACACGTTTTGATGATTTATCTCTTATCTATTTTTATATTTAAAATACAAATATTATCTCTTAATAATGTAATGCTTGAATTAAATAATAAAACAGTAGATCTCATAAGCAAACCAACCTAATAAAGCACCGGCAGGTAAATCAATTAAGTAATGTTGTTTCGTAAACATGCAAGATAATGCAATAAACAATGGAAATAAGAAAACCCATGGTCCTAAGCTTGCATAAGCAAGACATGCAGTGAGTGTTGCTACGGAAACATGCATACTTGGAAAACAGTTTGATGAGTCATCAAAATACTGAACGAACTTAAGAAATTTCTCTGATGCGGTTTTACCTGGATTTAAAGTACGCCAATGTGCTGGGGTTGCAACAGGGAATACAATAAAGAAAAACATTTGCATGACTAACAAAACAATATAACTAAAAACAATCATAATAAATTGTCTTGAGTCTTGAATGATCCAATTAAGATATAAAATTGCAGGATAATATAAAAAGCTATAGATCCATGACCACCATGGCCAAAAAGGAATTTTTTCATCAATCGGTGAATTAATAATTTTCACTTCTCTCAATGTATATCGTTGAGTAAAAAAATAAAATTGATAAACACCTACAATAAGTATCCCACTTAATATCAAGTGAATAATCATATCACCAGCGCTCATAAATGCTCCTTCATATAGTCAGAGAGTGCTTTGTTATTTTTATTTAAAAATAAGAATTGAGGCAATATTGCATAAATTTAAACGTATTGCATTAAGATTAATATTATTAATAACTTTAAATTAAATCCTATCATTAAAAGAGTATTCAATTAATGATGTTTAATCTGATAGTTCCAATTGTCTTGTTGTAAACACATTTCAATTTAGATTAATACCATTAAATTAAGATAATAAAAAAAGCCGCACAACCTTTATTGTGCGGCTTCTCATATTTTTCAAAAATAATACTTATTTAACAGGCTTACTGAAAGCGGCTTTCAGTGCAGCAACCATTTGATCATTTTGTGATTGTGTTAATGGTTTACCTTTATCACTGATAAATTGTAAACTACTACGGTTATTTAAATCACCGACTTGTAATTTATAATCCGCCTCATCAACAGTTGGTCTATCAACACCTAATGCACTCCAGTTTGCACTGCTCATTCCTTTATAGGTTACTTCTATTGAACCTTTAGAACGTGTGCGATCGCCCATCTTCATGCCAATACTTTCTAATGCGATTGGTAATCTATCCCAAACCACATCGAATGGAGCACGAACGATAATGACTGGAAGGCCAGCATTATCACTACCACTTTGAACATCAATAATACCTTGTAAGCTACTACTTGCCGTATTTTCGCTTAAATTACGCATACGGTTTAAGCCATCAACCAATTCGTTAAGCATTAAAGTATTGTAACGCTTCACTTCATCCGGATCTGTCATTTCCGTTTCGCCTTGGCGTAAACCTTCGTTAGTCACTGTTAACGAAATAACATTACCTGACTGAGCAATCACTAAACGCTGACGTGTTTGGAAAGGTACGTTTTCATCAGCACGTAACCATGTGATCCAATCTGTATGGATCTCTTTTTGCTCTGCATCACTTTTAACAATCGCAACACCTTTCTCTGTTAAGATAGAGCTAACTTGCTCGTATAGTGTTGTATTTTCTGGTGAATTTGGTAATAACAAACGGCTGTTATCTGCATTGTTTTCACTGCGTGAACCACTTAACAGATTCAGTGCTTGAGTTGGTGGACGAATATCAAGCGCTAAACCAACAGGTTCAGTTTTTTTAGGGGTTGGAATGTCATATTCCCCATTTTGCAAAGGCAACACCATACCCGCCGGAATCGCTAAATTCTTTAGCCCTGCCGTCTCTAAATAAGACTCATCACCACTGACCTGACGTTTATAGCGCTGATCACTTGAACAGGCTGCCAGTAAAACCACCAGCGACAGACCCGCGACTTTCATAATCTTTGATTTATGCAATAGTGTTGCCATTAAAATTCCCTAAGTTTTACAGTATTCCCGCTGTTAACAGCGCTTTCTCAACAATTTGCTGACCTGATGATGTCAACGGAGTCATAGGTAAGCGCAATGTGGCGTCTTCAATCAACCCAATACGTTGACACGCCCATTTAGCTGGGATTGGATTAGGTTCAACAAATAACTGATGATGTAAGTCCATCAGACGTCGATTAAGTTCACGTGCTTTCGCAAACTCACCCGCATTTGCTAATCGACATAATTCTACCATCTCTGACGCAGCAACGTTAGCAGTAACCGAAATAACACCGTGACCGCCAAGTTGCATAAAGTCTAATGATGATGCGTCATCGCCACTTAATAAGATAAAACTATCATCATTAACCAACTCTTGGATTTGACTAACCCTACTTAAGTTCCCTGTCGCCTCTTTAATTGCCACAATATTATCCAACTTGGCTAAACGTGCAACTGTTACTGGCAATAAATCACATCCAGTACGACCCGGCACATTATACAGGATTTGTGGTAATGCAGTGCTTTCAGAAATCGCTTTAAAGTGCTGATACAAGCCTTCTTGTGACGGTTTATTATAATATGGCGTTACACTTAAACAACCTGCGATACCTTTATTTTCAAACTGTTGCGTAAACCAAACAGCTTCAGATGTTGCATTAGCTCCCGTACCAGCAATTACAGGAATACGTCCATCAGCCATATCTAATGTCATTAAAACGACATCAACATGCTCGTCATGACTTAATGTTGCAGATTCGCCTGTTGTACCGACAGAAACAATGGCAGCACTGCCTGCATTAACATGATAGTCAACTAATTTACGTAAACTAACCCGGTCAACATTGCCTTTTGCGTCCATTGGTGTAACCAATGCCACCATACTGCCTGTAAAATTAAATTCGTTATTCACCATAATCATTGCTCCGAGATAGACGTATACTCAATGGTACTCATTCATTGCTCTATTGAAAACTACTTAACTCTAGGTTTCTAATGAAATTTGCTAATATTCTTTGATATGAATTAAAGAGATATAATAATTGAAGATAGTGAGCAAGGGATCTTGGCAGAAATCAAAATTTGTGTTTACCTGTTAAGAATAAACTGAAAGTCAAAAGGAACCTCATTTTGCCCATACCTGATAAACATTTTCTCGTCATTACTGCATTAGGTGCTGATCGCCCTGGTATTGTTGATACCATTACACAATTAGTCAGCCAATGCGGATGTAATATCGAGGACAGCCGACTTGCGATGTTTGGTCAAGAGTTTACGTTTATCATGCTACTCTCAGGTGGCTGGAACGCTATCGCACAGTTAGAAGCGTTGTTGCCGATTAAAAGTGCGGAACTTGATTTATTGACCGTCATGAAAAGAACCAAAAATGGGGCTCCCATTACCTATCCTTCTACCATTGCAGCGAAGGTTGATATTGAAGATGCGCCCGGTATTGTAGAACGCTTTACTAATTTATTTAGCCAGCATAATTTTAATCTCGCTGAATTAATATCTAAAACACATCCTTCAGAAGATGGCTCACCTGCCCGTTTAGAAATCCAAATTACGGCGCATAATCCATTAGATGATCATGGTATTGTTATTAATGAGAAATTTAATCAATTATGTACAGAGCTAAATGCTCAAGGCACAATAAGTATCGTAAATAGTCTGATGATGAAACAGTAAAAAATGGAGAATGACCAAATGAACCCATTAAAAGCCGGTGAAAAGGCGCCTCAATTCAGTCTGCCCGACCAAGATGGAGAAATAATTAATTTATCTGATTTCGCTGGTCAACGTGTGCTCGTTTATTTTTACCCTAAAGCAATGACACCAGGCTGTACGACACAAGCTTGTGGCTTACGTGATGAAATGGACACATTAAAAAAGGCCAAAGTTGAAGTATTAGGGATCAGCACAGATAAATCAGAAAAACTATCCCGTTTCGCTGAAAAAGAGATGTTAAATTTTACATTACTTTCAGATGAAGATCATAAAGTTGCAGAAGAATTTGGTATCTGGGGAGAAAAGCAATTTATGGGGAAAACTTACGATGGTATTCATCGTACAACATTCTTAATTGATAAAAATGGTGTTATCGAACATGTGTTTGATAACTTTAAAACTAGTAATCACCATCAAATCGTTCTCGAATATCTCGCTCAACATCCATAATTAAAACTTCGAATAGATAAAAAAACAGACAGTTTACGCTGTCTGTTTTTTTATCTATGCATTCAATACGGTACTTAGCTTTTCTTTATATGTTGTTCATTCGCAATTTCATCAGGTAATGCATGCAATACAGCTTTTATCAGCGTTGCTAATGGAATAGCAAAGAAAACACCCCAAAATCCCCACATGCCACCAAATATAATCACGGATAAGATAATAACTAAAGGATGCATATTTACAGCTTCAGAATACAGAATTGGCACTAATAAATTGCTATCTAATCCTTGAACAACAAGATAGGCGATAAATAACGCCCAAAAATCAGAGCCTAATCCCCACTGAGATAATGCAATCACAATAACTGGGATCGTCGCTAAAACAGCACCAACATAAGGAACTAAAACAGAAACACCGACGATAACAGCAAGTAATACAGAGTAACGTAAGTCAAAGAATGCAAATACAAAATAAGTGAAAACACCTACAATTATCATTTCAGTGACTTTACCGCGAATATAATTGGTAATTTGCTGGTTAACTTCAATCCAAACTTGCGCTGCCAATATTCTGTTTTTGGGTAAAACACGGCGAACTGCATTAAGCATCTGTTGCTTATCTTTAAGTAAGAAAAACGTCATTAAAGGAACAAGAATAAGATAAATCGACAGTGTAATAATTCCGATTAACGAAGCTAAAGACACTTTTAATACAGATTCAGCCACTGTTGAGAACTTACTACGTAAGTTTTCTGCCATCATATCAACAATACCCGCATCCATTAATGCTGGGAAACGATCGGGTAATTCATGTGCAAATGCATTGAACTTATTGATCATATTTGGGATATCTGAAATCAGTGTCATCCCCTGCTGCCACACGGTTGGCGCTAAAATTAAAATAACAATGGCACTAATACCAATAAAGAGTGTCAGAATTATCGATACTGCCCATATACGGGCACATCCTAATTTTTCGAGTAAATGCGTTGGCCACTCTAAAAGATAAGCAAGCACAATTGCCACTAATAAAGGAGCAAGTATGCCACTGAAAAAATACAGAATTGAAAAGCCAGCAATCAAGATGACCACAAGGGCGATAACTTGTGGATCAGCAAATCGACGTTTGTACCATTGAACAAGCAAGTCCAGCATGAAAATAAAGATCCTTTATAATAATCAGAACAATAGGGCTATATGTATTCATTTACATAAGCAATAATCTTTTGACAGATTTTACGTTAGGTTTTGCTATCATACATCATTAATTATTAATTATTCGTTAAGATAGCCATCAGGATACAGTTGTATGAAACTCAGACTTAAAACCCCTTTAGTCGCGCTTCTTGTTTCTGCGTTGCTATCAACATCAGTAGTGCCAGCGCATGCTGCGATTGATATTGAAGATTCTTTACCTGATATGGGAACTACCGCAGGTTCAACATTAAGCATCAATCAAGAAATCGCTATGGGTGATTACTATACTCGCCAACTGCGAAATAGTGCACCATTAGTTTTTGATCCATTACTTTCTAACTATATTAATAATTTAGGACAAAAGCTCGTTTCTAACGCCAGCTCGGTCAAAACGCCTTTTCACTTCTATTTAGTTAACAACCCAAATATTAATGCCTTTGCTTATTTTGGGGGAAACATTGTTTTGCATTCCGCGCTCTTTCGATATAGCCAAACTGAAAGTGAATTAGCCTCTGTTATGGCTCACGAAATCACGCATGTTACTCAACGTCATTTAGCACGAATGCTGGAAGATCAGGCTAAAACAACACCTCTTGCTGTTGCCGGCGTATTAGGTTCTATTCTGATATTTATGGCAAACCCAAATGCAGGCCTTGCAACATTTACAGGAAGTATGGCGGGTATGCAGCAAAATATGATCACCTTCACCCAAATGAACGAGCAGGAAGCAGACCGTATCGGAATACAGACGCTCTATCGTGCGGGATTTGATCCCAAAGGGATGCCTGATTTTATGCAAATTCTTGCCGATCAGGTACGATATAGCTCTAAACCACCGGAAATGTTATTAACGCACCCCTTGCCCGATAGTCGCTTATCCGATGCAAGAAGCCGAGCAAGCCAATATCCTGCTCGACAGGTTCCACAGTCAGCTGACTTTCTATTTGCTAAAATGCGTGTATTAACCATGCTGACGAAAAATCCAACATCAGAGAATGCATTACAAACAGTACTTGATCAGTTTAAGCAAGGTACTGCTCTTGAAAAATCAGCTGCAAATTATGCGCTTATACTGATCTATTCTCGTGATCGCAAATTTGATGATGCAAGAAAACTGCTCACTCCTATGTTAGAAAAAGAGCCTAACAATATTTGGCTTATTGATGCCATGACAGATATCGATTTAGAACAAAATCGCGCAGGCGATGCAGTTGCAAGATTACAACTGGCATTGAAACAAAGGCCCAATAACAATGTCCTTATTGCCAACTTAGCTAACTCATACATGCATAATAAGCAATATAACGAAGCTAGCCGCCTACTTTATCGTTATACCTTTGATAACCCAAACGATCCTATTGGTTGGCAATTAATGGCAGAAAATTCAGCCAAACAAGGTGATAGAGCGCATGAATTAGCGGCTTATGCAGAAGATTTGGCCCTAAGAGGTGACTTTGAAACGGCGATCCGTTATTTAGGTGATGCAAGCCGACAAGTCAAATTAGGCAGTAATGATCAAGCTCGCTTTGATGCTCGTATAGACCAATTAAGAAAAATTCAGCAAAGAGACAGTCAATTTAAATAGGGGACAAAATGACCAAGAAAGTGACGATTTATCATAATCCACGCTGTTCAAAAAGCCGTGAAACCTTACATTTACTAGAAGAAATGCAAGTAACCCCTGAGATTAATCTCTACTTAGACACTGCGCCTTCAGTAACAGAAATTAAAACTCTTCTTAAAGCACTAGGGTTTGATGATGCAAGAAAATTAATGCGTACAAAAGAAGAGATCTATAAAACACTCAAACTTGCTGACGAAACGTCACAAGATGCATTAATTCAAGCAATGCATAAAAATCCTAAGCTTATTGAGCGCCCTATTGTCGTTGTCGATAATAAAGCTCGTTTAGGTAGACCACCAGAACAAGTGAAAGAACTGTTTAATTAACAAGATTTAAAGCCCATATTTATATTCTTACCTATATGGGCTTCTGTCTATTTACTTCATTATTAATCCCGCAACCGTTTACTCTCTTTTCTCAATTAAGAAATAAATCATCGAATGTTATTAAATTGTAAGTATTACAATTAGCAAAGAGTTTCTTATTTCCATAATAGAAAAAAATCAATCGTTTTATGCTTTCAAAAATTTTCATCTCAAATTCATATTTTTTATGAGTAAGAAATTGCTATTTTTAAAAACTTTTATCAAGATCACACCATACCTTACGAAGTCACGGTTATAAGAAAAAAATAATCATGTGTTTCATTTATATTGTGACTCAAGTCTCTTTACACAAATACATTCCTACATATCATGGGCATCAGAAAATATGATAGCAGAATTGATAAATAATAAATTCTCGTCGAAATATTTTTTCATTATTATCCAAGAAAGAAACTAACAAGAAGTACACATTTAAAACAATACTGCAACACAGCAATAAACTTTCAATTTGTTATTTAGTCTATCTCTTCTTTAGTTGTTAATTTTTAATTTGATGACAATTAATCGGTGTGAAATGAAGTTATAGATGTATATGAAATAAACAACGTTATAGCCAACATTATGGGCAATTAAAACTAACCAATCATCATTATGATGTCGGGTGATTGCTAGGCTAATAGGAAAACAGATGAATATCGTACTTAGATTAAAACTTGTCTCATTCCTCCAGTTCTTTATATGGGGGTCTTGGCTGGTAACATTCGCCTCGTACCTCTTTGGAGAACTGCATTTTAAAGGTAGTGATGTTGGGCTTATTTTTAGTGCTCTTGGGCTTGCCTCACTTATCGCACCTGTCATCATGGGATTTATTGCAGACAAAATAAATAACCGCAAATTAGTATTTATTACCCTGCATATTTTTTCCGCATTAGCATTAGTGTTAATGTCGCAAATGACAACAGTAACCACCCTATTCTTTGCGACTTTGTTGCACTTGTTGTTCTTTATGCCTAGTATCTCAATGGCAAACAGCATCATTTTCGAACTGTTAGAGCAAAAACATTTAGAACCTAACAACTACTTTCCAAAGATCCGTGTTTACGGCACAGTCGGTTTTATCGCGGCCATGTGGGTTATTAGCTTCTTAGGTTTAGGTAATAGCTACCACCAGCTCTTTGTGGCTGCAATTGCTTCTATTATTCTCGCTATTTTTGCCATGTTCTTACCTGCAACAAAAGCTATTGACAAAAATGAAGCTAAAGCAGAAGAAGCAGCATTTAGTCTTTCTAATATTTTGCAAGTATTTAAAAAGAAAAATGTCGTTGTTTTCTTATTCTTCGCAACATTGTTAGGATCTGTACTGCAAATTACGAATACTTTTGGTGTACCATTCCTGCAAGATATTGCACAATCTCCAAATGCAGATGATTCATTCTTTGCACGTTACCCTTCCGTATTCTTATCTATTTCACAAATTTCAGAAGTCGTCTTTATTTTATTCCTACCTCTGCTACTAAAACGTGTAAGAATCGAAACTATTGTTTTATTTAGTATGATTGCTTGGATTTTACGTTTCGGTTTCTTTGCTTACGGCGACTACACATCATTAGGACAAATCGTCTTATTATTATCAATGATTGTGTATGGCTGTGCATTCGACTTCTTTAATATCTCTGGTTCACTGTTCTTAGAAAAAGAGATCCCATTGCAATATCGTTCAACAGCACAAGGTATGTTTATGACCTTAGTGAACGGTTTTGGTACTTATTTAGGTGCGATGTTAAGTGGTTGGGTCATTGATTTATATACTACCAATGGTGCAGTTGACTGGAAATCATTCTGGCTAATCTTCACTGGTTACACCGTTGCAATTACTGCACTTTATCTGATTTTCTTACTGGTACCACAGAAGAAAACTAAAGTAGTAGAAGCACACTAATTATTTAACCCTCCTCCTTTATTGTTTGTCTTTCTCACCGCTTGCCTTTTATAAAGACAAGCGGTTTTTTATCTCGTATTTTTATCGGGAAAGATAAAAAGAAATGTTCACCATTAATAAGCAACAAAAAATTGTTATCTTCAAAGGGTATTTAATTTCGAAAAGAGGGGTTAGATTTAGATTATTCGCCTCACCTAATAAGATGAGTGAGGCCATTTAAAGTTTGAGTATATCTTTCACAAATGGGATGGTCAGTTTACGCTGAGCAACAATAGAAGCATGATCAAGTTCATCGAGCATTTCAAATAAGGTACGCATTTTTCTATCTAAACGTTTTAATACAAAACGTCCAACATCTTCAGGTAGTTCAAACCCACGAAGTTTTGCTCTTAATTGCAACGCTTGAATTTTTTCTTCGTCACTTAAAGGCTGCAAACGGTAGATTTGTCCCCAATCAAGGCGAGATGCTAAATCAGGAAGTTGTAGTTCTATTTGGCGAGGCGGTCTATCCCCTGTAATTAATAAACAGGTTCGCCCATGCTCTAACACTCGGTTATAAAGATTAAATAAGGCGAGTTCCCACTCTTCATCACCCGCAATACATTGAACATTATCGATACAAACTAAGGATAAATGTTCCATACCTTCAAGAACATCGGGAACAAAATAGGCGCGTTTATCAAGAGGAACATACCCCACTGCATCACCTTTTAAGGAGAGCTCTGCACAAGCGGCATGTAATAGATGACTCTTTCCACCTCCGTCACGAGACCAGAAATAGATATAACTGCCATGAGATTGATGAATGGCGGTTCGAATTGCCGCGACTAACGACGCGTTTTCCCCTGCATAAAAGCTATCGAATGTCTCATCATCGGGCAGAGATAGTGGTAATGATAGCTGTGACGGCGTATTCAGAAGCACCTCACCTGAATAGTGTAATAAACATGGTGATTCTAACACAAATTCTCACAAGGTCAGAATCAATATTAAAAAAGCACATGATACTGGTTAAGATAACAGCAAGATCACCATAATAAGTCTATTTTATATACTCCAAGCCCCTTATTGAATTGTTACTTAGCGACCCCTTAAATTATTTAGAGCAAAATCAATAAATATTCCATGTTAATAAGTTTCACTTGGTTATCTGAAGTTTAATTTCGCAACATCATTACCGGAAGGTTGCTGATAAATGTCGAGTTTAAAATATTTGGCTGATGCGTTTATATACTCAAAAATTTCAGATTGAGTTTCTTCATATTCAACCCAAGTGGTTGCACGAGTAAAGCAATATAACTCTACTGGTAATCCCATTGGGGTCGGTGGCATTGTTCTGATCACCAAATACATATCAGGTCGAACATCGCCACGCATTTTTATCCAATTTAGCATGTACTTGCGAAATAATTGTAAGTTAGTCACGCCTTTTGTTTCTAACCACTCATTAATATCACCAATCTCTTCTTCTTTTCCTTCAAGCATTGTTTCTATGCTATTACGAAGCGGAGCGGTATTTTTTAATTCTAATACTAATTCTTGCGTTGCAAATGAAATCGAAGATTGGTCAATATAAAAACTACGTTTAATCCGACGCCCTCCTGATGAAAACATCGGTTGCCAATTAGTATATTTTTCAGTCAAAAAGTCTTTGGTTGGAATACGGGAAATTGTATTATCCCAATTGCGTACAGTAATCGTATGCAATGCAATATCAATAACCTCACCGCTGATATTACTACTCGGCAATTCAATCCAATCATAAAGCTTTAATACTTTTCCATTAGAAATAAGAATATTGGCAACAAAAGAGATAAGTGTATGCTGAAAAACAAACATTAACACCGCAGCAATAGCACCAAAGCTTGAGATAATAATAAGTGGTGACTGTTCAGTAAATAACGCAATGATCAAGATAAAAGAGATAATCCAGACCACAATTTTGGCAATCTCAATATAGCCTTTGATGGAATTATTCCGATGCCACGCTTTTTTAGCATGCCTAATATTGAAGATATCAAGGGCGTTATTAAGTAATGAGGCGATATTGATGATAATAAAGGCACGAGCAACCGTCTCAAAGATAATATTCATTTCCGTTGAAAAAGACGGTAGTAGCTGATTAATATAGAGAACGAGTGTAACAGCAACAATAGATGCACTCTTTTTAGCGATATCTTCTATGGTTTCTTCATCTGAAAGCTCAGTAAATAAAAAAAGTAAACGCTTTGCGATTCGGCGGAAAATCATTTTGGCGAGAAACCATACCACTAACAACACAATAACTAAAAATATTGTGGTAAAAATCTGCTTTGATGTAATGAAATCATAAATTTCAATCAGGTTTTTCATAAATTACGTTATACCTTTATTGAGATACCTCAACCTTAAAACGAATATCACTTAAATCGCAGATAAGATGCCTATTTCGCATAAGAACAGACTACCATTGTCTCATTTATTTTATTTAAATAAACATCATGAGTGAATTATTCATGCTTTTCTAAGTCTTAAACGCTTAAAATATCAAAAATCTTAGTTTTTAATATGACACAAGAATAAAACACAATAAAAAAAGGCGGAGATCATCCACCTTTTTATTAATTTCAGTATATTGCTTTAGATTTTCTTAATCGATTACTTTTTATTTGCTGTACCACTAACCGACTCAATGGTGTTATCCGCTAATTCTGTTTCGGGACGAATAATGCTGACGAGTTTAAAAATCAAACTTAAAACAATACCCACGATGGTTGCTAATGCCATGCCTTTTAATTCAGCCGCACCAATTTGAATGGAAGCACCACTCACACCGACAATCAGAATAATAGCCGTTAATATCAAGTTTTGCGGTTTATTATAATCCACTTTTGAATCTAATAAGACACGAATACCTGATGCACCAATGACACCGTAAAGCAGTAATGAAACTCCGCCCATAACTGGAACAGGCACAGCAGCTATAGCCGCAGCCAGTTTACCAACACAAGATAATAAGATAGCGAGAATTGCTGCACCACCAATAACCCATGAACTGTAAACCTTAGTGATAGCCATAACACCAATATTTTCACCATAAGTCGTATTTGGTGTTGAACCAAAGAAACCCGAAATAATGGTAGAGAAACCGTTTGCGAACATAGAACGATGTAAGCCCGGATTTTTCATTAAATCGCGTTGCACAATATTTGCGGTAACAACAAGGTGTCCAACGTGCTCAGCAATAACAACTAACGCGGCGGGTAGAATAATAAAGATAGCACTCCATTCAAAACGTGGTGAATAGAATGTTGGTAGTGCAAACCAGTTAGCTTCTTTAATTGGCGTAATATCAACAACGCCCAAGAAGAAAGAAAGAGCATAACCTGCTAATACCCCAATAAGAATAGGAATAATAGCAAGAAATCCTCTAAACATCACTGAACCTAAAATAGTCACACCTAAAGTGACCATAGAGATAAGCAATGTTTGACTATCAACTGGTGCATCCGCACTGGGTAATAATCCTGCCATTCCTGCTGCGGTTCCTGCTAATTCAAGCCCGATGACGGCAACGATTGCGCCCATTGCTGCAGGCGGGAACATCACATTAATCCAACCTCGCCCTGCTATTTTTACAATACCTGCCACAAGACAAAATAACACGCCACAGACGATAAATCCTCCAAGTGCTAATTCATACCCTAATGGTAATAGCAAAAGCACCGGTGAGATAAATGCAAAGCTTGAACCTAAATAAGCAGGAATGCGTCCTTTACAAATAAAGAGATAAAGCAGGGTTCCGATCCCGTTAAATAATAAGATTGTTGCCGGATTAACTTTAAATAAAATTGGCACAAGTACGGTGGCGCCAAACATTGCAAACAGATGTTGAAGGCTCAACGGGATTGTTTGTAATAATGGTGGGCGCTCTTCTACCCCGATTGCACGACGAGTCATGCTTACGACCTCTCTTTAATATGAATGTGAAATTGGTTTGTATTTTTAACTTCATACTCGTCTTATTTTAAGTCGCCAAGTTGCTGACTAAGCCCTCTCACACTAGTCATCTAACAACACCTTAAAATATTTAGAGTTTAATAATAAATAAGTGATCCAAAAAAAAGCCGACTATCAAAGTCGGCTTAATTATTATTTTGTACCAAATATCTTATCACCAGCATCGCCAAGACCTGGAACGATGTACCCGTGCTCATTAAGATGGCTATCAATAGATGCAGTATATAATTCCACATCTGGATGAGCTTCTTCTAATGCCTTAATACCTTCTGGAGCAGCAACTAGTACTAATACTTTAATTGAAGTACAGCCCGCATTTTTTAATAAATCAATTGTGGCAATCATAGAGCCGCCTGTTGCTAACATAGGATCAACAACAAGAGCCATACGTTCTTCAATATTGGATGCTAATTTCTGGAAGTAAGGGACAGGTTTTAATGTTTCTTCATCGCGGTAAACGCCAACTACACTGATTCGGGCACTAGGAATATTTTCTAATACTCCATCCATCATCCCGATACCTGCACGGAGGATAGGAACTACTGTGATTTTTTTTCCTTTAATCTGTTCTATCTCTACCGGACCACACCAACCTTCTATTGTTACCGTCTCTGTTTCTAAATCGGCGGTAGCTTCATACGTCAGTAGACTGGAAACTTCTGAAGCCAGTTCACGAAAGCGTTTAGTGCTTATATCATGATCTCGCATCAGCCCCAATTTATGTTGAATGAGTGGGTGTTTTACCTCAACGATCTTCATAATTTCTCCTAATGTACGACGCAGCCTGACAAAAAAATCGCGAGATTATACCGCTTTTTTGCCAACATTCCATCGTTTTTCTATTGATATTGATCAAGCGCACAGCTTTTAACCACACCAACATGAATAATTGTGACCTATAAAGAAGATCCTCGCAAACGTTTGCTTTGCCTGTTAGAATAGCGTCCGCACACATTTTTTCTTAACAGCAACTTGCCGTGAGGGCTCTACGTGACTAACAAATCCTCTCTCAGCTATAAAGATGCCGGTGTCGATATTGATGCAGGTAATGCTTTAGTCGATCGTATCAAAGGTGTAGTAAAAGAAACCCGCCGTCCTGAAGTTATGGGGGGTTTAGGTGGTTTTGGCGCACTTTGTGCAATTCCTTCTAAATACCGCGAACCTATTTTAGTTTCAGGCACAGATGGCGTAGGAACTAAACTTCGCCTTGCGATGGATTTAAATCGCCATGATGACATCGGGATTGATTTAGTCGCAATGTGTGTCAACGATTTAATTGTTCAAGGTGCAGAACCCCTTTTCTTCCTTGACTACTATGCCACAGGAAAATTGGATGTCGATACCGCAGCTCGTGTCGTAACAGGTATTGCAGAAGGTTGTAAGCAATCTGGTTGTGCATTAGTAGGTGGCGAAACAGCAGAAATGCCCGGTATGTATCATGGCAATGATTATGATATCGCAGGCTTTTGTGTTGGCGTGGTTGAAAAATCAGAAATTATTGATGGCAGTAAAGTTAAAGCTGGTGATGCACTCATTGCTTTAGCATCCAGTGGTCCTCATTCTAATGGTTATTCATTAGTCAGAAAAATTCTTGAAGTCAGCAATACGCAAGCAGATAGCACATCACTAGGTGACAAATCATTGGCTGACCATTTGCTAGCTCCTACTCGTATCTATGTAAAATCCTTACTGTCGCTCATTAAAAATGTTGATATTCACGCGGTAGCGCATATCACTGGCGGTGGATTCTGGGAAAATATTCCTCGTGTATTACCTGAAAACACACAAGCGCGTATTGACAGTAAAAGCTGGGAATGGCCGTTGGTTTTCAAATGGTTACAAGATGCTGGACAAGTCAGCACACATGAAATGTATCGCACCTTTAACTGTGGTGTTGGATTGTTAATTGCCGTTAACCCAAATGATGTTGAAAAAACATTAGCCCATCTTGCTGAGTGTGGTGAAAACGCATGGTTAATTGGCAAAATCGCGCCACAAGCTGCGGGTGAAGCACAAGTTATTATTAACTAATGAAAACATGTGAATGAAAAATATTGTCGTCCTTATCTCTGGAAACGGCAGCAACCTACAGGCGATTATTGACGCCTGTAGGGCAAATAAAATCACAGGTAATGTGGTTGCTGTCTTAAGTAATAAAGCTGATGCATATGGTCTTGAACGGGCAAAACTTGCTGATATTCCAGCTTATTTTGTTGATCCAACTCTATATAATGACAGAGCTGATTACGATAAAGCATTAATTGAAAAAATCGATGCTTACCAACCCGACATTGTGGTTTTAGCCGGTTTTATGCGCATTTTATCGCCTGATTTTGTGACTCATTATCAGCATAAATTATTAAATATTCATCCTTCTTTGCTTCCTAAATACCCCGGATTACATACCCATCGCCAAGTTTTAGCGAATAAAGACTCTTTTCATGGCGTTACCGTCCATTTTGTTACAGAAGAACTTGATGGTGGTCCTATGATTATTCAAGCGCGCATTCCTGTTTTAGCTGACGATACTGAACAATCCTTACAAACAAGAATACAAGCAGAAGAGTACCGTATCTATCCATTGGCGATCGGATGGTTAGCTGATGAGCGATTAAAAATGCAGAATAATCAAGCTTTTCTCGATGACATTGCGCTTTTCGACAACCTTGGGTAACTATTTCATTTAAGATAAAAAGTCACATTGTGCTACACTGTAGCCCGCGTGACTTTTTTTGTGTCATCCTTTTCTCTTTTTATTCAATGCATTCACCGAGGTGCTTATGTCCGGTGGTAAGAAAGTTCCACCTATAAAATTACGTCCTCTCGAACGAGAAGATCTCTCTTTTGTTCACCAACTTGATAATAACGCTAGCGTTATGCGCTATTGGTTTGAAGAGCCTTATGAGGCTTTTATCGAGTTAAGCGACCTTTATGAAAAACATATTCACGACCAAAGTGAACGCCGTTTTATTGCCGAAAATGACGGCACTAAAATTGGACTTGTCGAGCTGGTTGAAATTGATTATGTTCACCGTCGTGCTGAGTTTCAAATTATCATCGCCCCTGCGCATCAAGGCCATGGATATGCTGCACGAGCAGCGAAGCTGGCAATGGATTATGCTTTTTCTGTACTTAATTTATACAAGCTCTATTTAATCGTCGATAAAGAGAATGCTAAAGCGATTCATATTTATGAAAAGCTTGGCTTTAAAAAGGAAGGTGATTTAATAGATGAGTTTTTTGTTAACGGTGCCTACCGTTCTGCGATTAGAATGTGTACTTTCCAAGCACCTTATTTTGAAAAAAAAGCCAAAGAGGCAAAACCCGAAAATTTTGTTAAACCGGGTGCGACTATAAAGCAACATGTCTGATTTATTCAGATATTAAGATTTAACTTTAACCCTAGTTGGAGTTCAGATGTCCCAGGAACGACTCTATATTGATAAAGAGATCAGTTGGCTTGCGTTTAACGAACGTGTATTACAAGAGGCGGCTGATAAACGAAACCCGTTAATTGAAAGAGTCAGGTTTCTGGGGATCTATTCAAATAATCTTGATGAGTTCTATAAAGTCCGTTTTGCTGATGTTAAACGCCGTATTTTAATTAATGAAGAGCGTGGCTCACGCTCTGCATCAAGCCATGCTCGCCATCTTATCAAAAAAATTCAGTCAAAAGTGGCTAAAGCTGACCAAGAGTTTGATGCTTTATACAATGATTTGTTACTTGAAATGGCGCGAAATCAAATCTTTTTAATTAATGAACGCCAAATCTCACCTAATCAACAAATTTGGTTACGCCAATATTTCCGTCAAAATTTAAGAAAACACATCACCCCTATTTTAATTAATCCTGAAACCAATTTGGTTGAATTTCTTAAAGATGACTATACCTATTTAGCAGTTGAAATTGTGCAAGGGCAAACTATTCATTATGCTCTGCTAGAAATTCCATCAGATAAAGTCCCTCGTTTTGTTATTCTGCCAACAGACCAAGGGCGTAGTAAGAAAAAGTCCATGATTTTATTGGATAATATTTTACGCTACTGTCTTGATGAAGTGTTTAAAGGCTTTTTTGATTATGAGTCATTAAGTGCTTATTCCATGAAAATGACACGAGATGCAGAGTACGATCTTGCGACAGAAATGGAATCAAGCTTACTTGAAATGATGTCATCGACATTAAAGCAACGCCTTACAGCAGAGCCTGTCCGTTTTGTTTATCAGCGTGATATGCCTGATGAAATGGTGGCATTGCTGCGCAGTAAGTTAGGTTTATCGAATAATGACTCCGTCATTGCTGGTGGTCGTTATCATAATTTTAAAGATTTTATTAACTTCCCAAATGAAGGAAGTAAATTTCTATTAAATAAGCCGATCCCTCGCTTACGCCATATTTGGTTTGATAACTTCCGTAATGGTTTTGATGCCATACGTGAACGCGATGTCTTGCTCTATTATCCTTATCATACTTTTGAACATGTGCTGGAATTGTTGCGCCAAGCTTCTTTTGACCCAAGTGTTATCTCAATAAAAATCAATATTTACCGTGTTGCTAAAGATTCTCGGATCATTGATTCGATGATCCACGCTGCGCATAACGGCAAACGTGTCACGGTCGTTGTTGAGTTACAAGCACGTTTTGATGAAGCAGCGAATATCCACTGGGCAAAACGCCTAACAGAAGCAGGTGTACATGTTATTTTCTCTGCTCCGGGTTTAAAAATTCATGCGAAATTATTTATTATTTCTCGCTTAGAAGATGGTGAAATCATTCGCTATGCCCATATTGGTACGGGGAACTTTAACGAAAAAACAGCCCGTCTTTATACTGACTATTCACTATTAACCGCTAACACTGAAATTACCAATGAAGTCCGCCGCGTCTTTAACTTTATTGAAAACCCTTATCGCCCTGTGACTTTTGAACATTTGATGGTTTCACCACAAAATTCACGTATTCTTTTAAATCAATTAATCACAAATGAAATTCACAGTGCTCAAGCCGGACATCCTGCAGGGATCACATTAAAAGTGAATAATTTAGTTGACGAAGAGTTAGTTAATCGCCTTTATGACGCATCAGAAGCCGGCGTAAAAATACGATTATTAGTCCGTGGAATGTGTTCTTTAGTCCCTAATCAACCAGGATTTAGTGAAAATATTCAGGTCACCAGTATTGTTGACCGCTTTTTAGAACACGACCGTGTTTATGTGTTCACTAATAAAGGCGATGAAAAGATCTTTCTCTCTTCTGCAGATTGGATGACAAGAAACCTTGACTACCGTATTGAAGTTGCAGTGGCTTTGCTTGATCCTCAACTCAAACAGCGCGTTCTAGATATACTGGATATTCAATTTAATGACACAGTAAAAGCACGTTATATCGATAAAGATTTAACAAATAGCTATGTTCCTCGTGGAAATAAACGTAAAATCCGTTCCCAGCTTGCTGTCTATGAGTACATTAAATTGTTAGAACAACCAGATTCACGAGCGTAATTTTATGCCTTTATCACAAGATGACACTTCACCACGTCCTTTAGAAATTGCGGCTATTGACCTCGGTTCTAATAGTTTTCATATGATAATTGCACGTGTTGTTAATGGTGCATTGCAAGTATTAAGTCGTTTAAAGCAGCGAGTTTATCTTGCTGATGGGCTTGATGATAATAACGAATTAAGCGAAGAAGCTATGTTACGTGGGCTTTCTGCTCTTTCTCTTTTCGCTGAAAGGTTACAGGGCTTCCCCGCAGAAAATGTCACCGTCGTAGGAACACATACTTTGCGTGTCGCCACTAATGTTAAAGTCTTTCTTCAACGAGCCAAAGACGTTATTCCTTATCCTATTGAAATTATTTCAGGCCATGAAGAAGCACGACTTATTTTTATGGGTGTTGAACACACTCAATCAGAAAAAGGTCGGAAACTCGTTATCGATATCGGTGGTGGTTCAACAGAACTCGTTATTGGTGAAAATTTTGAGCCCATTTTAATCGAAAGCCAACGCATGGGTTGCGTCAGTTTTAGTCGTCAATTTTTCCCAGAGCAGAAAATTAGCGAATCCGCTTTTCGTAAAGCGCGAGAAAAAGCAGCGCGTAAAATGGAAAAAATTGCATGGCAATATAAAATGACTGGCTGGGATGTGGCTTTAGGGGCATCAGGAACAATTAAAGCAGCCCATGAGATCTTAGTTGAGTTTGGTGAAAAAGACGGTGTTATCACACCTGAACGCCTACTTATGCTCACTAAACAAGTTTTACGATTTAAGAAATTTAAAGATATTGCCCTGCCGGGTTTATCTGATGAACGTAAACGTGTTTTTGTACCAGGTTTGGCTATTTTATGCGGCATTTTTGATTCTTTAGGATTAAAAGCCTTACACCTATCTGATGGTGCATTACGTGAAGGTGTGCTTTACGAAATGGAAGGCCGATTTCGCCATCAAGATATTCGTCAGCGCACAGCTAAAAGCCTTGCAGAGCACTATAATATCGATAGAGAACAAGCAAAACGTGTTCTTGACACAATGCAATCGCTTTACGCTCAGTGGGCACAACAAAATCCTAAACTGGTTCGCCCTGATTTAGAAGCTATTTTAGTTTGGGCTGTCATGTTACATGAAGTAGGATTAAGCATTAATTTAAGTGGATTACATCGCCATTCTGCCTATATTCTTTCAAATACTGATTTACCCGGTTTTAATCAAGAGCAACAGCTGTTATTAACAACCCTCGTTCGCTATCACCGAAAAGGGATCAAGTTAGATGAGTTGCCTAAATTTAATCTTTATAAAAAGAAACAGTATTTTCCACTCGTACAAATACTAAGGCTGGCGACTTTACTGAATAATCAACGACAATCAACAACAAAACCTGCCTCTTTGCGTTTAGTTACAGATGAAAATCATTGGACACTTTATTTTCCTAAAAAATATCTTTCCGATAACACATTGATGGAATTGGATTTAGAAAAAGAACAAGAACATTGGCAGTCAGTTCCCGGTTGGAAACTGGATATAAAAGAGGAATCTGCTTAACAATATGATATTATACAGAAAAAGACGCTAGTCAATGCGTCTTTTGTTGCATCTATCATACAACGACTATCACATAACAACATAGGTTTGATTTGTGACCATAATATGAACATCACCAACGCAATATTGTTCAAGATTCATATATTTTATACGGAGAAGACCGATAATCATCCTAAAATGGAATAATTAGTATCAGTGGTTATCTCCCTCGTAAGAATTAAAAAGGAATAACATGTCTCAAACAGCTATCAACAATGATACTGCGGCTGCCATCAATCCGTATTCACAAAAAGTGGCACACCTGCGTCAGCAAATTTTGAGCATCTTTCTCGAAGATGAGCCTTTTGTTGAAACCGTTTTAGGTGAAGCGAGTGAAAATGATAGGCTGAGCCACCATGAACTTCATGAAAAAATCACCACTGTTAGAGAATTACTACAAGATCTACACGCGGCAGATATTGCAGATATTCTTGAAGCCCTTCCCTATGACGAACGTCTAGCTTTGTGGCATTTGGTTGATAATAATGAACGTGGTGCTGTTTTAGTCGAAGCTTCTGTCGCCGTTTGGGACAGCTTAATTAAAGATATGACTGACCGTGAATTATTACGATCGGTCGCCACATTACATGTGGATGAGCAAGCGTACATCGCAGAACACTTACCTCGCGATACAATGCGTCGCCTTCTTACCTATTTAGAACCAAGCCTGCGTAATAGAATAAGAGAAGTTCTGCAATATCCCAAAGACAGTGTCGGCCAGATGATGGATTTTGAGTTCGTCACTGTGCGAGGGAATGTCACGTTAAAAACGGTACAGCGCTATCTACGCCAACGAGGTTCTATTCCTGAAGCAACGGATAAAATTTTCGTTATTGATAATAAAAACCATCTGTTAGGTGAACTTCCATTAACGACTGTTTTGACGCAATCTCCTGATAAGCTTGTCTCTGATGTAATGAAAACAGACACCGTTAGCTTTATGCCTGAAGAAAAAGGTGAAGATGCAGCGGGTGCGTTCGAACGTTATGACTTAATTTCAGCGGCTGTTGTTGATAGTAATGGCCTTCTAATGGGTCGATTAACGGTTGAAGATATCGTTGATAACATGCACGAAGAGAGCGATACCAATATTCGTCGTATGGGTGGTTTGAGTCCAGAAGAAGATGTCTTTGCACCAGTCGGGCAAGCGGTTAAAACACGTTGGACATGGCTTGCTATTAACTTATGTACCGCCTTTGTGGCTTCTCGTGTGATTGGTGTGTTTGAACATACGATTTCCCAATTAGTCGCTCTCGCTACATTAATGCCGATTGTTGCGGGTATTGGGGGAAATACAGGTAATCAGACTATTACAATGATTGTACGTGCTTTAGCACTACATCAAATACAAACGGGTAGTTTCTCTTTCTTAATTTTAAGAGAATTAGGTGTCGCCCTTATTAATGGTATTGTGTGGGGAGGCATAATGGGAATTGTCACCTTCCTACTCTATGGCGATATGGCTATGGGTGCAGTAATGACAATGGCGATGGTATTAAACCTCTTAATGGCTGCCATGATGGGGGTATTGATCCCAATGACAATGATTAAATTAGGTAAAGATCCCGCCATTGGCTCAAGCGTTATGATAACCGCGATTACCGATACAGGTGGTTTCTTTATCTTCTTAGGTTTAGCAACCATCTTCTTAGTCTAAATAAAACAAGCCTTATAACGCTAACGCCACTGATAATAAAATACAGTGGCGTTTTTTATGTCAATCAAATAGATATTAGACCGTTGTTGAGAGGTAATAATAGATAAGCAACAAAGCGATAACCAATGAAGTAACAAAAGTCTTTTTAACAGAAGTACTTAATAAATAACTGTCATTTGGGTCGGTGTCATTAAGCATAATTTTTAATGCTAAACCACCACCTAATGCGACGATAGAGAGTGATACGAACAGAACAATTGCGGCTAAGAGAACAGCACTCATTGAGATAGAGACCATAAATCCTCCGATATATCAATTGACGTCCTGATGTAATTATAACCAAAAATAGTTTTTTTGATGCCTCTTTTTGTTTTTATTTTCAATTTAGAGAAGAAATTCATGAAAACCACATTATGCATAAAAAAACAAAAATAAAATCACCATCATAATCTTTGTTGAATTTAAATTTTAATAAAAACAAATATAGTAAAATTAAATTTCAATAAATCAAAATTTAACATACAGCAGAATATTCTAATAATTCATTTTCTATCAGATCATATCTTTCATTATTGATACTGTTAGCTTTCTTAATTATCTAATAATAACTTTATTTATGGAAAATAATAAATTAACTTATTCCCTAATTTATTATTCTTATATATAACTAGGGTTGAATAAATATATTCAACATTAAACTTTTTTATTTAAAAATACTGAGTTCTTACTTATTTTTAATCAATATAATAAATTTATTATCTATTGATAAATTTTAATTTAATGATATTTAACTTCAGTAAAATGCAAAATCACAAGTAAATAAAACCACAAGAAATTAAAATGATAGTCAATAATGTTGTTTTAATTTCATCTATTTACATTATAAAGAGCTTCCTGTTATAACTTAAACCATCATCACAATATTATTCTTTCTCGCATAAGTAGCCTTTAAATAACTTTTTTGTTATTTATTTTCACTCTAATTTATTCGCTTATTTAAAAAGAATCTCATTGTGATCTTATTACTTATTATTCTTATCACGATAATTATTATAGGTTGTTATTATGACATCACAATCACACTCCACTCAGCCGTTGAGTCAACCTACGGCAAGACCATTGAACCGCAACGACTATAAAACGTTGGGTTTATCCTCACTAGGAGGAACGTTGGAGTTCTATGATTTCGTGATCTTCGTGTTCTTTACGAAAACATTGAGCCACTTGTTCTTTCCTGGTGATAACGCCTTTATCGCACAAATGCAGACTTTAGGTATTTTTGCAGCTGGCTATCTTGCTCGGCCTTTGGGTGGCATTATTATGGCACACTACGGCGATATTATTGGCCGTAAACGCATGTTTACCTTAAGTATCTTCTTAATGGCGGTACCAACATTAGTTATTGGTTTATTACCCACTTATGCCAGCATTGGTGTTGCAGCGCCATTATTGTTGTTATTAATGCGCATTATGCAAGGTGCTGCTATTGGTGGTGAAATGCCTGGTGCTTGGGTGTTTATCGCAGAGCATACGCCAAAACAACGTTATGGCTTAGGTGTAGGCACATTAACCTCAGGCATTACAGGCGGTATTTTATTAGGTTCAATCGTGGCGATTATCGTTCAGCGTAGCTATAGTGCTCAAGAAGTGAATGATTTTGCATGGCGAATTCCCTTTATCTTAGGGGGGATTTTTGGCTTAATCTCTGTTTACTTACGTCGCTTTTTACAAGAAACGCCTATCTTTAAAGAGATGGCAGAGAAAAAAGCGTTAGCACAAGAAATGCCCGTGGTTTCAGTTATTAAAAATCATAAACAGGCGTGCTTAATTACTGCTGCATTAACATGGTCTTTATCAACAGCCATTGTTGTCACCATATTGATGACACCTAGTGTTATTGTTGAAGGGATTTACAAAATTGATAGAACCACCTCATTGGAAGCGAACTGTGTTGCAACATTAACCTTAACTTTAGGTTGTATCTTCTGGGGCTGGATTGGCGACAAATTGGGAACACGAGTTTCAATGACATTATCATGGGGTGGTTTGATTGTTACAGCATTCCATTTCTATGGCAGTTTAGATGCAACAATGTCTGGTTTTCAGTTAGCATTGAATTATGGATTAATGGGCTTTTTTGTTGGTGCGATTGCAACAACACCAATTGTTAGTACAAGAGCATTTCCACCATCAATTCGTTTTTCAGGCTTGTCTTTTGCTTACAATATGGCTTATGCCGTGTTTGGTGGATTAACCCCAATGTTAACTGGTGCATGGTTAGAAAAGACAGCAATGGCAGGTGCCTATTATGTCGCTGGAGTCTCATTCTTAGCAATTGCTGTCGCATTTTTACCTTTAGCCTATAGAGGTTGGACTGCGGTAAAGCCAACTACCCGTGAAAAAGACGTTGCATTACAAATTGATAAAGTTGTTAGTTAAAACGACTTATTATCAACGTTCTCTGCTCAATACAGCTCCTTGATAGGGGCTGTATTTTTCTATATACAACAAAAAAGGACGCCTTATGGCATCCTTTATTTTTCTTAAATTTTTTGTCTTTTTAATGGCACAACTTATTGTGTCATTTTACTTAGCATAGGTGCCGTGATCAGCATTAGAATTGCGATAACACCTGTTACAATACCGATTTGTAAGAATACACTGCTGTAAATTTCTAATGAAGCGTGAGCACTTTGTACATCTTCTGGTACTGCCATTAAACTCGCAACTTTACCTGCAATAATTGCAGCAGCGGCAGAAGTTAAGAACCAAGCCCCCATAATAAAGCCCATTAAACGCTGTGGTACAAGTTGTGCAACCATGGCAAGTCCAAGCCCTGAAATCATTAACTCGCCAATACTTTGGAAACCATAGCTTGCTACTAACCACCATGAAGACACAATCCCTGCTTCATTTGCCATGCTTGCACCCAGTGGTAGCACTAAGAATGCGGTCGCACTTAAGAACATTCCAACAGTGAACTTATAAGGCATAGGTAATTTATCGCCCATAAAGTTATACACTGCGGCTAGTAATGGACTCGCTAACATGATCCAGAATGGATTAAGTGATTGGAATTGTTCTGGTTGAACACTGAAACCTAACAGAGAATGTTCTACGTTATGAATTGCGAAGAAGTTTAAAGATGTTGGCATTTGATCGTAAAGAACAAAGAATACCACAGCCTCAACCATCAGTAAGAATGCAACAATCATCTTGCGACGCGCCACACCTTTCATCATGAAGGTTTCACGCGCAAAAATGAGGATGATACCTAATGAGATCACAGCTAAAGACCAACTTGCCACTTCATTATTATGTAACAACCAAGTCGATACTGCCGTTAAAGCAACGATACCCACCAGCGTTAATAACAATTTTGAATAATTAAGCGGTTCAAAATCAGGTCTAGAGCCTTTATCTTTGATCCATCCCCGACAAACCATAAAGTTTGCTAAAGTGATCAGCATACCTACAACACTTAATGCAAATGCTACATCCCAACCATAATTAGCTGCTAACCATGGTGTTGCTAACATAGATAAGAACGAACCTACGTTGATAGACATATAGTACATCGTAAATGCACCGTCTAATTGCGGATCGTTTTTCTCATAACAGGTCGCGAGTAATGAAGATGGATTTGCTTTAAATAAACCATTACCTACAGCAATGGTTGCAAGTCCCCAATAAATCACATCTTTATTGTGATCTGAGAAGGCCACCATCGCATAACCAATTGCCAGAACGATAGCACCGAGGATTATAACCCTTTTTGTACCAAGGATTTTATCACCCAGCCATCCACCGATAGCAACAAAACCATAAACTAATGCGGTAAATGCAGCAAAAACAGTGATGGCTTCTGCCTCACCCATGCCCAGCATTTTAACCAGATAAACGGCCATGATCCCTTGCAGACCGTAATAGCCGAAACGTTCCCATAATTCGATTGAGAAGATGAGATAAAACGCACGAGGCTGTTTAAATGCATTCAGGCTCGGTTTTTGTCCATCGTCAGGTGTGTTTGCAGTTGACACTAAAAACCTCTAATTATTCTATACGCCTTTATAGTTAGGCTGATTTTTACAAAATTTTCGTTATTCAAGACAGAGTTAAAGCTCGGTGAATTTCATACTGGATTGTTATTCTTTGAAAAGAGTTCAACGCAGAGAAAAACAAGGTTGGCATTCTATCACTGGAAAGAATAATTATCTAAGAATTATAACTAACTATTGCGTTTTATCATAGTTACAGGCATTTGTACAAAATAGTTATGCGATTAAAAAACCACCAATCAAAATAACGTACTGATTATTAATAAATTATATTCCACTTAATTATCCCTATATAAAGAATTAAGCTACGCTAGTGATTATCGCTAATTTGCTAAATTATCTCTTATTGAATAACAACGATAAAATAATGCCAGTAGCAATTTGTTTTAATTGATTAAAATAACGCCAATAAAACACATTCCTTGACTTAATTTCCATATTTCCTCCATTTTTAACTGTGTAGAAACAGGTAGAATGTCACTATTCCAAAATTTTATTTCAGTATTTCTGATTAGCTAGTTGCCAGTGGGATCACAAAAGTAATGAATAAAAACAAAAATGCTAAAAAAAGAGTTTCTCTCATTATCGCTTTAATCGTCGTAATCGCAGGGGGTTACGCCTATTGGCAATTTAATGCAGCAAAAACAGCGTCACCTGAAAATAAAGTGGCTCAAGCAACTAACTCACAAAGTCGAAGTACATCTGGATCTCGACGCCCTCCTTTACCGCCTGTTCAAGTTGCAACATCAACACAAGAGGATGTACCTCAATTTTTATCGGCCTTAGGTACAGTGAAAGCAACCAATAGCGTCACAGTGACAAGTCGAGTTGAAGGTCAATTAATGGCTTTACATTTCACGGAAGGGCAACACGTTCAACAAGGTGATTTATTAGCAGAAATTGACTCCCGTCCATTTGAAGTACAATTAGCCCAAGCCAAAGGACAACTTGCAAAAGATCAAGCCACATTAGCTAACGCACGTCTTGATTTAGCGCGTTATCAGAAGTTGGCAAAAACTAATTTAGTCTCACAACAAGAGCTAGATAATCAGCAAGCTTTAGTGAAGCAGTCAGAAGCAAGTATCCGTATTGATGAGGCTACGATCAGTAATGCGCAACTGCAATTAACTTACAGTAAAATTACAGCACCTATTTCAGGCCAAGTGGGATTAAAACAAGTTGATGTGGGTAACTATATTTCAGGTGGTTCATCAACACCGATTGTAGTTATTAATCAAATGGATCCTGTTGATGTGCTTTTTACATTGCCAGAACAAGATTTAGCTAAAGTCATTCAAGCACGTAAAAACAGTGCTGATTTGCCTGTCACCGCATTAGACAGAAATAACCAATTTGAATTAGCTCAAGGTAAATTATTTAGCGTTGATAACCAAATTGATGCTACAACTGGCACCATTAAGTTAAAAGCACGTTTTCCACAACAAGAGACAACATTATTTCCTAACCAGTTTGTAAACGTGCGTCTTTATGTCGCTACATTAGAAAAAGCGGTTGTTATTCCGAATGCTGCACTACAAATGGGTAATGAAGGTCACTTTGTTTGGGTTGTAGATAGTGAAAATAAAGTGAGTAAATTACGCGTAGAGATCGCCTTACAAAATGCGGAAAAAGTCGTAATAGCATCTGGTCTATCAGCAGATCAGCGCGTTGTAACCGATGGAGTGGATAGATTAACACAAGGTGCAAAAGTCGAAATCGTGACGCCTACAGCACCAAAGACTAAAGAAAATAACCGTGTTGTTGCGGAGAAAGCATAATGACCGAAAAAACACACGGTACAGGTGGCGGCCCCTCTCGCTTATTTATTCTGCGCCCTGTTGCAACAACCCTTTTTATGGTCGCTATACTCTTAGCTGGAATTGTCGGCTATCGAATGCTACCCGTCTCTGCGTTACCTGAAGTTGATTATCCAACTATTCAGGTCGTTACACTCTATCCTGGAGCAAGCCCTGATGTCATGACATCAGCTGTCACTGCGCCACTTGAGCGTCAATTTGGGCAGATGTCCGGGTTAAAGCAAATGTCATCTCAAAGCTCTGGTGGTGCATCGGTGATCACACTGATGTTCCAATTAACATTACCATTAGATGTTGCAGAGCAAGAAGTACAAGCAGCGATTAATGCAGCCACTAATCTGCTACCATCCGATTTACCTTACCCACCAATTTACAGCAAAGTTAATCCAGCTGATCCGCCTATTTTAACCTTAGCGGTGACTAGCTCGACATTACCGATGACACAATTGCAAGATATGGTTGAAACCCGTATTTCGCAAAAGATTTCACAAGTTAATGGCGTAGGTTTAGTGGCTTTAGCGGGGGGGCAGCGTCCTGCCGTTAGGGTCAAACTCAATGCACAAGCCGCAGCATCTTACGGTTTAGATAGTGAAAAAATTCGTGTGGCAATCAATAATGCGAACGTTAACTCAGCGAAAGGAAGCCTTGATGGCCCTACTCGCTCTGTAACGTTATCGGCTAATGACCAAATGAAATCATTAGAAGATTATCGCCAACTCATCGTTGCCTATAAAAATGATGCGCCTATTCGTTTATCTGATATCGCAACTATCGAACAAGCGCCTGAAAACAACCAATTAGGTGCATGGGCAAATAATGAACAGGCGATTATTATAAATGTGCAACGTCAACCCGGCGTTAACGTTATTGATACCACTGATAATATTCGTAATTTATTACCCGATTTAGTCTCTAATTTACCAAAATCCGTGAATGTTGAGATCTTAACCGATAGAACCACAACGATCCGCGCGTCAGTTAAAGATGTACAGTTTGAGCTTGGTTTAGCTATCGCCCTTGTGGTGATGGTGATTTATCTCTTTTTACGTAATGGTGTCGCAACCTTAATTCCAAGCATTGCTGTACCACTTTCATTAGTCGGTACATTCGCAGTGATGTATTTCTGCGGCTTTTCTGTCAATAATCTCACCTTAATGGCATTAACGATTGCGACAGGCTTTGTTGTCGATGACGCCATTGTTGTGATTGAAAATATCTCTCGCTACCTTGAGCGTGGTGATAAACCATTAACTGCAGCGCTAAAAGGGGCTGGTGAAATTGGTTTTACCATTATTTCGCTTACCTTCTCTCTTATTGCTGTCCTGATCCCTCTGTTATTTATGGGGGATATTGTCGGTCGCTTATTTAGAGAGTTTGCCATCACCCTTGCTGTCGCGATCCTAATCTCTGCGGTGGTTTCGCTCACATTAACGCCAATGATGTGTGCTCGATTGCTAAAACCTGAAAATGAAATCAAACACAATCGTTTTGAAATAGCGTGCGAGCGTTTCTTTGAAAAAATGATTGCCGTGTATGCAGTTTGGCTCAAACGTGTTTTAAACCATCAATGGATAACGCTTGGCGTAGCACTTAGCACATTGGTATTAACTGTTTTGCTGTATATGTTTATTCCTAAAGGTTTTTTCCCATTACAAGATAACGGGCTATTGCAAGGAACCATTGAAACCTCACAATCCATTTCTTATCAAGCAATGGTAGAAAAACAACAACAAGTGGTTGATAAACTCATTGATGATCCCGCTGTTGATAATATTGCCAGTTTTGTCGGCATTGATGGCAGTAACGCAACACTCAATACGGGGCGATTGCAGATCACGCTAAAACCCCTTGATCAGCGTGACGATAGGATAGATGTGATTATTCCTCGTTTACAAGCGCGTATTGCGTCTATTGCAGGAATGACTCTTTATCTGCAACCGACTCAAGATTTAACCATTGATACGCAAGTTTCTCGTACTCAGTATCAATTTACGTTACAAGCAACATCATTAGAGGAGTTGGCTTATTGGGTGCCTAAGCTCTCTCAGGCACTAAAAGAGAGTCCTGAATTAACGGATATCAGCAGTGATTGGCAAGACAACGGCATGATGGCATATATCAAAGTAGATAGAGACTCAGCAAGCCGTTTAGGTATTTCGATGAGTGAAATAGATAACGCACTTTATAATGCTTTTGGTCAGCGTTTAATTTCAACTATCTACACTCAAGCCAATCAGTACCGCGTTGTATTGGAACAAGATATTCGCAATGATGACGGTTTACAGGCGCTCTCAGCCGTACATTTAACTGGCAAAGATGGTGCTATGGTGCCTTTGTTATCTATTGCATCTGTTGAACAACGTCTAGCACCTCTTTCGATTAATCATCAAGAGCAATTTCCTTCAGCAACATTCTCATTTAATGTCGCAGAACAATCCTCTCTTGAAGACGCAGTGAAAGCAGTAAAATTGGCTGAAGAGCAGATTTCTATGCCGAAAGATATTACCACCCAATTCCAAGGTGCAACGTTGGCATTTGAAAGTGCGCTTTCTAGCACTTTATGGCTGATTATCGCGGCTATTGTGGCAATGTATATTGTACTCGGTGTGTTATATGAGAGCTTCATTCACCCTATTACTATTTTATCTACGCTACCTACCGCAGGTGTCGGTGCGTTACTTGCATTAATGGCCGCCGGTAATGAGCTTGATATTATTGCGATTATTGGGATCATCTTACTTATCGGGATCGTAAAGAAAAATGCGATCATGATGATAGACTTTGCCCTTGCCGCCGAACGAGAGCAAGGTTTAACCCCTTACGAGGCTATTTATCAAGCGTGTTTATTACGTTTTCGTCCAATATTAATGACCACAATGGCGGCTCTTTTAGGTGCTTTGCCTTTAATGTTAAGTACCGGTGTGGGTGCAGAATTACGCCAACCATTAGGGGTTTGTATGGTCGGTGGCTTAATTATGAGCCAAATATTAACTCTGTTTACTACGCCTGTAATTTATCTGCTGTTTGATAAATTATCACTCTATGTAAACCGTAATAAACAGGTTGAGAATAATAACGGGGCTGTATCATGAAGTTTTTCGCCCTCTTTATTCAACGACCTGTAGCAACTACGTTGCTTAGCTTGGCGATTTCGCTATGTGGTGCATTAGGTTTTATGTTGCTCCCTGTCGCCCCATTACCCCAAGTTGACTATCCGGTTATTAATATTTACGCCTCCTTACCAGGGGCTTCACCAGAAACCATGGCATCTTCAGTGGCAACACCGCTTGAGCGCTCTTTAGGGCGAATTGCGGGTATTGATGAAATGACATCAAGCAGTTCACTTGGAAGTACCAGCATTACGTTGGTGTTCGATTTAAATAAAGATATCAATACCGCAGCTCGTGATGTGCAAGCGGCATTAAATGCTTCACAAAGCTTATTACCTTCAGGAATGCCAAGCCGCCCGCGTTATTATAAATCGAATCCTTCTGATGCACCGATTATGATCTTAACGCTCACCTCTGACACACAAAATACTGGGGAACTTTACGATCTCGCTTCAACACGGCTAGCACAAAAAATCTCACAGATTGAAGGTGTGAGTGAAGTTTCGGTTGGTGGCGGCTCATTGCCTGCAATACGTGTTGCTCTCAATCCTGATGCGCTATTTAACCAAAATGTCAGCCTTGATGATGTTAGAAAAGCAATTAACCAAGCGAATGTGCGACGACCTCAAGGCTTTGTCAATAATGATGAAAATCGTTGGCAAATTCAAACCAATGACGAGCTAAGCAAAGCGGCTGAATATCGCCCAATCATCGTGCATTACAATCAAGAGGCTGTTGTGCGTTTAGGCGACGTTGCGCAAGTCACTGATTCGGTACAAAACTCACGCGCAGCAGGGATGAGTGGCGGTGAACCGGCTATTTTACTGGTTATTCGCCGTGAAGCGGGTGCCAATATTATTGAAACGGTTAACCGTATTCGTGATGAACTTCCTGAATTACGTGAACTTATTCCTGCCAGTGTTGATTTAAAAGTTGCCCAAGATAGAACGCCCACTATCCGCGCATCCTTAGCAGAAGTTGAACGTGCTTTAGCTATTGCTGTGGCGCTAGTGATCTTAGTCGTATTTTTATTTTTACGTTCAGGTCGTGCCACACTGATCCCTGCGGTTGCGGTACCCGTTTCATTAATTGGTACTTTTTCAGCCATGTATCTTTGTGGCTTTAGTTTAAATAACCTTTCATTAATGGCATTAACCGTAGCCACCGGCTTTGTGGTTGATGATGCCATTGTGGTGCTTGAAAATATCTCTCGTCATATTGAGAATGGTTTAAAACCTAAAGATGCCGCCTTGAAAGGGGTCGGTGAAGTTGGTTTTACAGTTCTTTCGATGAGTATTTCTCTTGTTGCCGTTTTTATTCCATTACTGTTGATGGATGGCCTTGTTGGACGATTATTTAAAGAATTTGCTATAACCTTAACAACCGCTATTGCGATTTCGCTGTTTGTTTCTCTAACGCTCACCCCCATGATGTGC
Source organism: Proteus sp. G2673 (assembly GCF_009915125.1). NCBI lineage: Bacteria > Pseudomonadati > Pseudomonadota > Gammaproteobacteria > Enterobacterales > Morganellaceae > Proteus > Proteus sp. G2673. The sequence goes on from NZ_JAABLT010000017.1 coordinate 68,307, forward strand.
GCGCATTTACTCAAAGGGATGAAACCTAAAGCACAATCGCATTTACGGGGTTTTGGTAAGTTACTTTTCCGTCTCCAACAAGGTTACAGTGTCACATTACAAGCAGCGTTACGCCATCGGCGCTGGGTTATGGCTATTTTTCTCGCCACATTGGGCTTAAATGCTTATTTATACATCAGCGCACCTAAGACGTTTTTCCCTGATCAAGATACAGGTCGTTTAATGGGGTTTGTCCGTGCTGACCAAAGCATTTCATTCCAATCAATGAAAGAAAAAATGACCCGTTTTATGCAAGAAATTAATGCAGATAAAGACGTTGATAGCGTAACGGGTTTTACTGGTGGGGGGCGTATTAACAGTGGATTTATGTTTATTTCCCTCAATCCCCTGTCAGAACGCACTGATAGTGCCAACCAAGTGATCAATCGTTTACGTGCCAAACTTGCTGATGAACCTGGCGCTAACCTCTTTTTAATGCCTGTGCAAGATGTTAGAGCGGGTGGACGTCAAGCGAATGCCAGTTATCAATTCACATTATTAGCTGATGATTTAAGCGAGTTGCGTAAATGGGAGCCCATTGTTCGTAAAGCGTTAGGCGAACTGCCTCAGCTGGTGGACGTTAACTCAGATAAAGAAGATAAAGGCGCCGAAATGGCACTGACGTACGATCGTGATACTATGTCGCAATTAGGTATTAATGTTAGTGATGCCAATAATCTACTGAACAATGCTTTTGGTCAGCGTCAAATCTCCACCATTTATGCGCCATTAAATCAGTATAAAGTGGTTATGGAAGTCTCTGAACAGTATACACAGGATGTTTCTGCGTTAGATAAAATGTATGTGGTCAATAATCAAGGTGAACGTATTCCATTATCGGCATTTGCAAGTTGGTATCCTGCTAATGCACCGTTAAGTGTAAATCACCAAGGGCTATCTGCGGCCTCAACTATTGCTTTTAATATTCCTGAAGGCTATACATTAGCCGATGCCATTAATTCTATTGAACGCACAATGACCGAGTTGGGCGTACCCAATACCGTAAGGGGCACCTTTGCAGGTACTGCACAGATTTTTCAAGAAACCATCAAATCACAGCTTATTCTTATCTTAGCGGCGATTGTAACGGTCTATTTAGTATTAGGTGTGTTATATGAAAGTTATATTCATCCGCTGACCATTTTATCTACTCTTCCTTCTGCGGGTGTTGGTGCGTTATTAGCGTTGCAGCTTTTTGATACACCTTTTAGCTTAATTGCGCTTATTGGCATTATGTTGCTGATTGGTATTGTGAAGAAAAACGCCATTATTATGGTGGATTTTGCGATTACAGCACAGCGTGAAGGCAAGTTGTCAGCTAAAGAGGCGATTATTCAAGCCAGCCTATTACGTTTTCGCCCTATTCTTATGACAACACTCGCCGCATTATTTGGTGCATTACCACTAATGTTAGGTAGTGGAGATGGCGCAGAGTTAAGACAACCTTTAGGGATAACAATTGTCGGCGGTTTATTAATGAGCCAGCTACTGACCCTCTATACAACTCCGGTTATTTATCTATTTTTTGATGGATTGCGTGAACGTTGGCAACAACGGCGTTTCAGCAAGAAAGAGGCTAAAGCATGAAACTGAGAAGCAAGCTGTTCTTGGTAATTTTCGCTACCTGTATGGTTGTGGTTCTTGCCATGCATATTGGTATTCGAGGTAGCTTTCAACAAGGATTTATTGGCTATATCAAGAAAAACAGTGAACAGCGTGCAACTCTTTTAGCTGAAGCCTTAACAGATCAATATGCTTTAACCGGCGACTGGCGTTTTCTTAATAGAGATGATCGTTCTCTTTATCAAATATTACGCAGTATCGACCAAATAAGCCAAAGCAGTGAAGGCCCTCCACCCAAAGGCTGGCGCACACAGTTTTGGATCGTTGATAAAAATATGAAGCGCTTATTTGGTCATGACAATCAGTTTCCTGAAGAAACGTTCAAAAAACCAATTACGGCTCATGATGAAATTGTGGGTTGGGTGATTGTCAGTGCCGCTGATAAGATCAGTAGTGAAGCGGATATCAGTTTTGATAAACAACAACTGCGTACCAGTTGGATCATTGCCGGTTTAGCGGTTCTTTTAGCTTTACTTATTACACTGATCCTTTCTCGCAATATGATACGCCCCGTTAAACGACTGGTCGAAGCAACACATAAATTAGCAGCAGGTGACTTCTCTGTTCGAGTTACGCCCACAAGTAAAGATGAAATCAGCCAACTCGCCACAGACTTTAACCAACTCGCCAGCACACTAGAGAAAAATGAGCAAATTCGTCGCGATTATATGGCAGATATCTCACATGAATTGCGAACCCCTCTTGCCATATTAAAAGGCGAACTCGAAGCGTTACAAGATGGCGTAAGAAAGCCCACGGCAGAGACATTAAACTCACTTTTATTCGAAGTAACAAACCTGACAAAACTGGTGAATGATCTCCATCAACTCTCATTATCAGATAGAGGCTCTTTAACTTATCGTAAAGATTTTATTGATATTAATGAGGTGATTTTGTTGGCTGTGGCTTCTTATCGTCACACCTATCAAACTAAAGATATTGCTTTATACACTGAATTAGATGATGTCTCTCCATTAATTGTACAAGCCGATCCTGACCGACTTATTCAGCTTTTTCATAATCTATTAGAAAATAGTGTGCGCTATACCTATGCTGGTGGGCAATTACATATCAAGACAAGAAAAGAGAACAACTGCGTATTGATAACTTTGGAAGATAGCGCACCTGGATTAGATAGATCACAGTATCAAGCCGTTTTCCAACGCTTTTATCGAGCAGAAAGCTCACGAAATCGTGCCAGTGGAGGCTCCGGATTAGGTCTTGCGATTTGCGAAAATATCGTTGAAGCTCATAATGGTAAAATAAGTGCTATGCCTTCATCTTTAGGTGGCATGAAAATTCTTATAGAATTACCCGCATATTCTGATGATCTTTAAGCCTAATAACCATTGAGCCAATAAATGACCCTATCTGAATCCCCCTATTCAATCCTGATTGTTGAAGATGAGCCTAAACTTGCCCAATTGCTTATTGATTATCTTCAATCATCAGGTTATCAAACTTATTGGTTAGCAGATGGTGCTGAAGTTTGCCATTGTGTAAAACAGCAACATTACGATTTAATACTATTAGATCTGATGTTGCCCGTTAAAGATGGCATCACTGTCTGTAAAGAGTTACGTCAGTTTTCCGATATTCCCATCATTATGGTCACAGCGAAAACAGAGGAAGTAGATAGATTACTCGGGCTTGAGATTGGTGCTGATGACTATATTTGCAAACCCTATAGCCCAAGAGAAGTGGTCGCCAGAGTCAAAACTTTATTACGCCGTTTTTATCGACCACAAGATATTGTTCAAAACGATAAATTAGTTGTCATTGATGAGCAGGCTTATCAAATCCAATACAACAATAAAATTCTTGATTTAACGACTGCTGAATTTCGTTTACTTAAAGCGTTAGCCACTCAACCCGGAAAAATATTGACGCGTGACCAACTTATGGATCACCTTTATGATGACTACCGTATTGTGACGGACAGAACCATTGATAGTCACATTAAAAACTTACGACGTAAACTAGAGCAACTTAACGATCAAATTGAATTTATTCGTTCAATTTATGGTCAAGGCTATCGTTGGGAAACCCAAGCTTACCGTTTTCGATGATATTTTTTCAGGAATACATTGAACCTCGCTACACTTAAGCGCTAGAATCCCCTCCTTTATGATATACCCCTACCCAATGTGTGGGGGACTGACTTGAAATCAGAACCAGGAAATTAACCATGTTTACACCCGAATTGCTCTCTCCTGCTGGCTCATTAAAAAATATGCGCTATGCCTTTGCTTATGGCGCAGACGCCGTTTATGCAGGTCAGCCACGTTATAGCTTACGTGTGCGTAATAATGAGTTTAACCACGAAAACCTAGCCAAAGGTATTCAAGAAGCCCATGAATTAGGTAAACGCTTCTATGTTGTGGTTAATATCGCACCTCATAATGCTAAATTAAAAACCTTTATCCGTGACTTAAAACCTGTCATTGATATGGGCCCTGATGCGCTGATTATGTCTGATCCGGGTTTGATCATGATGGTACGTGAGGCCTTCCCTGAAATGGATATCCACCTTTCAGTACAAGCCAATGCCGTAAACTGGGCAACCGTAAAATTCTGGCGCCAAATGGGATTAACTCGCGTGATCCTTTCACGTGAACTTTCTATTGATGAAATTGCTGAAATTCGTAAGCAAGTTCCTGATATGGAATTAGAAGTTTTTGTTCACGGTGCATTATGTATGGCTTACTCAGGCCGTTGCCTGCTATCTGGTTATATCAATAAGCGTGACCCAAACCAAGGTACATGTACTAACGCTTGCCGTTGGGAATATAAAGTCGAAGAAGGCAAAGAAGACGATGTGGGCAATATCGTTGAAAAATACACGCCAATCCCAGTTAAAAACATTGAGCCTACTTTAGGCGTTGGCGCGCCAACAGATAAAGTCTACTTAATTGAAGAAGCAAAACGCCCTGGTGAATATATGACTGCGTTCGAAGATGAACACGGTACTTATATCATGAACTCTAAAGACTTACGTGCGATTGAACACGTTGAGCAATTAACACAAATGGGTGTGCACTCTCTGAAAATTGAAGGTCGTACTAAATCCTTCTATTACTGTGCCCGTACAGCGCAAATGTATCGTCGTGCAATTGATGATGCTGTTGCAGGCAAACCCTTTGATCCAACGTTGCTAACGACATTAGAAGGCTTAGCACACCGCGGTTATACCGAAGGTTTCTTACGTCGTCATACCCATGATGCGTACCAAACTTATGAATATGGTTACTCTGTCTCTGACACCCAACAATTTGTCGGTGAATTCACTGGTAAACGCGTAAACGGTTTAGCGGAAGTTGATGTTAAAAATAAATTTGTTTTAGGTGATAGCCTAGAATTAATGACACCAACTGGAAATATTCAGTTCACGTTAGAATCACTGTTTAACAAAAAACAGCAACCAACTGATGTTGCTCCGGGTAATGGTCACATGGTTTATTTGTCTGTTCCTGAAGATGTTGATTTAGATTTCGCACTGCTGATCCGCAATCTACAAGGTACAACAACACGTCAACCGCATAAAATTGATGCGGTAGAAGTGAAGTAAAGCGTCATAATCTGATTTAAAGTGGTCAATTTCAAATACAGATCACATCAATAATGATTTGTTTGCCGTATCATCAGTTCCGAAAAATAAAGAACTAGAATGAATACAGTAAGACTAGGAACCACCTCCTTGGCAAATCCAATCTCCCTTGGATTTGCCTTTTCTTTTTTCACTTCCCGTTATCAATTATCTTTTCGTAAAACACATTCCTTTTTCGTTATCCTTTGTAAAAAAAATAGTAATTTTCTCGATATCCATTACCTTTAAAAGAGTGATTCAATTAAAGGAACTCATCAATGAGTAAAATTAGTTTACTAATCATTAATGGAAAAAGCGCGAACAACGGTGCATTGAGAAAAGCAGTCTACCAATTACGTAACGAAGGTTTTAACCTCCAAGTAAGAGTAACTTGGGAATCCAGTGATATACGTCGTTTTGTACAAGAAGCGATAGATATACAGGCAGAAACGGTGATTGCAGCAGGAGGCGATGGAACAATTAATAGCGTTGTATCTGAACTAATTCATCTCTCCCCCTCATCGTTACCAACACTTGGCATTATTCCATTAGGTACAGCAAATGATTTTGCCACCAGCGCACAAATCCCTCGTGATATGGAGAATGCCCTTAACTTAGCCGTTAAAGGACGAGCAGTGCCCATTGATGTTATCAATGTAAATAAGACCCATTATTTTATTAATATGGCTTCTGGTGGTTTTGGTACCAAAATTACCACTGAAACGCCAGAAGCCTTAAAATCGGCATTAGGAGGGGCAGCTTATTTTATTAATGGTCTTTTAAGTATTGATTCTTTGAAAGCAGATTACTGTACTATTGAAGCAGAAAACTTTCACTGGAAAGGTGAATCCCTCATTCTCGGTATTGGTAATGGTCGCCAAGCCGGTGGCGGGCAACAACTCTGCCCTGATGCATTAATTAATGACAATAAGCTTAATATCACTATTGTTGAAGCGCACGAATTACTCCCTTCTCTTTTCAATAGCCTGTTTGATCGGAAAAAAAATGACAAGATAATCGAACGTGAAAGTCGCTGGGTAAACATTAGTGCTTCTCATGAAATGATATTTAATTTAGATGGAGAACCCCTTTTAGGAAATAAATTTGAATTTATTGTGTTACCTGAAGCGATCCACTGCCGGTTACCGCCTCAATGTGACTTGTTATCTTAATGTAGATAAATGACAATCACTCTCATCTCATCATGAACTGGAGTATGTAATGACTGATATAGTAAGTTTGTTAGGTGCTGATGCGAAATCATTATTGGAACATCGTTGCCAAACCATCCCGAGCGAAAATCTCTACCTGCCAGGTTCTGACTTTGTTGATCGCGTTATGATTGATAACAATCGCCCTAATAGCGTGTTACGTTCAATGCAAACCCTGTTTAATCACGGGCGTTTAGCGGGAACGGGTTATCTGTCCATTCTACCTGTTGACCAAGGGGTTGAACATTCTGCTGCAGCCTCTTTTGCCGCAAACCCACTCTATTTTGATCCGAAAAATATTGTTGAGTTAGCTATTGAAGCGGGTTGTAACTGTGTTGCCTCTACTTATGGTGTTCTTGCTTCTGTTTCTCGTCGCTATGCACACAAAATCCCTTTTCTTGTGAAATTAAACCACAATGAAACCCTAAGCTACCCAGCGCAATATGACCAAACACTGTACGCCAGTGTAGAACAAGCCTTTGAAATGGGTGCTGTTGCAGTGGGTGCAACCATCTACTTTGGTTCACAAGAAAGCCGTCGCCAAATAGAAGAAATTTCAATGGCCTTTGAGCGTGCACATGAATTGGGGATGGTCACTGTATTATGGGCTTATTTACGCAACCCAGCCTTTAAAAAAGATGGCGTAGATTACCATGCAAGTGCAGATTTAACCGGTCAAGCAAACCATTTAGCCGCAACAATTGGTGCTGATATTGTTAAACAAAAAATGGCTGAAAATAACGGTGGCTTTAAAGCAATTGGTTTTGGTCATACTGATGAGCGTGTTTACACCAAACTCACTACTGAAAACCCAATTGATTTAGTTCGTTACCAATTAGCAAACTGCTATATGGGACGTGCGGGATTAATTAACTCTGGTGGTGCTTCAGGTAATAATGATCTTGAAGATGCTGTTCGTACCGCCGTTATTAATAAACGAGCGGGTGGTATGGGCTTGATCTTAGGGCGTAAAGCGTTCAAAAAATCAATGAAAGATGGCGTGGCTCTAATTAATGCCGTACAAGATGTTTATCTAAATAAATCTGTCACTATTGCTTAATTATCTGATTTTACGATCAGTTAAAGCCCCTTTTATAGGGGCTTTTTAGTATTACCACCAGCGATGAAAATGGTGTACAGGACCGAAACCTTGTCCAACCTCTAAACTATCTGCATGTTCTAACGCTTGTTGTAGATAGGCTTTTGCTTGCTCAACACAAATCTGCCAATTAACAACTTGGGGACGAATAGCGGCTAAAGCGGCTGAAAGTGTGCATCCTGTACCATGAGTATTTTTCGTATTCACACGTTTTGAGGTAAATCGCCACTCGCCATCTTGAGTAAATAACCAATCGGGACTTTCATCTTCAGTTAAATGTCCTCCTTTCATTAACACGGCTTTGCATCCTTGCTTTAGTAATGCATAACCTTGTTGCTTCATTGTTATTTCATCTTGAGCAACTTCACAACCTAGCAAGGCAGCTGCTTCAGGTAAATTAGGTGTGATCAAATCAACCAACGGTAAAAGCTGACTGACCATTTTATTAACCGCATCAGGCTGTAATAGAGGATCACCACTTTTTGCAATCATAACCGTGTCAAGAACAACAAAAGGAATAGCATATTGCTGAATTTTGTCGCAAACCACATCAATAATTGAAGCATTAGAGAGCATACCTATTTTGGCGCTATCAATTCGAACATCAGACAAGACAGCATCTAATTGAGCTGCAACAAAATCAGGGGATAAATCATAGACACTACGGACACCACAGGTATTTTGAGCAACAAGTGCTGTCATTACTGTTGTGCCATAAACACCCAGTGCGGAAAATGTTTTCAGATCAGCCTGAATACCTGCACCACCACTAGGATCGGTGCCTGCGATAGACAATGCATTGAATCTCACTGATTAACTCCTCCTTTCACCAGTTACAGAAAAGTCGGGCTCTGTTAATCAGCAGAGTTACCTTGACTTCCCTACGCTGGCATTATCCAGATCAGGTTATACGGGTTCATCTCAGCCATAAGGCGCCCCGAGCCAAAGCCTGTAAATTCAGGCGATAAGAAGTATCGCATGCTCAAGATAAAGATGCTAGCTTGATAACAGACCTCTATTGACTAACTTTCTATTTTTGAGATTTGTTATTCAGTAAGATAAATCAGTGAAGGTTGTATATAATAAATACTAAGCCGATGGCTTATATTGCGCGAAACATCAATTTAAGGAATATATTTTAGCTATCTTTAAATAAGAAGAATAAAATAAATTATTTTGCTCGTTTTAACGACAATAGATATATTATCTGCTAAATGAGGTATTTATAATGCATTTCTGGACAATCACACAATGCGGAGGGGCTAAATGAAAAATGAACCATCGCAACAGAATAATGGACAATCAATGCCTTATCTTATTCCTGATGCAGACTTTAATGTAAAATTGAAAATTCACTCTAGAAATATTGATCATACAAAAGAATTCCTTGAAAAAGGTGTTGAAGACTTTGTATTACCAGAATATAGCATCCCCAATGGGTATCGTTTTGTTAAGTCTTTAAAACGAAATCAATATCGTTTAATTTCAACTACCAATGCACCTGAAACAGTTTATCTTGTAGAGCTTATTTTTCGCAAAGATATTATATTTAGCAAAACAACATGTACTCAAGTTAAAGTGTGGCGAACTGTTTCTGAAGAACATGATATTGCGACAAGATATCTCCCTAGATACTTCTTCAGCTATTTACTTAAAACATACAGTATTGTTGTTTCTGATGAAGAACAAACAGGTGCAGGTAAGCGTTTTTGGGAAACAATGATTGATTGGGCTTTTACTGTTCACCTTAATGTTTATATTTCAGATGGAACAGAAGAAAACCGCCCTCTAACCGTTGTGAAAGATACGGATGATCTTTATGAAAACTGGGATGCTTTCTGCTGGGGGAAAGATCGAGATACTCATACTCATCGGCTCCTTGTAATTAGCAAAGAAAAATTATCTCAATAATAAGTAATCTATTTCCTGAAAACGTGTGAATAAACATTATTCACACGTTTTTAATTTAGGATAATCTGCACAAAAAACCGACACTTCACTAAATAAAACCCACGTAACTTAAACAATTTATAAACCAACACAGAACTTTTCTTTTTTTTATTTAACTCTTCTTATTTGTTACTTTATTATTCAGCTGGAAATTAATCTCTTTTTCTAAGCTAATGTTGTTAATATTAATTTTATTTCAATATGTTAATTGAGTCATAAGAATAAATATTTAGTGTTTTTTTTCTGTTGAAAGTAACCAAACCTAAATTAAATCTTACAAGGCTTATTTATCAGCTATTTATTTAAAATCTAATAAAATTTAATTTTCATTAGAAACAATATTTTATCATAAAAAAATAACATTATTTAATATCAGACAAAATTACGTTCATAAGTACAATAAGCCTATTGTTTTATTCTTAACCGATTCTACCCCCTTAAGATTTTATTTAAGAAGTAAAGTTTCAGATACCTCTTATCTTAAATACTTGTCGATTAAATAACACTATTAGTAATGTTTATTTGTCATCACCAGAATCACTGTTTATGCCGTACTCGGAGTTATATTATGTCATCGTCCTATTTTCACCCTAGCGTATTAGCTACAACGCTGTTTTCACTTGCGTTAACAACTTCCGCTTTCGCTTCTGAAAATAATACAGATACCAATCAGACTATTATGACAGAAAACCAACAAGTCACCAGCAACCCTCCTCAATCTAATAATGAAGAGAACTACTGGGAAAAATTCAAACGTAATGTTAATCAAACTTGGGATAATGACCAATATAATTACTATTTACCTGTATGGACTTGGCATAACCGATTTACTTACGATAAAGAAAAAACTGATCGCTATAACGAAACACCTTGGGGCTTTGGCATGGGTAAATATCGTTATGACAATGATGGTGATTGGCACTCCCTTTATGCGATGGCATTTATGGACTCAAATAACCGCGTACAACCTATTATAGGCTATGGTTTTGAGAAAATGTGGTATCCCGGTGATAAAGACGGTTTCCGTATGGGCGCAGGATTTACACTGAGTATTACAGCACGCCATGAATATAACTATATTCCTATGCCACTTCCTTTGCCGTTAGTGTCTGTCGGTTATGGGCACCTTTCACTACAAGCGACCTATGTACCTGGTACTTATAACAATGGTAACGTGTTATTTGCTTGGTTACGTTGGCAGTGATCTATAAAAATACCAAAAGATATACTTAATAATATTTTGATAATATCCTGAGTATATCTTTATGTTAATACTGGTAGTTATAGCGCCATGCGTGAGTCAACGCGGTACTAAATTCTAATTGACTCACTCTTTCTAATGCTGTTGTGAGTAGTTCTTCCCACTCACTCTCAGAAAACTCATCAAATAAGCTATACATCATATCTATTTCATTTTGTTCACTTTCAATACTTCTTCTACGACTATTAAACAAAACCGAGTCATCATTTAAATTAAAGACGCGAATAGATTCTTCTGCTTTAACTAAATCTTTATCTTTTAGGTTATCTTTAGGTCGAACTTTGCCTGTTGTTAAAAATAGAAAAAAATCATTTGGATTATCTTCATCTGGCTTGATTAAGCTTTCAACATCATAGCTGCCAGCGCCATTATCTTTATATATTCCACACCTATTCCAACCACCTTTTTGGCTTGAGTCACCGCAAGAACCGAAAAGATTACTCCATACAAAAGTAAGATTTGTATGCAAGTCACGTGTTCTAAAATGTTCAATATGCTTTCGCTTTAAAGAACATTCACAATAAGCACAAAAGCCTTTTTGCATTACATCAAGTGATGCCCAGATGGTCTCTTTATTCACTTCATTCCAATTATCTCGGCCTCCAACAAAGTTTTCAAGACATTCAAGTGTCGTTTCATTCCGTCGTAAAAACTTCATCCTTAATTCCCCTTGCCAAGGTTTTTATTTAATACTCTTTGTTTCATTTTTCTAATACGAATTAAACTATCGCATTTTTTTAATTCAACACTATTTTCACCAAAATGATCCTTGATTTTCTCATATAAATCTTTGGCAAATTTATTATCCTCAAAACCATTTTTCTCAATTAACTCATCAAATTCACTGACCCAATGAGATTGGGGTATTTGAGGTGGCGTAGCAAATACGCCCATAATTTGTTCAAGAATATCGGAATTAATAACACCTTGAGTTTGAAACTCAGGCTTAATTAACGTTTTATTTCCCGAAAACATTCGAATACATCGTTTATCAACAGTAGAGAGAACGACTGGGCTATGAGTCGTAATAATAAATTGTATGTTAGGAAATGTGCTTCTTAGATTTTGTATAACACTTTGCTGCCATTTAGGATGTAAATGCAGTTCGATTTCATCGATAAGAATAATGCCTTGACCCTCTAGCGGATTTGCTAGCAAAGGATTTAGCATTACCATTCGTCTTGCGATATCAGCAACCAATACAAGAAAAATACGTTGTCCATCAGAAAGTTGTTCGATGGTAACATCTTCATTATCATTGGTAATCTTTATTAAATCACTCCCAGAAAGAGTTTCAACCCAGAGATTACTGATACTAGGTACGGTATTGCAAATGGCTTTCACCACCATTTCTTTTTGCGTAATATTTAACTTTTTGATTTCATCCCGTGATTGTAATAATAGGTATTGAAGCTGCTCTTCTGCTTTTTCTAAAAGAGGTCGAAGTGAACTAAGCCCACTTTCAATTGAAAGGCGTAAATCCGTAACATGTTGGGTCAGCTCATCAATCGATGACGCTGAATGGTCAGCTGTCTTTTTATGTAATGTAATAAACCATTCTATAAAATGATCAATACGCCCACCACCCGCTAAAGCATGATTATAAGCATCAAATCGCGCTTCTCTTTGTCCTGAACTATCCTTTGGTAATCGACCTAGCGGCTGAGAGCGTTCAACGGAGAAAAATTGAAAGTTAGGCAAATTTACTGTTTTTTTATCATTAATTACACGCCAAATATCAGCAACTGCTTTTATCGCTTTGACTTCTCCCTCACGTCTTTCTGCCTTCCCCAAAGCTGAGCGAGAAAGTCGTGCAGAAATATTTTTCAAGCCCTGACCAAAATAGAATTGAGTAATAACATCAGTATATTTCTTATTCGAATCATTCTTAATATCTGTTATTTCACTAAAACGCTGACCAGGACTATCCTCTTTTAAAATATTTGCACTAAACCAACTTAATGTTTTAGCGATGGCTAGTAATATACTACTTTTACCTTGGCCATTATTACCAATAATCACTGTTAAATCCGATTCAAATTGAATATCTAAATATGAAAAACAGCGAAAATCATCAAGTGTTATAGATCGAAGATAAAATTTATTTTTAGGTGTAAATCCTACTGATTTATTTTCATTACTGTCCTGTAAGTAATGCCAACAATCATTAAACCATCGTTCTGCTTGTTCTCTTTTTTCATCAGAAGGACTTTGAACACATTCTAAATAAAGGGCAAAAGATGCAAGCAAATTTCCGCTTTTTGCATTTCTCTTTCTATCTCTCATCTTAAAGTGTTTTCCCTGTTAGTTTCTTAATCAACTCTGATGTATATTTTTTTTCTAATCTAACAATAAATTCAGGCTCAATATGCAATGAAAAAGCCAATAATCCACACAAATAGTTTTTATCTTCATCATCAAGTACATTATATTTGTATTGATTAATCATATGCTTTATAAATCTTTTCTTTTCTCTACCTAATGAAAGTTGTCCTTCATTATTAAGCGTGATACCCGTTACATGTCGATTATGAGCTTTCGATGAATACACGGTTTTAGCATGGTTAATTTTTAGTATACCATTGAATAACTCTTGAAGTAGGGAATGAATAATTGAAGGAAATTTGGGCAATAAATTTTTAATATTTGTTGAAAATGTCAGATCATCTGCATACCGAGTATATATTACACCATATTCTTCACATATTTGGCTCAACCTTCTATCAAATTCATATAAACAAAAATTTGAAATAACAGGTGATGAAGGTGCTCCAACACTGAGCATTAATGTATTTTTACTACGTTTAATAGGTTGCCAGAACAATATTTTTTCAACATAACTTTTCTCTACATCAGTAAACTGGGGGATAGATGAAGTACAAGAAGTTAAGCTGTGCCAGAAAAATGCGGGAGTGATTGAATTAAAGAAATTCTCAAAATCCATTTTTAATAAATATGATTGATTCACATGAGCAAGCGCATTGTCACGGATACTTTTTCCTTTTCTATAAGCAAGAGCGGCCTTATGAGTGGGTAAAGGATAAAATTCTATAAAATAACGCTGATATTCTTTAAGTTTTTTTGATGGTTGAGCGATAATTCTAAATCCCGTAGTACGCTTGGGAATGCGATAAACCTTATATTTACGGGGTCCATTTTGCAAAAATTTTTTTATATCTGACTCATCTTGTTGTAACGAATCAGCTAATTGTTTAATCATCTGCATAATTTCACCTGTAAGAAAACGGGAGTACGGATGTACTCCCGAATTTTACTCTTTACTAGAAGAAGCGAAAGTATCGCAACCTGAAGGAGCTCGCGAGATCAGGTTGCGATACTTTCGCAACCCTAAATGTGAGCAATAAATTAGTGTCTGGCTAATCACCCGACAAGACATAATATGTCCTACGCTAAAGAGTTTATTAAGCTTATCGCACTATATAAATTTCCACAACACACCAACTTACCATCAACTCAGTTTTTAAATATCTTGACTGGCTTGAGCATTATCCGGTGTTTTCTTCATACGGGAAATCTTAAAACCAACCCATAAGAATGCGATCCAGAATGGCATTAAAATTACCGAAATATTCACTTGTGGCATAAATAAGATAATCACTAAAATCATGCATAAGAAAGCAAGACAAATGTAGTTACCATAAGGATACCAAAGTGCTTTAAAGAAAGGCTCTATACCCTCTTTCGTTTTTGCTGCTCTAAATTTTAAATTCGCTAAACAGATCATAATCCAATTAAGTACTAATGTGGTTACAACCAATGCCATTAATAATTCTAACGCTTGATCAGGTAATAAGTAATTAACTAAAATACCTAATGAGGTCGCAATAGCTGACAATAGTAACGACACTACTGGTACACCACGTTTATTAATGCGAGAAAGTGCATGTGGGGCATTTCCTTGTTTTGCCAAGCCATAAAGCATACGACTATTAGAGTAAACACCACTGTTATAAACTGACAGTGCAGCCGTTAATACCACAGCATTTAAAATATTTGCGATTAAGAAATTATCCAAGTTATGGAAAATCAGGACGAATGGGCTTTCACCTTTCACAACTTGCGTCCAAGGATAGAGTGAAAGTAACACTAACAACGAACCGATATAGAAAATTAAAATACGATAAACAACTTGGTTAGTTGCTTTTGGGATGCTGACTTTTGGATTTTCAGCTTCAGCCGCAGTGATCCCCACCAGCTCAAGTCCCCCAAAAGAGAACATCACAATGGCTAATGCAGACATAAAGCCCGTAAAACCATGAGGGAAAAAACCTAGCTCCCATAAATTGCTAACTGAAGCTTGGGGACCACCATTACCACTTACCAGTAAATAGCTCCCAAATAAAATCATACCAACGATCGCCAACACTTTAATAATGGCAAACCAGAATTCTGTTTCACCATACATTTTAACGTTAATCAAATTGATTAAGTTAATTGCCACGAAGAAGATAGCAACGGAAACCCAAACAGGGATATCTGGTAACCAGTAGTTAATATATTTACCTGCAGCGGTTAATTCTGCCATACCGACAAGAATAAACATCACCCAATAGTTCCAGCCAGATAAAAAGCCAGCAAATGGGCTCCAATATTTATTAGCAAAGTGACTAAACGAGCCCGCAACTGGCTCTTCGGCAACCATTTCGCCTAATTGGCGCATGATCATAAACGCAATAAAACCACCAATAGCATATCCTAATATTACTGATGGGCCTGTCATATTAATAGTTTGCGCTATACCAAGAAACAGACCAGCGCCGACAGCACCACCCAGCGCAATTAGCTGGATATGTCGATTTTTCAGACCGCGCTTAAGTTCTGTCTGTTGCGACTCTCTCGCCATACATCCTCTTCTCTTTATTATTTTATCAACTTAACATGTAAACTAATATTTACGATTTTATTCATTTCGAGCCACCATTAAAACACTATTCTGACTTGAATAACAAATACATTTTATGCTAGGCGAAAAATAATAAGAAAAGCTATCTTTTAGTTAGTGATGTTTTGAGGGAAATAATGAGGTAAAGCGACAAAGGCCTTGTTGGAAATCCTCTCCTCGATCGCAAAAATTATCTAAAGCCACCAGATAGAGGCCAAAGGTAATGACCAATGCAATAATTAAGCTAATAATTATTTTCTTTGCGTTCAATTTAAAATCCTTTAAATACATTTTGTTAGTATGACTTATCACATTATAAGTATTCGCTTAAATACGATAACAAGAAAAGGAGTTGTTGTTATAAAATTCGCAATCAATTATCTCTATAAGTAAATTTAGCATAACTTTCATTATGAAAGGTAAATGCTTCCTCGACAGACTTCAGATAATGTGCATTATTTCGCTCTAAACTGTATGTAAAATGACCTTATATTATTAAGTACACATTTTGCCAACGATTAGAGATAGCTATCCATTAATATGGATTTCTCTGTCTGCCATTTTTTGTATAAGATTAGGGAGTTAATTTTGATTTTTACCTTAACTTCATTGATAGAATGGAACTGTAATGCCACAAGATAATCATCTCGCATTAGTGTGCGCGCTAAGTAAATGGATTGAGGAGCATTTAGGCCGTGTTATCCATCTTGAAGAGTTGGCGGCTTATTCTGGATATTCTCTTTGGCACATGCAGAAAATCTTTAAAGAAGTCACAGGCACCTCTTTAGGAAAGTATATCCGTCAGCGTAGATTAGCCGGTGCTATTCATTTATTACGTACCAGTGAACGTTCTATCTTCGATATCGCTCTTGATTTCGGTTTTGGTTCGCAATCTCACTTTACTTATATGTTCCGTAAAGAGTATGGCATCACGCCTTTCGACTTTCGGCAAAATCAAGAGATCGTTTTAGAAACCAAACAGCCATTACATTTACAATCACCTTGTTGTGATTAACCCTTCTATTTATGTGACATTATACAGATAGCCTTTAATGTCACATAAATAATACTCAAGCTATGTGATGATAGACCGCTTCGTCCTTCCTTTATCATGACTGTTTTTTTAATATGGGGATGCTAATGAGTATTAAGCTTATCGCTATTGATTTAGATGGAACCTTGCTTAACAAACAACACGAAATTACGCCAGAAGTAAAACAAGCCGTTCAGAGAGCAAAAGAAGCGGGTGTTAAGATTGTATTGGCTTCAGGGCGTGCCTTTAATGGCATCTATCCTTATTTAAAAACACTCGGTCTTGATACATCTAACTGTTACTGTATCAGCAATAATGGTAGCCAAATCCATCAAGCAGATAATGGTGAAGTTATTATTCAAGATCTGCTCAATTTTGAAGATTACCTCTATTTTGAAAACCTCGCTCGCGAGATTGGTGTCCATTTTCACGTTATCAGCGATAATAAGATTTATACCACTAATCGTCATATTAGCCATTTCACCTGCCAAGAAGCCTTTTTATCTTGGACTCCACTTTATTATCGTCCACTGAATGAAATGCAAACTGATATGTATTTTAGTAAGTTTATGATTGTTGATGCACCAGCCGTTTTGGATAATGCGATTCAATATCTTCCTGCTAATATTTATGAACAATACAGCATATTACGCAGTGCACCTTATTTTATTGAAGTGTTGAACACCCATGTCAATAAAGGAAGTGCTGTTCAAAAAGTCGCTGAACATTTAAAGATTACACCAGAAAAAATCATGTGTATTGGTGATCAAGGTAATGATTTGGCAATGCTAAAATATGCAGGCTTAGGTGTTGCAATGGGAAATGCCCCTGAAGAAGTGAAAAAAGTCGCTAAATTCGTCACACTTTCTAATGAAGAGCACGGTGTTGCAGTCGCTATCAATAAATTTATTTAAACACGATTTTTTTTGTGTTTTATCGCGAATGTCTACAAAATTATATAGCTATTGTGATCCTTAGCAGAGGATCACACTGCTTTTCGACCAAAAATATAGCCTTTTATTATTCTATAATTGCTGTTAAATGAGCGTTAAATCTGCCTTTCTTCTTACATATCCTTCAGAATTTGTTACTATCAATTCACTTTTCGTTATTCAAATTGCATTTTCACAACATATTAAGCTGTTAATTAGGCTAGATGTAGAATAACAAATATAAATCATTTATATATTTTCTTCACAGACAGGTAGTTTAAGTTATGCTTTCTACAAAAGATATGCTCGTTCTTGGAATGATGGTTTTTGCACTCTTTCTTGGTGCTGGCAATATTATTTTCCCCCCTATGGCGGGTTTTCAATCGGGAAACCTCTGGTTTAGTACATCTTTAGGTTTCCTAGTTACTGGTGTCTTACTCCCATTTCTAACCTTAGTTATCGTTGCAATTCGTGGACGTGGTGAGCGCCTTTCTATTGATTTACCTTCATGGGTTGCCGTCATTTTCTGGGTAGCACTGTATCTTATCGTAGGTTCTACTTTTGCGATGCCTCGTGTTACCAATACTGCTTATGAAATGGGTTTCTTACCTTTAGGGCTCGTTGAAAAAAATACGGCAACACACCTCACTTTCGCTCTTGTGTTTAACATCACCAGTATGTTCTTCATGTTAAAACAAGGCACGATGATAAGCGCCATTGGTAAATTTATGACACCCGCGCTTTTAATTCTACTTGTTGTTGTTGGTATTGCTGTTGTGGCTAAACCGATTTCCCCAATTGGTGAACCGACAGGTCTTTATGCGGTAAATGGCTTCTTCTCTGGCTTTATTGATGGCTACCAAACCATGGATGTCCTTTCAGCCATGGCATTTGGCGGTATCGTGGCTCGTGCTTTATATACCAAAGGCATTACTGAACCACGCCAGATCGGTTTTATTACCGTAAAAGCGGGTATGATTTCAGTCTTACTGTTAGCCGCACTTTATCTGTGCCTTTTCTACTTAGGTGCAACAAGCTACTCTGTGTCTGTTTTTGCTGATCCTGCACTCAATGCGACTAACGGTGGTCAAATTTTCTCACGATATGTCGATGCGCTATTTGGTTCTGTCGGTACTTGGTTAATGGGCGGGATTGTTTTATTAGCGAGTATGACAACACTTGTTGGTGTAACAAGTGCTGCTGCTGACTACTTTGCGACATTCCATCACCGTTTAGGCTATCGCTTTTGGGTTGTGGTATTTACATTAATGACCACAATCGTATCAACGTTTGGCCTTGATACATTATTAAGAGTAACTATTCCTGCATTATTAATGATTTATCCAACTGCAGTTACATTAGTATTACTGCAATTTATTCGTAATAAATTAAAAGCGCCTCGCTTCACCTATCGCTTTACAATTGCCATCATTGTTTTAATGAGTCTTTTCGATACATTGAAGCAACTGAAGTGGTTGAATGCTGATTTGCTGCAATTATTTAGTTATATCCCGCTGTCTGATTATGGCTTAGGTTGGGTATTACCCGGTATTATTGCATTCGTTATTTCATTAATCATCAGTCTCAACTTTAAAGAAACTGAATCTGAAATTACCACTCCTAACATCATAAAATAAATAACTTGCCCCAAGGCGGATATCCACTTTGGGGCAAATTATTAAATAATTGAATGTTCTGTGACCTAAATAACTGGCTGTATCCATTTCGTACGATATTTATCAATTAATGCCATTAAAATAGCTTCTGATTGTGCATCCGGAATACCTTTAATATCACTTGCTCTAAAATGCATCTGAAATGCGCTTACCACTTTCTGTGTCTCGGGATCTAATACTCCACTCGTAGGAGTTTGATAGCCATATTTCGCCAAAAGTGTTTGGAAGTTAGCAATATCAACAGGCTCAGAGATTTCTCTTCCTGCTAAATAAAAAGCAACTGTTTCTTCATCAGGCCAAGCTCCTATTCCCTGTTTTGCTAACTCAGCCCATGGGAAAAGAGGTCCGGGATCGACCTTTCTTTGAGGAGCTATATCACTATGCCCTAAAACATTTTGAGGCTCAATGCCATAGCGTTGAATAATATCTTTCATCATTAATGTGATCGTCAAAACTTGCTCAGGAGTATAAGAAAACCAATACCTTAATATTCCCTCATCTTTATAACCCAAATTTGTAATTTCAATACCAATAGAGCCGTCGTTAAGACCTGCACTATTTCCCCATTGGCTTAGTCCCGCATGCCATGCTCTTTTATTTTCATTGACCAAAGATAAAACAATAGGTTTATTATTGATAAATTTAGGCTTTGTTGGTATTAGGTAATGACTACTTACTGTTCCTCCTGTAAGGGTTTTTAATGAAACAGCATCATTTGCTGCCGTATAATGCATAATTAAATATTTGACACGATTATCTTGTCCTGGATTATTAGCAATAATCTCAGCAACATAATTTCCTCGATCGATTAATTTGGGCTGTGTTGAACAACCTAAAAGTAAAAATACACCCAATAATAAACTTATATTGTATCGGCTAAAAATCATTATTCATCCTGAATTAAGTTGATATCATTAGCTAAATAGTAATCAAAAAACCCATATTAGAAAATATGGGTCTTGAGTTTTGTTCTTTTTTTATTATTGCTAGCTTTAATTATTACTCACTTTTTCACATCGAATTAAAGGTTCATCTGAAACAATATTCTTATCCCAAATTCCTTCTTCAATATCATCTTGTAACTCTGGATATTGTCGAATATCAAACGTAGGCAATAAACCTGCTTGTCGTTGCTGGTTATAATCTTTAACTAATTTTAAGGCGACACCAGAAAGTAAAATGATTGCGATTAAATTAGTCATTGCCATTAATCCCATTGAGAGATCGGCCATTTTCCAAACAAGAGGCATATCCGCTAAAGCGCCAAACATCACCATGGCTAACGCTGCTGAACGTAACAGAAATAGCCCTGTTGTGTGATTACGTCCAAGGAAAATCATATTACTCTCAGCATAAGCATAATTAGCAATAATGGAGGTAAAAGCGAAGAAGAAAATTGCAATCGCGATAAAGGTACTCCCCCAACCCCCTACACTAGATGACAAAGCCAATTGCGTTAATTGAATACCGTTAATACCTTCTGGATAACTATCTAATACCCCCGATGATAAAATGATCACCGCAGTGGCACTACAAATAACCAAGGTATCCATAAAAACACCTAACATTTGAATATAACCTTGGGATGCAGGATGTGGTGGATAAGGTGTTGCTGAAGCCGCAGCATTAGGTGCTGATCCCATACCTGCTTCATTAGAAAAGAGGCCACGCTGAATACCTTGTGTCATCGCTTGACTAATACCATAAGCAATTGCACCTGCAGCCGCTTCTTGTAATCCAAACGCACTTTTAAAAATTAAAATAAAAACTTCGGGTAAGCGCTCAATATGATCTGCAACAACCCAAAATGCTAATAATAAATAAGCTGTTGCCATAATAGGAACAACTAACTCAGCAACACGAGCAACCCAACGCAGGCCACCAAAAATAATAAATCCGCTCGTTAATACTAAAAAGAGCCCCACATAAAATGGATCAAAATTAAAAGCAGAAGCTGTAGCTTGAGCAATCGAATTCGCTTGGACAGCATTAAAAACCAAGCCAAAAGCGATAATCAAGAAAATGGCGAAAAGAACCCCCATCCAGCGCATTTTCAGTCCTTTCGTCATATAATAAGCAGGACCACCTCGGTAATTACCATCATCATCTTTGGTTTTATAAAGTTGTGCTAATGTACTTTCTATTAATGATGTTGCCATACCAATTAAAGCAACTACCCACATCCAAAAAATAGCGCCAGGCCCCCCCGCTGTTAAAGCAATCGCAACTCCTGTCAAGTTACCAGTACCTACACGCGCAGCTAAACTGGTGCATAATGCCTGGAAGGAAGAGATCCCTGATTTATCTGACTTATGGCTATTTTTCAAAATAGAGAACATATGACTAAAATGTCGGATTTGTATAAATCCGGTACGGATAGTAAAGTAAATACCTACTCCGAGAAGTAAGTAGATAAGAACATATCCCCATAAAATGTTATTCGCAAAGTTTATTAGCCCTGTCAAATTAATCCCCTTATATAATAACGTATATAACCTATCCTTACATCGCTATTGAAATAAAAAAGTAAGCAGATACCGTGTAATTGAGTCAATTACTGATCCGAATCTGTCTTAAAGTAATATCAAAAATTACTGTGTTAAAAGCGAACTAAATGTAACACAATATTGTGTCATATGTATATTTTTTGTTTATTTTTTTACATGTCATTATTTTAATTTAATTATCTCATTAACGAAAACAAACAATATTGAAAAATAAAAAAACAATATATATCATTAAGATAAACAATCATTTCTTTATTTTATTAACTCAAAAAGTAAATTGGGCACATTAGTCATCAAGTTAATCAGTCATTTTAGAAAAAGAATAAATAGATTAAAAAAACATCAGTTAATAATCTTTTCTATTTATATAAAGTAAGATTTAAATGAACTATTAAAGTCATTAGTTAATGATGTTTTTTAATATTCGATTTAACATTTAAGAATTAAAGATTTTCATAACTATTAACAATAAATATTTTATATTGCCATATCAATAAAACACTTTAATATTAATAAGATATTAAGGTAAGATAAAAAATGAACTTTACATTCTTATTTTATCATACTTCTCTAATGTATTAATTCTAAAATGGTTTGTTATCTTTCATTTTTAAGAATACTGCTGATTTGTTTCTCTTCCCTTTTTTATTCACTTACTATTCATTATATAGCTCTATTTTTTGAAAATTAATTAAAGATTTAATAATACTTTATTTCATATTAATAAAAAAATGTAGAATCACGTAAATTTACCTATTAACCATTTAGTTAATTTTATTTATACTATGTTTTTCCCTGGTGTTGTATTAATTTTAGCCCTGTTTCCCCAACAGGGCATTTTTTTATCTCAATATTTCAGTGTATTATCATAACTCATTGTCAAATAATACAAAATTAAAACATATGAAATATCTAATTGATAAATTAACATTATTTAATTTATTTATTTTCAATGCAAAATTCCCATCCATTTTCATTGATCTAAATCAAATTAAATATTCATATTATTTACTCTTTTCATAGATAAACTGCTTTTTCTCTATTTAAAAATCCATTTGATCAGGGGTGAACGTGCGTATTTTATCATTAGCCTTATTTGAATTACTATAAAGTGGTATAACAATTAATGAGGAATAAAATTTTGTTGTTATATTTAATTGTCTTGATTAAAAATCACCCCAAATAAAACACGTCATTTTTACTACACATTAATGACTAATATCTTTATTTACTTGCATTAATAAGCACGCTATTTTACCTTACTTATATTGTTATAGAGGGAAAGATAATGAGTTATAACCTTTCAGAATTAACACAAGAAGAAAAAGATAAGCTAAATGTAAGCTTAGCCGCTTCAGGCGTCGCTTTTAAAGAACGCTATAACATGCCCGTTGTAGCAGATGCCGTTTTAAGAGAACAACCTCAAGCTTTTCAAGCCTTCTTTCAAGAGAGGCTGGTATTTTATCGTGCAAGAAGCCAACACTATTCTCGTTTACCTTATGAACCATCGGTAAAAAAATAGTCAAATACTTCTCGTTATTTTGATAATGGTAAAAAAAGAGATAAACCAAGGTTTATCTCTTTTTTCAATAGATTAATAACAACTCACTATCACCTATTCATTATTTAGGGGAAACATAAGTAATAGTATTATCATCACAATTGACTTGAACATTGTAACGAAGATCTGTTCTCGCCCCTCTTACATTCAATACCATCTGATAGTTATTATTCATCTTGATAATTTCATTAGCATTAATACTTGCAACGGGTTTTGGCCCTAATGCCTTTTTATCATCTTGCCAACGAGGTAAGCGATTTTGTAAATAATCATTTTTTACTCTTGTAACAAGTTGATTATTATCTAAATTAACGCAACTCGAAAAAGGAGCAGAACGTACAATATCTTTATTAACATTTTCGATACTTTCTGCAGATGCTCCAAAAGAAATAGCAAGCAAAAAACCTGCTCCAAGTATCCCTGTTTGACCAATAAACTTGCTTAATTTCATATAACCCCCCGAAAATATCCCTTAAAACAGGATGTGTATTCATTAAGCATAGCACATGGTTAATCACACAATTGTGACATTTGTTAAAAAATTGTTTTATTCATTCTCTTCATCAAATACGATAGAAACTGATTCACGGGTTGTATGCTTCTCTCTTAATTCTTGAGCAACCAACTGAATTGCTTCTCCGCTACTCATACCCTCAGCCATTAGAGATTGAATTTTTTCCACTGCTTTTTGCTGCTCTTCATGTGTTAATGTAGGCATTCCTAGAAACATAATGTTACTCTTATCTTTATTAACGTCATTAACGTCTATTTTGTATTTACATGAATGTAATCTTTTTGATTACAATTTATTGTACGAATGATACAACATACTTTGTTTACATGGTCATAAGATGGATATGCAATTACAACAACGCGAATTAACTTATACCCCTGATCTGGCACTGCGGGTATTTTCTCCTATTGCGTCATTGCCTTGGTCTAGTTTACTTCATTCTGGTTTTGCCGAACATCCTCATAATCGTTTTGATATTGTTGTCTCCGATCCTGCTGTGACTTTAGAAACTCGCAAACAAACGACAACGATTAAAGAAAAAAACGGCACGGTAAAACGTTCTAAAAAAGATCCCTTCACTCTCATTCAATCTGCGTTAGAACAATTCGATTTTCACCCAGAACATAATGAGTCATTGCCTTTTTTGGGAGGTGCTTTAGGTATCTGGAGTTATGATTTAGGTCGTCATCTTGAGAACTTACCTGAAATCGCGAAAAATGAACTTAATTTTGCAGATATGGCAATTGGTATTTATGATTGGGCTCTTATTGTCGATCACCACTTAAAAAAAGCCACTTTAATTAGTTATCACAATATTGATGAGCGCTTACAGTGGTTAGAAAGCCAAACTTCCACATCTTTTGATTCGCAATTCACCTTAACAACAGATTGGCAATCAAACATCAGTAATGATGAATATAACGAAAAAATTGCTAAAATTCATCAATACTTACTTTCGGGTGACTGCTATCAAGTTAATTTAGCTCAACGTTTTTGTGCAAACTATACTGGTAGTGAATGGAATGCATTCTTAACATTAAATCGAGCTAATAAAGCACCATTCTCTTCTTTTATGTGCTTACCCAACAATTTTGTAATTAGTGTTTCACCTGAGCGTTTTATTCATTTAGTTGATAATAAAATAGAAACTCGCCCAATAAAGGGAACTCTACCTCGTAAGGCATTACCAGAAGAAGATAATGAACAAGCACAATTATTAGCAAACTCGCGAAAAGATCGCGCAGAAAACTTAATGATTGTAGACTTAATGCGTAATGATATTGGCAAAGTTGCAGTAACAGGTTCAGTAAAAGTACCAGAGTTATTTGTTGTTGAGCGTTTCCCAGCAGTACATCATTTAGTCAGTACAATTACAGCACAACTACCTTCTCATTTAACAGCAACTGATTTATTAAGAGCAGCTTTTCCTGGTGGTTCTATCACTGGAGCCCCAAAAATCAGAGCAATGGAGATCATTGAAGAACTTGAACCTCATCGTCGCCATGGATACTGTGGTGCAATTGGCTATATCAGTTTTTGTGGCACAATGGACACCAATATCAGCATTCGGACTTTATTAACTGAAAAAAATAAAATTTACTGCTGGGCTGGTGGTGGTATTGTTGCTGATAGCGTTGCTGAAAAAGAGTACCAAGAAACATTCGATAAACTTGGGCAAATATTAACGGTTTTAAGAGAGTCTGCTATTGATGACACCCATTGATACTTTTATCAATCGTTTTCAACTTACATTACCTGATGATAAGGTAAATCAGTCTCTTCATACCCAAAAATCGGCAGCCGTTTTGCTGCCGATTATCAATAAACCTAATCCAACATTATTATTAACAGAGCGTGCATCAACATTACGCTCTCATGCAGGACAAGTTGCCTTACCTGGCGGTAAACGCGATCCTGAAGATAGCAACCTTATTGCAACTGCACTAAGAGAAGCGCATGAAGAAGTGGCTATTCCACCCAATGCCGTATCCGTTATTGGTCAATTAGCCCCTTTGCAAAGTTCTAGCGGATATTTAGTCACTCCTATTGTGGGTGTTATTCCTGCAGGTTTACCTTTACGTAATAATCCAGCTGAAGTCGCCTCTATCTTTGAAATGCCACTAAGCCATGTACTTAATGCTCAACATTATCAACAATTAAATTTCCATCGTGCTGGTGAAAATCATCGCATCTACTTTTATCCCTATAATGGACATCTTGTTTGGGGATTAACCGCCGCTATTTTACATAGACTCGCTCTACATATCACTTAACTCGCTATTTTATATTCAGCTTGTGCTTTTTATCAACGCCTTCACAACTCTACTTAGCTATTTTAAAAAAATGTTGTAAACTACATCATTAACGGGACGATATAACTGTAAAAACGATCCCTTTACTATAAATAACTATATTTTATTCTTTTTAACCCTCTCTCTTATTATTAAGGAGTCTGACGTGATTAGCGTTTTCGACATGTTTAAAGTGGGCATCGGACCATCTAGCTCTCACACCGTAGGGCCAATGAAAGCGGGTAAAGAATTTGTCGATGATTTAGTCAGCCAGGAATTGATTGCGTCTGTCACTCGCGTAGCTGTTGATGTTTACGGCTCCTTGTCTTTGACAGGCAAAGGTCACCATACTGATATCGCAATTATTATGGGGTTAGCAGGTAATTCACCCGCTACTGTCGATATTGACAGCATTCCCGGTTTTATTCGTGAAGTTGAAGAAACAGGCAAGCTATCATTAGCAAATGGCTTAAAAGTAGTTGATTTTCCAGCAGAAAGTATGCATTTCAGCAATGACAATCTGTCATTACATGAAAATGGTATGACAATCCATGCTTTTGTTGACGACAAAGAAGTCTATAGAAAAACGTACTACTCTATTGGTGGTGGTTTTATCGTTGATGAAGAAAACTTTGGTAAATCAACATTAAATAGCAAGCCAGTCTCATATCCTTATGCTAGCGCAGAAGAGTTATTAAGGCACTGTAAAGAAACGGGTTTATCCATTTCCAGCTTAATGATGAAAAATGAGCTGGATCTACATACTCAAGCAGAAATTAATGCTTATTTCGCTGATGTTTATAAAACCATGCAAGAATGTATTGAGCACGGTTTAAATACAGAAGGCGTATTACCGGGGCCATTACGTGTACCTCGTCGTGCAGCTGCATTAAATCGCTTATTAACATCGAGCAACAGCCTGTCAAACGATCCAATGAAAGTGGTTGATCTGATTAATATGTTTGCACTGGCAGTTAATGAAGAAAACGCAGCAGGTGGACGCGTTGTAACAGCACCAACAAATGGCGCATGTGGCATCGTTCCTGCTGTATTAGCTTACTACGATCGTTGCATCGAACCTGTTACACAAGAAACCTACCTACGTTATTTCTTGGCATCAGGCGCAATTGGTATTCTTTACAAAATGAATGCTTCAATTTCAGGCGCTGAAGTCGGTTGCCAAGGCGAAGTTGGTGTAGCTTGTTCAATGGCGGCTGCGGGTCTTGCTGAATTATTAGGTGGAAGCCCTGAGCAAGTCTGTATTGCTGCTGAAATCGGTATGGAACATAACCTTGGTTTAACTTGTGACCCAGTTGCAGGCCAAGTTCAAGTTCCTTGTATTGAACGTAATGCTATTGCTTCAGTTAAAGCCGTTAATGCCGCACGTATGGCAATTCGTCGTACCAGTGAACCTCGTGTTTCTCTCGATAAAGTCATTGAAACCATGTATGAAACAGGTAAAGACATGAATGCTAAATACCGCGAAACATCTCGCGGTGGTCTTGCAATCAAAGTGCAGTGTGACTAATAACACTATTTACACGAAAAACCATTCATTTTGAATGGTTTTTTTATTTTAGTGACTTTATTTTTAATCATCGTCTCCCCCTTAAATAACTAAAAATAATAATCATAAAGTACACATTTAAAATTAAGTAATATATCTTTTTATAATTTAAATATTTCTTATTTTTCCATATTAAATGTAAGTATTAAATATACACATTAAATATAGGCTCATTTAATATTCATTTAATTTTGTAGAAAATAAAGCGCATAATTTTCAGGTGTATTCATTTCTATAAAAAATTAATTTCTTATTATAAAAATAATTAAAACCCATTGTTTATTATATGGTTAATCATTCATCATATTGAAATTTATCATTTTTTTAACATTAAATGATTATTTATAATATATTTAAAGTCGCCACACTTAATAATGATAATTATTATCAATATCATTTTTAAAATATAATAAATAATTTGTTGCCTTTCGAAAATAATATGTTATCTTCTGCACCAAGTCATTGGGGAGTAGCCTGTCTTAAAATAAAAAACATTATTTTAAGAAGTCTGTATCAACATACTCGCTTATTTTTATTTAGCGTGGTACAGATGCCGTAATACGGTTGGCAAGACCATAGACACATGATTGTACTTCTTTGGTTGGGGGTCAATTGTGTGTATATGGAAATACCCCAACCGAGGCTTTATTATGAGTTTCTACGCTACTATCATTCTCGCCCTAGCCCTTTCTATGGACGCATTTGCTGTCGCTGTCTGTAAAGGTGCCACATTACACAAACCCCGTTTTCGCGAAGCGCTCCGCACTGGATTTATATTTGGTATTATTGAAGCCAGCACACCCGTTATTGGTTGGGCATTAGGTTTATATACTAGCCAATATATTATTCAATGGGATCACTGGGTTGCCTTTGGATTACTGTTTGTTCTAGGCAGCCGGATGATTTACCAGAGCTTAAAACGTGGTGATGACTGTCCTTGTGAAGAAGATGCTCCACAACGTCACGGCTCACTATCTTTAATCGCAACAGGTATTGCAACAAGTCTTGATGCAATGGCAATTGGCGTCGGTTTAGCGTTCCTTCAAGTCAATATTGTTCATACCGCAATGACAATTGGTATGATGACCATGATCATGGCAACTCTGGGTATGTTAATTGGCCGTTATATTGGGCCAGTACTTGGAAAAAAAGCAGAAATTATTGGCGGGATTGTATTAATTGCTATCGGCTTTAATATTGTATTTGAACACTTAGAATTATTTATGTACGCTAAATAATCGCTAATAAATCATATTAAAAAGCTTAGGTTTGAAATATCACGACCTAAGCTTTTTTATTAACTTAACAAAATACTTTTATTTCACGTTATTAAGCATGACGTTGATAGACACGAATTAAAAAGTCTGTTTCACATTCAAAGTCTTTACTTTCCGCTAATGCCTGTTTTACTTCTTCACTTGCACGCCATGCAAACGGTGTCATTTGTAATAAATCAAAAGCCTGCTTACCGTTTAAATTCATCATATAAGCAACTTGATGTTCAGACACTTTATTAAATCCATCGAATTGTTCTTCTTTTAATGGATGAAGATGTACTTCTGAATAAATCAGTGATTTTAACTGATAGAGATGACGCGGCGCTGGCGTAACAGTAATAATATAACCATTGTGCACAATAACTCTTGCTAATTCATCACTATTACAAGGGGCGTAAATACGCACAACCGCATTTAAAGAAGCATCACAAAAAGGTAAACGTTGACTTGAGGCTACACAAAAATGAATTGATGAATAACGTTTAGCTGCATATTTAATCGCAACCTTTGAAACATCTAAGCCATACACTTGTGGGTTATGTAATTTTAAGTTTTGATAAAACTGATGAGTATAATAACCTTCACCACACCCAATATCCAATATAACACTGTTATCTTCAGGCAATAATCTTTGTATTAATTCAGCCACTTTATCTCGCATTGGCTGGTAAAAACCTGCATCTAAAAACGTACGGCGTGCGTTTATCATTTCAGCACTATCACCGGGCTCTTTTGAGCGTTTAAATTGCACTGGCAATAAATTGACATACCCTTCTTTAGCACAATCAAATTGATGATTATTTTCACAGATCCAACTGTGGGCTTGAAGAGAGAGAGCCTGATAACATAATGGACATTGATAAGACATAGTAATATTTTTGTATAACTCAGAGTAGAATAGGGAGAGATAATAACATACCTCTCCTAATCTTGCGGAAAACCTGACTATTTATTTTTAATTTTAAGTCATGCTTTTTATACTAAGTAGCTTAATAATTACAACTTATAGACGGTTCAAGTACGTTTTAGTTTTTCAGTATTCGCGATAAATAACGCAATAACTAACAACAATATTGCACCTGATTGTATTAGCGTATCAACCGAATTTTTATGCTCTACAATAATTAAACGCACTATTGCCGTTATTCCAATATAAATAAAATATCTAAGGGGGAAATGGCCGCCAGATAAAAAATACTTAACAATAAGCGCAATAAACTCAAAATAAAGAAAGTAGATCAAAATACCTTCTAATAATTGATAAGACGACTCTTCTGCGCCTAAATTAAATAATAATGAAGCAATTACATACGTTTCTTTGATAAGAAAACTGACTAATACAATCGCTAAAATAAGTAATCCAATATTAAGCACCCACTGTAATATAGTGGCAATGCATTTCAGTAATTCTTCGCTTGATTTTTTCATATAAACTATAACCTAGTGGGATCATTCCGTGATATGTAAAAATAATAAAAGGTCAATTAGACAATTTTAATGGATTTACACATTCATCACACCATTTTTTTATCTTTTAGAGCCAAAAAACCAAGAATAATGATGCGGTAATCGCAATATTTACTTTAAAATTTCAACTTGTAAGCTGATTTACCTATACTTAACTTCAGGGCTAATATATTAAAAAGGCACACTATGGCTAACAAATACCTCGTTGCAATTGATTTATTAGAAGATAGCAGAATTCAGCGCATGATCGAAGATATTCACTTCCTAGCTAGAAAACCAGAAAATTATTTCCATTTCATTACAGTGATGCCCAACTTGCGCTCTTTAGAAACTTATGGGCTTAATTGTGATAGCCCGTCTGTTATTGAAAAAAAGCAACAAGCTTTAGTTTTATTAACAGAAAAATTAGAACAATGTGTGACACAGCAATTTAACTTACCCAAAGAACAATACCAATGCCATGCCGTTATTGGTACACCTAATTATAATATTCTAGAATTAGCAGAAAAAATTGATGCGGATACCATTATTATAGGTTCAAGCTCACGTAACCAACGCAATATATTACTGGGTTCGACAGCGGATTATATTGTAAACAACACGTCACGTTCAGTAATGGTTATTCGTAAGTAAAATAACTAATAGACTTTCCTTTTGGCAATAAAATTAGGTTATTTATTGCCAATAAATATTCTGCTATTCTTTTCGTTATAAATAGCACTAAATGCACCTTAATTTTTTCGTTTTAAATAGTTAACTTGCTAGAATACAGATCAAAAAACAAAAAATTCATCTCTTTTTTATCGCAATTTCTGCTTTTACCCTAAATTTAATTTCAATAAATTTTTTCATTCTCTATCTTCTAATATCTTAAATGAGATACTTATGAATCAAGATCTAAAACAGAAAATCTGTACATTTGAAGAAGGCTCTCCTGATGAAAATCCATGGGTAAATGGAAAGCCAACACCTTGTGTAATAAAGATTGAGCCATATAATAAATTATGGGTAATATTATATAATCAACAAAAAGAAAACATTATCCAAAAATTAAAAGGTAAATGTTTAGCTATTGAGCATATTGGGTCAACAGCAGTACCTGAATTAAGTGCAAAACCGATCATTGATATTGACTTAATTGTTGCTGATCCTGCCGATGAACCAAGCTATATTCCTGAGTTAAATCAGTTAGGCTATAAACTTACAGTAAGAGAGCCTTCGTGGTATCAACATCGTATGCTAAAACTAGAAACACCTAATGTGAATCTACATGTCTTTGCACCTAATTGCCCAGAACACCTTAGACATATTTTATTTAGAGATTGGTTAATTAACCATAAAGAAGATAGAGAATTATATATAGATGCAAAACTCAGCGCCAAAGAAGATGTTGAAAATGTACATCAATATAATCAGAAAAAAGATCACATTGTAAAAGCCATTTATCAGCGAATTTTTAATTCACTTTGAGTAACTTATCCTCCTTTTTATTTCGTATCCTCATACTATTTCTAAAATGAGGATAAAAATTTTACTATTAATTTTTATTCAAAAGATAACGATTGTCCTGTATTGAAATCTTTAGCGTTAAGATATTTTCGCCCTAATACCCCCGTACAATGACATCCATACACATCAATATTTTTATCTATAGCTTTTTTAGCACGTTGTAATGCTGATGGTGTTGCACAACGCAAATGTAGGCCCCCCACAATTGCTTGAATTTGATGATTTCCTGTTATTTTTTTCGCATGTTCAACTATAGATTCAATACCCGAATGGCTACAACCAGTAATAATTACTAGACCTTTTTTTCCTTGCCAAACAAGAAAACTATCATCAAGAACGAAATCATCTTCTTCTCCTGATCCATGAATAATAACACCATAGCGTTTATTCACCTGACGTTGCGTCACTTGTCCCGAATAGATAAAATTTTCCTCAATAGCTAAGGGTGCTTGTGTTAATTCAAAAGAAAACTGTGCTTCGAGTTTTGCACGATCAAATAAAGGCGCTAACCGTTTAAATTTAATATTTTTATTACCTAGAAAAAAGGCTGAATAGCGAACAGAAAATAAATGAGGATGAGCGATAATACGCGGTTTATGAGTAAAAAAATTTGCTTGCAAGTGTGTAAGCCCACCAAAATGATCATAATGTCCATGGGACACAACAATCGTTTTCAATGTGGTTAAATCAATACCCATTTTTTTTGCATTTGAAATAAAGGTAAGGTCTTTTCCAGTATCAAAGAGAATTTTCGCTTGGCACTCATCATCTTCTAACAATAATGATAAGCCAGAATAGTGATTAAGCGCTGGATTGACTGATTTATTTTCTAGTAATGCAGTGATGGTTAACATGAGTTTTGATGAGTATCGTTATTAGAAGATGGCTTATAGTAATTAAAAAAAGGAAGTGTTCCAAATATAAAAACCATTAATTTGTGTGACCCTCACTATTTCGTTACACAACCGCTGTTATATTAAAATCAAATATAACAGCGGTATAGTTATAAATTGCAGTGAATCTTATGCAACTATACAGTCAGCTAAGTCTTATCTCACCACCATAACAGAGCGTTTAGCGTAGCGTGTAATATCAGCAGCGGTTGAACCGATATGATAAGAATCATCTTCTGGATTATGGGAGCCAATTACGATTAAATCTGCGTTTACTTCATCTGCAACCTGCAATATGGCATCACGTGGTGTTCCTATGCAAATATGTGTTTGCATTCTATCGTCCGGCAAATCAAAACGCTCAATTATTTTTGTAAGCTCTTTTTCTGCTGACGCTTTTAAGCATCCTTGATCTAATTGATCACCATTCATAACAAGTCGATAATAAGAAGATTGTGGAAGTTTTGGGAGTACATACAAAAAATGAACATAAGGATCTTCATTTTTTGCAATATCTTCCACTAACGGAATTGCTTTGTTCATCAGGTTATCTTCATCAATATCAATGGGAACCAAAATATTCTTATACATACCGCCTCCTTTTATTTTAATTGTAGGATAGTGTATTTTTAAAAAATTACCGGATGTAGTTAACATATTTTAAAAATATTTTATTGCAAAAAAATAATATCTAATTTTCATTCAAAACAATAGCAAAAACAAAATCAATAAAAAATGAAAATAAATATAAAATTTATTTTTAATAATTTTTTATTTTAATAAACTATTAATTATTTTGTTAGCAATAGCATTTTATTTTTGATAAAAAAGCCTTATTAAATAAGGCTTTTTACTTTTACTCTATTGCTATAATATTACTTTTGAGTGAGATTTTTCTGTTTGTTCTTTTTAACATATTGATATCCTATTGCTAGTGCAATAAACCACAATGGTGTCACACTTAACGCTTGGCGAGTATCATGTTCGAAAGCTAATAACACTGTCATAAAAGCAAAGAAAGCAAGGCATAGCCATGACATCAGAATACCTAATGGCATTTTATAAATAGATTTTTCATGTAACTGTGGCCGTTTTTTACGATACGCTAAATAAGAGCATAAAATCATACTCCAAATAAACATAAATAATAACGCCGACACTGTTGTTACCAAGGTAAATACATGCATAACATCGGGAATAAAGTAGATTAATATAATTCCACATGACAGACATAAACTAGTAAATAACAGCCCATTGGCAGGTACAGCCCGTTTAGATAATTGGCTAAACTGCTTTGGTGCTTCGCCCTCTTTTGATAAACCGAATAACATACGACTTGTGGAAAATATTCCACTATTAGCAGAAGAGGCTGCAGCCGTTAATACGACAAAGTTTACTAAACTTGCCGCTGCGGGTATCCCTATCATGACAAATAGCTCAACAAATGGGCTTTTATCAGCCAAAATTGAGCGCCATGGTGTCACCGACATAATAATTGCTAAGGCCAATACGTAAAAAGTAATAATACGAATAGGAATAGCATTAATCGCTTTCGGCAATGATTTTTCTGGATTACGTGTTTCAGCCGCAGCGGTTCCTACTAATTCTATTCCGACAAAAGCAAAAATAGCGATTTGGAAGCCCGCAAAAAAACCACTTAGCCCTTTAGGAAACATTCCCCCATCATTCCAAATATTCTCTAATGCCGCGGTATGTCCCGCGGGAGATTCAAATCCAATACTGATAAGAACAATCCCTACAATGATCAAAGAAACAATCGCTGTTATTTTTATCATGGAGAACCAAAATTCCATTTCACCAAACAGTTTTACTGTCGCTAAGTTCAAAATAAGCAGTGTCAGCACACAAATAAAGGATGTTCCCCATTCAGGAAAATTAGGCGCCCAATAACTAATATAAGACGTTATGGCAACAATATCGGCAATACCTGTAATAACCCAACAAAACCAATAAGTCCAACCGACAAAAAAACCAGCCCACGGTCCTAATAAATCACCAGCAAAATCACTAAATGACTTATATTCTAAATTTGATAATAACAGCTCTCCCATAGCTCTCATCACAAAGAACAAGACAAAGCCAATTATCATATACACAAAAATAATTGATGGCCCAGCTAACGAAATGGTTTTCCCTGATCCCATAAATAGACCAGTACCGATAGCTCCACCAATAGCAATTAATTGAATATGACGATTTGTTAATCCGCGCTGTAGAGTGGCATTTTTCACTCTAACAGGAGGAGAAATTTCTGTTTGATCTTCCATACAATACCTGAAGTGTTTTCATATTTTTGATGTTGTTTTCACCGCTATTTTATTTTTTGACGCGGTAATATGTTTGCGAAATTATTGTGACACAAATCTCAGTATAAGTAATGAAAAGATCACTTTTAGTAAAATGAATGATGCTTTGATAACCAGATAAGATCCTTTCTTTAATTTAATCGGCGATATTTTATCCATTTGAAAAAAAATCGAAATAAGCACTTGACCATCACATTTTAGAGGAGAATAATCAGCGCATCGGGTTGTTAGCTCAGTCGGTAGAGCAGTTGACTCTTAATCAATTGGTCGGGAGTTCGAGCCTCCCACAACCCACCAATTTTAAGCTGATAAATCAGACAGTTACGCCACTTAGAAATAAGTGGCTTTTTTGTATCTGGAAGAAAGTGGCGACAAAATGGCGCATTTATCTTAAGCCGAAAACTTAAAATAATACGCCAATTAATAAAAACAGCATCTACTTATATTTCATCCCATTCTTATAATTAATGGAATTAATTAAAATAGAGAATTACTCTAACTTAATCAGACAATTTAATACAAACCACTAGAAAGTCTATTTTATCTCTTTTTTATCTTCAAATTCCCCACCAGAATCATCAATTAAAACATAGTTAATGGTATTTATTTTACTATCCTCTAGATTGATTTTCTGTTTGGAAAATGGCGCTATCATAGGAATAAGAATATTAGGATTATTTTCGCCAAATGCGGATTTAATGGTGACATAAAAAGGTGTCGGATTTTCAATTGTTAACTGTTTATCTGATTTTGTAAAAATAAGAGCTCGACTAACATCAGAAATCACCATTATTAAATCATCAGGGCGATAGAATACTTTTACTTGTAATCTGACGACAACATTAATTAAACCTTCATCATATTTTTTGTTCGCTGGCTTAGGCATGATTTCATATAAATTAAGCCAGTAAAGTGTCTCTTTCGCTTTATCTGTATTAGTAAATTTATTAATCACTCGTACCCGTTGTGATTCACTCGGTTTTAATTGTAATACTGGTGGTAATGATAAAGCGGAAACATCAGTTATGGTTTCTGGGGTATTTTCTGGGTTACCATCATCTACCCATGTTTGAACCACCACAGGAAGTTCACCATCATTTTTTATATTTAAGGATGCTTCTCTATCTGAGTGATAAAGGATCACTCTAGAACCCTCTAAGGCTAAATTCGCTTTGGCGATAAACGAAAAACACAGTAACAAAATAAAAATACCGCTCTTTTTCATATTTATTGCACCTGTATAATCACTTGTAATGTCGCATTAAATTTACCAGCAGTTATTTTCTCTCTCGGTAACGCTTCTAATGAGGCATATAATGTTTTAGTTAAATCGGTAATACCATTATTAAATGAGACTGAACTAGCATCATCATAAATAGGATACCAACCATAACTATCACCTTGCCCTTCATTCGCTAATGTTGATAATAAGTTTAATGGCACACCTGATGGACGATATATTCTTACACCAACCCCTTTTGCCATACTTGAGTCAGTACCATAACCATCTGTCACTAAATGAGTAATTGCGGCACCATTAGGTACTGTTAATCCTAATTCAATTGCTTTGTTAACATTTGCAGGTCTAGGTAAAAATCCCATTGCGGTTTGTCCCGCTCCAGTCCCACTGGAAATATTACTCAAACCATCGCTAGCGGGCGGTGCTGATTGACAATAAAAATCAATCGTAATAGGTAAAGTGACTTTTTTGCCACTTGCTAACTCATTAATAGTAACCAATGGAAATAAAACATAAGGCGTAACGTTTCGCACAAAACAAGTAGACGCATTACGTATATAAATTCGGCGAGACATATTTACAGCAGCAGGCCAATAAGCATAAAAACCATGATAATTTGTAGCGTGATCTGCACCATCTTTTAATAAATAAGAGAAATTAGAGCTTTGAAAAGCGATATAACCTGCCGGTTGATTAATAAAAGTAATTAACCCACTACTTGATTGTGCTGGTGGCATATCACTTGTTCTTTCATAGTTAATCTTAAATAACTCCACTTCCATATTAGAGAAATTTTTTGCTTTTACTAAGATCCATCCTTGGCTATCTCTTTCTAAATTATCTAAAGCACGAGATTTCCAATAGCGACTATAATATTCGCCTGTAATGGTATTTTTAATGCGAATACCCAATCCTCTTGCCAGACTAATATAGGTATCATTTAAACCTAATGTTGGATTAACTAGATTTCTACCACCATAATTATAGTCACCATTAGTTGAGTAAAACTCTCTTAATTTACCCTCTTCATCGGCTGTGCAACGAAATAATATCTGTTCTGGATCATAAACCTCATAACCCGCCTCAAAAAAAGAGACAAAACCACTCGCCACTAATGTACCCGGAATTTGAAACTGATCATTATTAACATTAATAACTTTAGGGGTACTTCCCATTGATCCCGAATCATCTCTCGCACCTTGCCAACTTTTCGCTGAACCTTTGCCCGGCTCGGTATAATACACACTATTAGGATTAGTCGTCGTAGTTGTTATTTTATAACATGTTGCCAAGGCTAAAGAAGGGAATAGCATCAAGGCTAATAAAATAGAGGAGTAATGAGAAAATAAACAGTGATTTAATTTCATAAGCATTGACCTGATAATAAAATGAGTTTATCTGCTTCTTTTTCTTCTGGTATTGAGTAATCAATTTGGCAACTATCTTCATCTTTACCGACAGTCAGTGTCCCTTTCCTATTTTCAACCCTGACATAAATCTGGTTACTTTGCCCTACCATACCAACAATGTGCTTATCTTTATCGAAAACATTTTCGCCTAATGTCAATTCACTTTCTGGCTTAATCGAAATCAATACAGGATATCCGACTTGGGTTTTAAAAACGATTTTGGTGCTTGAACCTGAATACGGTGCTATTTGCTTCGTACTTTCCAATAGCTCAATATTATTATTTCTAATATTTTTCCCATCCAAGCTAACATTGTTATATTGATAAGGGACAAGAGAAGGCACAATAGCATAACCAAAAGGATCAATGCGGGCGCCCATACCATTACTCACACTCGCACCACTTGCACCTTTTGCTTCCACTAAAGCAAAAGAATCACTAATACGAGGACCTAATGTTATCCCTCCACTGTGTGCAACTAACGCACCTTGAATACCTACGCTACCTTGCGTGTAATGTTTACCATTAGAGATACTGCCTGATAGCGTGGTAAAAGGAAGCTGTTTAATTAAATGTAAACCACTGCCTATCGCTCTATTTTGTGTGTCATAATCCGCATTTACACTATAAGAAAGCGTTTTATCTTCACCTAAAAGTCCTGATAAATTCGTTTGATAACTCGAATCATCGCTAGAATGACTAGAAGATAGTGATAGCATGGGTGAATAATCAGAGCGTCCTAATGGCATAGAAACAGATAACATAACCATATCCTCAGATATCGGATCGGTTGTTATTGGTGTAAAAGTATTATTTGCCGTCATTTGTCCCGTTTTTTGGCGACTATAAGCAAGGCTATAAGCAATATCTTTATAGGTATTTGAATAACCGATTTGATACTGGGCATCATGTCCTTTATTACCATAATAGTTACTGATAGAGCCCGAAATATAAAGCTGCCCCCACTTATCAAGAGACTGATTAACACTAAGTGTAAACTGGCTTTCTTGGTTATAGCTGCTGGAATTCCATTCCATGTCATTACTTGCACTTTTTCTCAACCCCAATACATCATTATATTCGCGAAAATTCTCTGTTGAATATTTATAACCTGCGAGTGTAATAACAGTATTTGTTGGGCTAAAAGTACGGCTATAACTAATGCCTAATCGTCCACCTTGATAATTTTTACCGTCCACTTCAGCGTTTGAAAATGCTGAATTAAAACCGATTGCACCTAATTTTGTAGCAATAACAGAGCCGACAAATATGGCTTGATATTGGTGTCCTACACGTACCCCCGTATTTAGCGTTACCATATTGTTCACACCATATTGCAAAGCAATATCTGAAAAATAGCTATTTTCTGCAGCAAAGTTATTCACTTCACCCGCAGTAAAGTTATATTTAAGGCGCCCAGCTCTTACAGATTCAGGTAATGCGGTAAATGGCACTGTAAAAGAAGAAATTTTGCCATTACTTTCGTAAATTTCGACAAACAAATCTCCTTCATAACTAGTTGGATAAAGATCATTTATTTCAAATTGCCCAGGTGACACAGTCGTTTGATAAATTTCAGTACCATTTTGTTTTATCACTATACGGGCGGTTGTCGTCGCAATACCACGAATAACAGGTGCATAACCTTTTTGAGAATCTGGCAACATTCTTTCATCAGACATTAATTGAATACCTTTAAATGCCAGACTTGAAAATTGTGCGCCTGTTGTATAAATATCACCGACAACTAACATCGACTTTAATGTCAGTAACGGTTTTTGTAGATAAGTTCTAATCCAATTAAATTCACTATTACTTCCCGACTTTGATGAATTATAAGAGTAAGACGCTTGTTGACGAAATTGCCAGGTTCCTAAATTTATGCCCATGTTGACACTACCAAAACCATAGTCTGAGCTTTGTCCGTTCGATTTATTCTTATAGTAATTACCAGAATAATTAGAGAACAACATGGTATTGCCCGCATCTAAATCATCTTCATTGACATAACCTTGTGGCCTTCGTTTTAATAAGATTTGAGGCACTGCAATCATGATTCTAAAATTAGAAGCATCAAATGAATCTATAATATTTTTATTAATTTGGTTTAATACTAAACATTGATTATTATCTTGACTAAGTTCATCATCCAGCAAGATCCCCATATCATCAATCTGTTGTTGATTAAAACAAGGCGTCACTTTACCGTTATCATTTAATTGAAAATGCACTATTTTTCTTTCAAAAAAGCGATTATTAATGTAGATATCAACATCATAATTGCCAGGCTCCACATAATTACTATCATGAAGCTGATTAATGTTGATATTACTTTTGCTACCTAGTAATAAAGAAGGATCAAATTCATAATCATCGGCCAATGCAGAAGGCATTGATTGAATAAATAGAGAAAATGAGCCGATTAAGAATACGACTTTTATTCTCTTATTTAATTGTGCTGTGTTTTTTTCTATAGATTTCATTTCAATTCCATTTTTTTAATGAATTAAATCTGTCGCACTATTTTGCCCACCTAGATCATTAATGTATTTATAGGTCATTTTATCGGGTGAAAATGAAATCGTTCTGCCATTTTTAGCGACTAATACTTCCGTTGATAACGGAGAAACCATAGTTGGTTTAAATATAAATTTTTGACCCGAAGTATTCGTGGCCTCAAGTTGCGCAAATGACACAAAAAAAGGTGAATCGTTTTTAACTTTTATAGTTCCATTATTCTCTTTTGAGAATGATATTTGTTTCTCGATATTATTTAGCTGTGAGACAATCTCAGTTGGACGATAAAATATTTTTAATCGATGATGCACAATAACCGTAAAGCTATTTCCTTCTTTTATATCTTTATTCAAATCTTTAGGTGGAATTTGTGCCACATTTAAAAAGAAAATAGATTCTTTATCTTGTGGTAGACCTTCGCCAGTATAAATTAATCGCGCGTCTCTCCCTGTTTTAGGATCGATACGAAAAACGGGGGGTTGAATAACAAAAGGGGCATCTGCATTATCTGGGGTTGAATTAGGATTATTTTTATCTGCCCAGATTTGCATAATGTAAGGAATTTCATCGTTATTCATAAACTTTAAAACTTCAAAACGTGAATCCGATGAATAAACAATACGTGTTTTTAGCATGGTGACACTAGAATACGACGCAGTGCTATAACTTAAGAAAAATACGATAATTAGCATTATTATTTTTTTCATTACTTATCTCCCTCTTATATAAATAAAAAATGCCTCCTTTATATAAAGGAGACATATAAACATTATTGATAAGAGATAGAGTACTGCACACTACCCTCTACTTTACCTGCTGTTGCAACATCATCTGCATAATAACGTACAGCATAATCATAAGATGCTGATTTTTCGTTTGCTTTTAACACTAAGCCTTCGTTACCTACACCAGTTAAATCAATTTTTGTACCGGTTTTCGCAGGGTCAATAATTTCTAAACTAACATTGTTATTTGCTGCTGTATTACCAATACGACCTTCTGTTGTCAGATTATTAGCAATAAATATAGTTTTAATATTTGTATCTGTTGGTTTAGAACCAGTACAACCACTCACTGCAATAGTAAATGGTGTCTGACCTGCTGTTTTACCCGCAGTATCTAATGCGGTTACGGGCACGGTTGGTAATAAAACAACAGGAAGTGCTGAATTACCATTAACCGTTACAGTACAAGTTTCATCAGAAACTTCGCCTTGAAAACGGATAGTGTTATCAGAAGCCGCATAAACTGTAGATGAAAAAATACCTGCGATCATCGCAGTAAGAAGCATTTTATTCATAATAAAGCTCTCTCTTGTTATATATTTAAATAAGTTGTTTTTGGGGTTAAATAAACGAAAAGGCTCACACGAAATAAAATGTTATCAATAACATTATTTCATGTTTATTACGTACTAATATTTAAGTATTTGCAATTATCATCTCATTTACTCGTAAAACGCAACTACATTTAACACGTATAAAGCGTAATATTTATATATTTTTCGATTTTAAGCATATTCTTATAGTCTAAATATGACTATTTCGCATTTTTAACAAAAAAACATCTATTTATTAGGATTAATATTAAAAAAAATATTAACTTACTTAAAATTGATATTTATCATTTTTAATAAAAAAAGTTCAATAAATTCATTATTTTTTAAAATTTAAAATAAAATCATCCGTATTATTTTAGCATTATCTATATCACCTGTTTCTTTCAGTAATATTTAAATTAGATTAATAAATTAACATTTATTTAATTGATAAAGTTTATTTACAACAAATGCATTCGCTATATTATAATTAATATAACCACAGATTGTTTAACTTATATTTATTAACCTATTAATGAAAAACAAGGGAAGCATTTTAAATAATAGTATCTTTCACTTAATTATTATATTTTTATATAACTATATATATTTATTTAATCTAAACGTAAAACATTCTCAAACTTATTCAGGTTCTCTTTACTAAAAATAATAGAAATAAAAAGTATGTTGCTTACTTTTTTTAATGATATTTCATAATCTCCTACTGGGAGAAAAATAATTTCTCCTGCGCGATATTTTGGATCATCTGGCTCTAAATCACCGCCAGTTGTATCCTCTCCAGCACCAATAAAAACTTTACCTGATGGACAGTTTATATTTATTCTTACATCTGGATCTTCAATTTTATCGCATAGATTAATAGTGTAAAAACCATCATTACCTAAACCAATAAATACAATATTGCCTTTATTCATCTCATCTAACTCATCATCAGGTATGCTCCACCAATCTGCTGTATCTGATTTTCTATGTTGGATCGCTTGTAAATCAAAAATAGCCAGAGTTGCCGTATCAGTCATAAAAGAAAATGCGTTTGACATATTAATGCTCCAAAAAACAGTTTTGATCGTACCAAAATATTTCCCTTCCCTTATATATTGGATAATTATATAGGATTTTATCTATACTATTTGGCAAACCAATTACTTATACTAGACTTATATTTTATGCACTACTTATACTCTAAATAATTTGCAACAACTTGAAGATATGCAAACAAATACTCTAAATAATCCAAGTTATAGCTAGGCGACAATGCTGTGGCTTGAAATATGACGTATATATACATGGACGATCTTATGAAATTACAACGACTCCTTATCCCTCTTTCCCTTTATGCGATTTCCTCATCGCCAGCAATCGCTGCTTCTGCTCAATGTACAAATACTGAAAAGCAAACCAATATTGCCAATAGTGACATTATATTGCTCAGCTCTTATAACGGCCCAGTTAAATCCGTCACGATGACCAGCACGATACCCCATGACGGACGTTTTAAAGCACTAAAAGGTGAAATCCACTTTGATGAATGTGGAAAGTTATTGAAAAATAGCACATCAATGCAAGAGTACTTTGAAGGCAATGTAGAAACTAATTTAATAAGAACATTGCCTAATAACCCTTCTGTTATCCGATATCAATTTCAGATAAAGAATGCCTATGGCTCACACTCTATCTACATGCAAGAAACCTATCATCAAGATAAACAGAACCGGTTTAACAAAAGAGTAATCCAATATTACGGAAATGATGGCACTTTATTAGATACAGTCACTAGCCAATTCGACTATAAAGATGGACGCATTATTAAAGAAACAAGCGAATCGTCTGATCCTACAACTAAGCCTATCACAACAGAGTACACCTATAGCCCCCAAGGAAAACTACAATCCGTAATAGAGGACGGCAAAATAAATGTAGAATACCAGTATGATCTAGACGGAAAAGTTGTTACTCAATCAAACTATATCAAAGGCATTAATGGAGAAGATAAAGCCTTTATCACCACCTGCCTTGAATGGGACAAATTTGCTAACTGTTCAAAAGAGGAACTTGAAAGTACGATTACATTTAATGATAAAGTCATTAATTTCAGTAAAGCCATGCTTCATAACGAGTTTATTTATTACGAATAATGTTTACATTATATCTTTTGTATCTAATTTAAATTAACAATAAAGGCCACCTCATTAAATAAGGTAGCCTTTGATTTATCTAATTTTATTATGTATTACGATATTGAGTCTCAGCTTCTTCAAAGCGTTGTTGATTCTCTTTGTTTGGTTCTTTTCCCATTAAACTAATGACAACAATAGCAATAGAAGCAAAAATAAAGCCGGGAATAATTTCATATAACCCAAACCATTTATATTGCATCCACACTAACACGGTTAAAGCCCCTATCAACATTCCGGCAAATGCACCATTACGAGTCATACGTTTCCACATTACAGAAATGAGGATCACAGGACCAAAAGCGGCACCAAAACCTGCCCACGCATTACTTACTAGATCAAGCACCTTATTGTTTGGGTCACGCGCTAAGAAAATTGCGATGATCGCAACTAGTAACACCATGCCACGCCCTACCCAAACTAGCTCTTTTTGGCTCGCACTTTTACGAATAAATGGTTTGTATAAATCTTCAGTTAATGCACTTGCGCAGACTAATAATTGACAGCTTAATGTACTCATAACCGCTGCTAGAATTGCAGACAAAAGAATACCAG
This sequence comes from Proteus sp. G2673, assembly GCF_009915125.1. Lineage (NCBI taxonomy): Bacteria > Pseudomonadati > Pseudomonadota > Gammaproteobacteria > Enterobacterales > Morganellaceae > Proteus > Proteus sp. G2673. The sequence continues at coordinate 112,767 of NZ_JAABLT010000017.1, forward strand.
CAATCCATGGATTAAAGAGCAGCGAAGCCAGCTCCATAAAAATACGTTCATTTTTAGCTGTTACAGCACCCGCTTGTGCTGGATTCATTTCAAAGTAAGCAATACCAAAGAATCCAACCGCAACCGTGCCGCCCAAACAGAGGATCATCCACGTCATACCGATACGACGTGCTTTACGAATTGTTTGATTTGAATCTGCTGCCATAAAACGCGCTAAGATATGAGGTTGCCCAAAGTAACCTAATCCCCACGCCAATAAAGAGATAATGGCAATAAAATCAAGACCTTTGAACATATCAAGATAAGACGGATCTTTTGCTTTAATAATGGCAATAGAAGTATCAATGCCGCCGACTGAGAAAATTACAATAATAGGTGTCAGGATCAGAGCAAAAATCATTAACGTTGCTTGGACTGTATCTGTCCAACTTACTGCAAGAAAGCCACCTAAAAAGGTATATGCGATAGTTGCAATCGCACCATAAATCATAGCTTCGTGGTAAGGGATATGGAACGTAGATTCAAACAGCATTCCACCAGCAACCACGCCTGAAGCACAATAGATAGTAAAGAAGGTAAGAATAACTAACGCTGAAATAATACGTAGCATTTTACTTTTATCATCAAAACGTGATGTCAAATAATCGGGTAACGTCAATGCATTATTGTTTTTTTCAGTTTGCAAACGCAAACGCCCCGCAACTAAACGCCAGTTTAGCCATGCTCCTAAACAGAGGCCAATAGCTATCCAACTTTCTGAAATACCAGCGAAAAATACTACGCCAGGTAATCCCATTAATAACCAACCACTCATATCTGAAGCACCCGCTGACAGCGCAGTGACTACACTGCCCAATCGCCGACCGCCAAGAATATAATCATCAAAGTTTTTTGTTGAACGATAAGCAAGGTAGCCAATAAAAAGCATACCCAAGATATAGATCGTAAATGTAATTAGCATTGGCGAAGTTAGAGCCATAATTGCAGTTCTCCATAAATCTGTTTCCGATCATCGGTATGCTTTTGACTTGTACAGGAACGTTGCACTTAGTTGCACATTAATGATCTTTTCAGTTTTTAATTAAAATAATTTCTTACAGCAACAGATAAAGCATTCACATCAATCCTAGAATAGGTTAACTGCATTTAACAAGAAATTAACGTTTAAATGTTTAAATTTTGTTTATGACCTCACACTATTTGTCTTAATTCGAGGGTTCATTATAAATACAAACATCAATAAAATAAATATAATTTATTGATTTATATGCAAATATATAGAAATGGACAAATTAAACTATTTTTAATTATGTACAAAACCTGACTACTTTCACATTATTTATAAATAAATTGTTAACAATGTTGCACAAAGTTGCAACATGAATGATATTAATAAAAATAACGGGTAACTGTACTTGTGAATTAGAAATAGAATATGAGGAGCACTGCATGAGTAGCACAACAATGGGTGTTAGACTTGACGAAGAAACCCGCAATAGATTAAAAAAAGCTGCGCAGAAATTAGATAGAACATCACATTGGTTAATTAAACAGGCTATTTTCAATTATCTAGAACAAGTTGAAAATGATCAGATTAATATTGGTCACTCCGTATTTGCAGAGCAAGATCTTGATGAAAGCACTGAAATACCAACCGCTCATTATCAGCCCTTTTTAGAGTTTGCTGAACATATTCACCCGCAGTCTGTTTTACGCTCAGCAATTACTTCTGCATATCGCACACCTGAAACACAAGCTGTACCTATGCTATTGCAGCAAGCGACATTACCTGAAAATGAGGCTCAAGCAACACACAAATTAGCCTATTCCATTGCCGAAAAACTACGTAACCAGAAAAATGGTGTTGGACGCTCCGGGTTGGTTCAAGGTCTATTACAGGAATTTTCACTTTCTTCACAAGAAGGTGTTGCCCTAATGTGTTTAGCTGAAGCTTTATTACGTATTCCAGATAAAGCCACGCGTGATGCCCTTATTCGTGACAAAATTAGTCATGGTAATTGGCGCTCACACTTAGGACAAAGTCAATCGATGTTTGTGAATGCAGCGACATGGGGCTTATTATTCACGGGTAAATTAGTTTCTACTCATAATGAAGAAAAACTCTCTAACTCTTTAAATCGCATCTTGACCAAAAGTGGTGAGCCATTAGTGCGCAAAGGCGTTGATATGGCCATGCGTTTAATGGGTGAGCAATTTGTGACAGGTGAAACTATTTCTCAAGCACTTGCAAATGCACGCAAACTTGAAGAAAAAGGCTTTAGCTACTCTTATGACATGTTAGGAGAAGCAGCATTAACAGAAAAAGACGCGCAAGATTATTTAGTTTCTTATCAGCAAGCCATCCACGCAATTGGTAAAGCATCTAATGGCAGAGGTATTTATGAAGGCCCTGGAATATCTATCAAGCTTTCAGCATTACATCCTCGTTATAGCCGTGCTCAATATGAGCGAGTGATGTCAGAGCTTTACCCTCGCCTACTCTCATTAACATTACAAGCAAAGCAATACGACATCGGGATTAATATTGATGCAGAAGAAGCGGATAGACTAGAAATTTCACTCGACTTACTTGAAAAACTCTGCTTTGAACCTGAATTAGCTGGCTGGAATGGAATTGGTTTTGTTATTCAAGCTTACCAAAAACGTTGTCCATTAGTTATTGATTATGTCATTGATTTGGCACGCCGTAGTCGTCGTCGCTTAATGATCCGTTTAGTGAAAGGCGCCTATTGGGATAGCGAGGTCAAACGCGCTCAAATTGATGGTCTTGAAGACTATCCTGTCTATACTCGCAAAGTGTATACCGATGTCTCTTATCTTGCTTGTGCAAAAAAACTACTCGCATCACCTAATTTTATTTACCCACAATTCGCCACGCATAATGCGCACACACTATCAGCAATTTATCATTTAGCGGGTCAAAACTATTACCCCGGACAATATGAATTCCAGTGTTTACACGGTATGGGAGAGCCACTTTATGCACAAGTTGTAGGAAAAATAGCAGACGATAAATTAGGTCGTCCTTGTCGTATTTATGCACCTGTAGGAACACATGAAACATTACTTGCCTATTTAGTCCGTCGCCTACTTGAAAATGGTGCCAATACCTCCTTTGTAAACCGAATTGCAGATACCACAATTTCTCTTGATGAATTAGTGGCTGATCCAGTTAAAGAAGTGAATAGAATGGCTCAAGTCGAAGGCCAAGTTGGACTTTCACATCCTAAAATTCCGCTTCCTAATCAACTGTATGGTGATGAGCGTAAAAACTCACCCGGTATTGATATGTCAAACGAACATCGCTTGGCATCGCTTTCTAGTGCTTTATTAACATCAGCAACTGAAAATATACATTGCGAACCTTTATTAGGTGATACGTTTAACTCTTCAGAAAAAACACCAGAACCTCAATCTGTATTAAACCCAGCCAATCATACGGATATTGTAGGTACAGTAAGAGAAGCGACCGAAGCAGAGGCAGATTTTGCTTTAACCATTGCTCAAGAAAAAGGCGAGATCTGGTTTGCAACACCCCCAGCAGAAAGAGCCTCGTTCTTGATCCGTACAGCGGAATTAATGGAACAGCAAATGGGGCCACTTATGGGAATATTAGTGCGTGAAGCGGGTAAAACTTACAGCAATGCCATTGCGGAAGTTCGTGAAGCCATTGATTTTCTTTATTACTATGCAGCACAAGTGACTCAGGATTTTGATAACAATACACATCGACCTTTAGGGCCTGTGGTTTGTATCAGCCCGTGGAATTTCCCATTAGCCATATTCAGTGGACAAATTGCCGCAGCTTTAGCCGCTGGTAATACGGTTCTTGCAAAACCCGCAGAGCAGACACCTTTAATTGCATCAAAAGCCGTTGAGCTTTTCCATCAAGCAGGAGTTCCTTCTTTTGCTCTACAACTGCTACCAGGGCAAGGTGAAACCATTGGTGCTCGTTTAGTGGCTAATGAGCGTGTTCGTGGCGTGATGTTTACAGGCTCGACAGATGTTGCACATATTTTACAAAAAACCTTAGCGGGTCGATTAGATAGCGAAGGTCACCCAGTGCCTTTAATTGCAGAAACGGGTGGCTTAAATGCCATGATTGTGGATTCATCTGCATTAACAGAACAAGTGGTGACTGATGTTATGGCATCTGCTTACGATAGCGCGGGGCAACGTTGCTCAGCTTTACGTCTGTTATGTATTCAAGAAGAAGTGGCCGATCATACTATCGAGATGCTTAAAGGTGCGATGGCGCAAGCTACAATTGGTGATCCAAGTTTGCTATCCACCGATATTGGTCCTGTTATCGATAAAGAAGCAAAATCAGCCATAGAGAAACATATTCAATCTATGCGCACAACAGGCTACGATATTTATCAAGCTTCACACAATAACCTGCCAAAACACATTGAAAATAACAGTACCTTTGTTCAACCGACTTTAATTGAGTTAGATAAAGTCAGTTCATTGAAGAAAGAAATCTTTGGTCCTGTATTACATGTTGTGCGTTATGCAAGCCAAGATTTACCTGCTTTGCTAGAAGAGATTAATGCGACAGGTTATGGCTTAACAATGTGCGTTCATACGCGTATTGATGAAACTATTGCTTATGTTGCATCACATGCCAAAGTGGGGAATTTATACGTAAACCGTAATATGGTTGGTGCGGTTGTCGGTGTTCAACCCTTTGGTGGTGAAGGATTATCCGGTACAGGCCCGAAAGCTGGTGGCCCTGTTTATCTGTACCGCTTATTATCCAAACGCCCTGAAAATGCAGCAACGCAAACACTAGCGCGTCAAGATGAAACATTCCCGCTTGATACTTCTATGCGTAATTTACAAACTTACCATAAGTATATGGAATGGTTATCAAACAAAACAGATAAATCACACTATGAAGCCTTAGAAAAATATGCCCTTGCATCCCAAGCAGGCACATTACGTGTATTGCCGGGTCCTACTGGTGAGCGTAACACCTATCAATTAGTTCCTTGCGGTCATGTGTTGTGTATTTCCGATAATGAGCAAGATGTATTCACTCAAATTGCAGCTGTTCTTGCTTCTGGTTGTCATGCCGTTGTCGTTAATAGTCTATTCTCACAAAAAACATATCGTGAATTGCCTGATATTGTCAGAAAAGCCATTACATTGACGGAAAACTGGCATGATGAGTCACTGAAAATAAATGCTGTGATTTACCATGGTGATGGCGATCAATTACGTGAAACTTGCCAGAAAATTGCTCAACGTAAAGGAGCTATAATTTCTGTTCAAGGGTTTTCTCGTGGTGAGACGGGTCTCTTGTTAGAACGTTTATTACATGAAAGAGCCTTAAGTATTAATACAGCAGCAGCAGGAGGCAATGCAAGCTTAATGACGATTAGTTAATTCCCCCTTCTCTTTCTCTCCTTGTCTTTGAGACCACCTTTAAAGTTTGTTTTCTTAGAGGTGGTTTTTTCTTTTGTTACTCTATTATTTCTAAAGAGATAGTCAAAAGTGTTATTTTTTTGGAAGAACAACAGAAAGGTAAATAAAGTATGATTAGATTATAAACAACAAAGAAAGGAGTAGGCTAGGCTACTCCTTTTAAGGTCTCTCTTGAGCGCAATTAGTGACTGCTATTCATCGATGGTGGTTCTTGACACCAATCGAGATATTGCTCGTACTTACGTAGCGCAATATTGTAGTTACTAAATGCAGAGGGAGTGAGCTTTTTACTCAGGTCTGACTGAATTTTCTCTGTCGTAAATTCTTGACGAGGAAAATTAGTTGAAGTCAGTAATTCATCGAGCCGACGTAAACGAACCACATACTCACGAACAGTACTGTGGCTCATCTCCGTTTGTTCAAACAAATACTGCTTAAAAGACATAATGTCAAAGTAGTCAGTTTCACTATTACAGTAAATCTCACTACAAAAACGGCATAGCGCAGAGAATTTCTCTTGTAACGTTTCCCACGTTTCATCATCAATTAAATCCGTCATTTCAGAAATGGCTTCTTTATTGATAACTTGGCGATTGAATACGAGAGAGATCCGATCCAACGCCTTGTGGCAATGTAGACAATGAGTCTGGCTGTGTTTATAGTCTTTAATGTAACGGCTTAGCGGCCGTTTCTTTTGTGTTGAAACAGACATAAGAGATAAAGCCCTGTGTTGTAGTCTTAATAAACAAAAACAAAAATAAGCAAAACTTCTATTTCTCTGGGTTTAAGCGTGCTCGCAACCTTTTTATGGCTTGGCTGTGTAGCTGGCTCACGCGGGATTCCCCGACATTAAGCACTGCGCCTATTTCTTTCAAATTAAGTTCTTCCTGATAATACAGAGTAAGAACCATTTTTTCCCTTTCGGGAAGCAATTCTATCGCGTCTATGACTCTTTGGCGAATATCACTTTCTAACAACATCTGTAATGGATTGTCATCATGATCTTCGTCTTGAGACGGTTCACAGCTTTCACCGTAAATTTCATGCCATTCGTCATAAGAGAACAATTGGCTGTTATTCGTATCCAATAGGATCTGCCGGTATTCTGCTAACTCAATCTGCAAATGATCAGCAACTTCCTGTTCTAATGGTGGTCGTCCTAGATCCTGCTCTAATTGATGAATAGAATGAGTAACTTCTCTTGCATTACGACGCACACTGCGTGGCGCCCAATCTCGACTACGTAGCTCATCTAACATTGAGCCACGGATACGTTGAACAGCATAAGTGGTAAAGGCAGCACCTTGCATTGAGTCATAACGCTCAACGGCGTTTAATAAACCAATCCCACCCGCTTGCAAAAGATCATCCAATTCAACACTCGCAGGTAACTTGACCTGTAATCGTAATGCTTCATGGCGAACCAACGGGACATATCGCTCCCAGAGGCTATTTTTGTCCATCACGCCTTCGGCGGTATACAAATCACTCACAACAAAAGACACCTTTGGATAAAAGACCGGAAACCATTATCTGGCGAAATAAATTTAGCAATCGGCTGAACAGTGAAGCAAAAGCGCCTCTTTTTCACCTATGCCAAATTTTCAGCAAAAATCGGGTTTTCATTGATAATTAATTTGTCATTGCATTACGAGAACTACTTTACCTTACAAGAGGAGCGACTAATCCTTAGAAAAACCGTTAATTAAATTGATAATTTAGCTCATTAAAAGAAATCGATGCATTGAATCTGCATTCTGTTCATAAAAAAATAACATATAAATCATAGTATTTTATTTTGTGAGATTTTAGCTTCTAATTAGCAAGTTGAAATACTCATAAATGATTAATTAAAAAAACGATTGTTTTGATGATAAAACACCCACTACAAAATAATGTAATGGGTGTCATTTGAGGGTTATTTAAGATTGAAATTAACGAAGCAGTGATAATACGTTTTGAGGCATTTGGTTTGCTTGCGCAAGCACAGAGGTGCCTGCTTGTTGCAGGATTTGACCTTTACTCATATTAGACACTTCTGTCGCATAATCGGCATCTTCTATACGGCTACGTGATGCGGTCAGATTATTAACCGTGTTGCCTAAGTTAGCAATGGTAGAATCTAATCGGTTTTGCACGGCACCCATGGCACTGCGTAGGCTATCAACTTGAGATAATGCTTTATCTAGTGTTGATAATGGTTGTTCATTAACGATATCTAAACCTGCTACCGCTGTTGTAGTAACATTCACTGTTGCTTTAGCACCTGCAGCACCAGGAGTTACAGTTGCATCAAAGTAACCTTCAACACCTTTTGCATCAACAGTTTGTACGATAAGTTTTGATTTATCGTCTTTACCATCGGCACCTTTTGCATAATAGATATTATAGCTTTTAATTGTGCCTTTTGTAACTTTGTCATCTAGCGCTTGAGTATCTAACTGTTGTATTTCTTGTTTAGAACTAACAGTCACTTCTGCTTCTATTGCTTTAGAACCGAGTTTGCTTTTTGCTGATAAATCCAATTTATCAATACCCAATGTAGTCGCATCCATTTTTTTCAGATCAACACTGATTTGTTCTTTATCATGCGCCCCCACTTGTAAATTTAATGTGCTATCTTCACTTAACACTTTTACGCCATTAAATTGAGTCTGCGCTGAAATACGGTTAATTTCCGCAGTACGTTGATTCACTTCTTCCTGAATAGATTTAATATCAG
>NZ_JAABLT010000018.1:0-255000 GCF_009915125.1 Proteus sp. G2673
CCGTGAGGCTTAACCTGACAACACCGAAGGTGTTTTGTCTGAGAGACAAAGATGAATGAAGTAGGCTTGTTTAAGATTGAATATTGCTGGTTACGAACTGATGAAGGGTGAGTAACGGGTAATAAAACAGACCAGTTTGTCTGGAACAAACTGGAACAGTGCAGAGCACTGGCCCCAAAGGGGTGAGTCTCAGGAAGAGACGAATAATTAAAGAATTTGAAGAATTCTGCTTGGTGGCCATAGCGCAACGGTCCCACCTGATCCCATGCCGAACTCAGAAGTGAAACGTTGTAGCGCCGATGGTAGTGTGGGGTCTCCCCATGTGAGAGTAGGGAACTGCCAAGCATCAATTAAAGCGTTAATGTTAAATAACATTAATCGCGAAAAGAATACGCGGAGCGGTAGTTCAGTTGGTTAGAATACCTGCCTGTCACGCAGGGGGTCGCGGGTTCGAGTCCCGTCCGTTCCGCCAACTATTTAGGGGCGTAGTTCAATTGGTAGAGCACCGGTCTCCAAAACCGGGTGTTGGGAGTTCGAGCCTCTCCGCCCCTGCCAATTACCAATTAAGTAATAACAAAATTTATACTTCTTTGTAGCCCAGTTAATTAACTGGGCTTTTTGTTATCTATTCTCAATATTTATTTCACTATATTCCCATCGATTGATCTATCAATATGCTGATTTTACTAACATTTATCAATAATATTTCCTGTAATATGTAATGAAAATTCTAGAGTAAAGCTTAATTCCAAGGGTGATTTGTTAATGCTATGAATACATATAGAATGGATTTAAGCTTTATTGATGATTTACCGGTTGTTTTAATAATTGTTGTATCAATACTTGTTGATCACTAGTATTTAGCCAAACCGCAAATAAAGGTTTTTGAATAATTTCTGTTGAGGCTGGTGCTAGATCTGAATAGAGATCGAGCCAATGTGTAGGTAGGAATGCAACTGCTTGTGTTGTTTTCATTAACTGATAAGCAACCATTGCAGAATTAGTGGTTAAAATAGGGTCAATCTTTTGCACTTCACTATTAGGAAGAAAAGGCTGAAAATCAGCACTCCATTCAATTTTGATAAATTGTACTATTTTCTCTGTTTTATTTGATGCTATTTTCATCAACTGAAAAGTAATATCACCAATAATTTTACTTTCTAATTCATCCATCTTGGGTGCTTCAGTTGTAAAAAGAAGGTCTAGTTCTCTTGCATGAAGTTGTTTTACAAGAGACTGCCGTGTAGAGACTCTAGATTCGATTCTAAGCTCTTTTCTTTCTAAATAAGACTCCTGTAACCAAGATGTTAGATATGCTTCCCAGAGTGATGCTGTGGCGCCAATTGATAGCTCTGAATGTTGAGAAGCATGGCTAATCTCTTTTTTAGCAAGAAGCCATGTATTCATTAACGATTCAGCATAGGGGACTAGCCTTTCACCCGCGGCAGTTAAACGAATATTATTACGATGGCGAGTAAACAGATTTGTGCCTAGTTGTGTTTCCAATTGTCGTATTCTAAAACTAACCGCAGACTGCGTTAAATAAAGAGATTCAGCGGCTCGTCCAAAGTGTCTAGTCTTACTGACTTCCAAAAAGGTTTTCAGTAATTCGGTATCCACATCTATCTCCAAAAAAATTTGTCGTTACGATTTAAATATTTTGTTTTACAGAACCGCATGACTATCTAATACTCCGCGCCATAAGTATGACGATAGAGAATTAGGAGTGTGTCAGATGGCAGAAAGTTTTATCACGACTAATCGTTTTTTTGACAATAAACATTATCCGCGTGGTTTTTCTCGTCATGGCGATTTCACTATCAAGGAATCCCAGATATTGGAACGTCATGGTCAAGCCTTTAATGAGCTTGATTTAGGCAAACGAGAGCCTATAACTGAAGCGGAAAAATTATTTGTTGCCATGTGTCGTGGCGAACGAGAAGCAGCAACAATCGAAGAAAAAATTTGGAAGAAATATACTAGTCGTATAAGTCGTCCAAAACGTTTTCATACATTATCGGGTGGAAAGCCACAGCTCGATCCATCTGATGACTATACCGATTCTGATGATTAATATCATTAGTTTTAGTAAAAAGGAGCGTTTTTTCGCTCCTTTTATTTACCCATCTAATTGTTTTTGTAAATAGATCATTAATCTATCCATTGCACGAAAACTTAAAGCTTCAATCAAGTGATTTCTCTGTATTTTCTCTTCATTTTCGAGATCTGCAATAGTCCTCGATACTCTTAAAATTTTGTGCCAAGCTCGTATCGATAGTCCTAATTTATTAAGCGTATCTTCAAGAAAAGTGGCATCACTGGTATTTAATGAGCAATAGCTTTCAATCTCTTTTCCAGTTAGATAAGTATTCACTTTTCCACATCGTGAAAATTGTCTTTCTCTAGCCTTTAGAACTCGTTCTCTAATTGTTGAACTATTTTCAGTGGTAAATGTAGGATGAATAAGCGAACCTTGAGGAAGAAGTGGCATTTCGACAGATAAATCAAACCTATCTAAAAAAGGTCCAGAAACCTTGCTTAAATAGCGCAGGATCTGTTTTATTGGTACTCGATTATGATTACCTTGATAATGCCCTGTTGGGCTTGGGTTTAATGCACCGACCAATAATACATTAGCAGGGTAGCTTATTTTAGCTTTTGCGCGTGAAATAGTAATTTCTCTAGCGTCTAGAGGTTCACGTAATGCATCAAGTACACGACGCTCAAATTCTGGCAATTCATCTAAAAATAAAATACCGTGATGCGCTAATGTAATTTCTCCAGGTTTAGGAAGAGAGCCACCTCCCGTTAAAGCAACAGCAGAGGAAGTATGATGTGGGGCTCTAAATGGTCTTGTAGGCCACTTTCTTTCATTAAATGTCAGACCTCTTAAGCTACTAATGATTAATACATCAAGTGCTTCTTTAGCCGTTAAAGGAGGAAGAAGCGTAGTTATCCTTTGTGCTAACATTGTTTTTCCTGTTCCTGGAGGCCCAAGAAATAAAATATTGTGATTTCCTGCTGCTGTAATTTCTGCTGCTCTTTTTGCATTATTTTGACCAATTATATCGCTCATATCTTTATTATCTTGATTTTCAATTTCATCGTTAATAATAAAGCTTTCTGTTTCAATTAATGGCGTATTATTTTCTAGATGATGACAAATTTCTAAAAGATGAGAGGCTAATAAAGCAGATCTATTGGGTAATAATGAAACTTCAGTTTGATGTTCTATTGATACAATGCATATTCGATGATCTTTTGAAGCGCTAAGGATTGAAGGAATAACGGCATTAACTCGTTGTAATTTTCCAGAAAGTGCAAGTTCTCCAATAAACTCATAACGCTCTAATTTATTTGATTTTAATTGCTCGGATGCAATTAATATTGCTAGTGCAATAGGTAAATCATAACGTGCACCTTCTTTGGGTAAATCGGCCGGTGAAAGATTAATCGTTATTCTTTTTGCAGGATAAGTATATCCGCTATTAATTAATGCACTTCTTACTCTATCTTTTGCTTCTTTTACAACAGTTTCAGGTAATCCAACTAATGTTAATCCAGGTAATCCCTGACTAATATGTGCCTCGATAGTAATAAGCGGAGCTGATATTCCTAAAGAAGCACGTGTATATATTATTGCTAATGCCATTTTTTATTCTCCATTATTTTTTTCTTTTTAAATTATTTTTTCTTTTGTGTTAAATAAAGAATTAAATAAATGCGAGATATCTCAAGAATAATTCAAATCATTGAAATATAACAGTTAATTTTTTAAATAATTAATTTAATAAATTAATATAAATATAATGAAAAATGTTATTGATTCTTAACTTGGAATAATAAAATGTAATAGTAGAAAAAACAAAATAACGTGTTCTTTCTTGGTATTAATAACTATAAAACAAATGGTTTATAGATTAAAACTCTGTCGTGTGTTTGTGATATAAAAAAACATATGAAATTCATTATGTTAGATTTTTTTTTAAAATAAACATTGTCAATTCTAAAATATCATGATAACTCTAAAAGGACAGAGTGAAAGAAAGCACAACACAACATTACAAATATACATTTTAAATAAGAAAAGAAGTTATAAAACTATGAATACTATCGTCCTAGTGATTAGCCTAATTATTATCAGCGTGGTGGTGATTATTAACCCACCGTGCGGGGCTGCACTAGGACGAAGAAAGGCTAACTAAACTAGCCGGATCTCTTAAAAACCCCCGCACCGAAAGGCGCGGGGGTTTTTTTTGAGCCAGAGTTTGAAAAAGAGATGAAATAGAAAATAAATTTAAATTAAACAAGAAGTTAAGATGGCAGGGTGAAAGAATGAATGGAGCACAGTGGTTAGTACAGGCATTACGAAAACATCAAGTCGAGACAGTCTTTGGTTATCCTGGCGGTGCGATCATGCCTGTTTACGATGCTCTTTATGATGGCGGTGTTGAACATATCTTATGTCGCCATGAACAAGGTGCTGCAATTGCTGCGATTGGTTTTGCTCGCGCTACGGGGACAACAGGTATTTGTATCGCGACATCAGGCCCAGGCGCTACTAATGTTATCACTGGACTTGCTGATGCATTGTTAGATTCTGTGCCTGTTGTTGCTATCACTGGACAAGTTGCTTCCGATTTGATTGGTACTGACGCATTCCAAGAAATAGATGTTTTAGGTCTTTCATTGGCATGTACTAAACACAGTTTTTTAGTCTCATCTGTTGATGAATTACCTAGAGTGTTATCAGAGGCATTCTCTATAGCCTCTCAAGGTCGTCCTGGCCCCGTTTTAATCGATATCCCGAAAGATGTTCAATTAGCCGATGCTTCCCATTTATCAAATTATGAATTACCAGAAGAGCAAGAATTTCCTTACCCAACACAAGAAATAGCACAAGCTAAGCAGATGTTAGCACAGGCACAAAAACCTATTTTGTATGTAGGTGGTGGCGTTGCCATGAGTAATGCAGTGGAAACGTTAAGAGAATTTGTGAAGCAAACAGAAATACCCGTTGTTTCTACTTTAAAAGGGCTAGGTTGTGCTAATGCATCAAATGCCAACTATCTAGGCATGCTTGGTATGCATGGCACTAAAGCGGCAAATTATGCTGTTCAGCGTAGTGATTTATTAATTGCTGTTGGCGCACGTTTTGATGATCGCGTGACAGGGCGATTAAATACTTTTGCACCTAATGCCAAAGTTATCCATATCGATATCGACCATGCAGAATTAAATAAATTAAAACAAGCTCATGTTGCGTTATTGGGGGATGCTAAGGTGTTGTTGCCTGTTTTGTCTCAGCCATTATCTATCGCATCTTGGCAACAAGAAGTACAAGCATTAAAAACAGAACATGCTTGGCGTTATGATCATCCGGGCTCTGCGATTTATGCCCCTTTATTATTAAAACAATTATCAGACGCCAAACCTAAAAATACCGTTGTGACAACAGATGTTGGTCAGCATCAAATGTGGTCGGCTCAACATATGACATTTGATGCACCTGAAAATTTTATTACTTCAAGTGGTTTAGGCACCATGGGATTTGGTATCCCTGCGGCCGTAGGTGCTCAAATTGCCAGACCTGACGCTTGCGTTATCTGCGTATCTGGTGATGGCTCTTTTATGATGAATGTGCAGGAACTGGGCACAATTAAACGTAAACAATTACCTATAAAATTGGTGTTATTAGATAACCAACGTCTTGGTATGGTTCGTCAATGGCAAGAGTTGTTTTTTGAACAACGTTATAGCGAAACAATTTTAACAGATAACCCTGACTTTGTTGCCTTAGCCAAAGCGTTTGATATCCCCGGGCAACGTATCACAGAAAAAGCACAAGTTGCTGATGCAATAAAATGTTTATTAGAGAGCGATGGTCCTTACTTATTACAGGTATCTATCGATGACGCAGAAAATGTCTGGCCTTTAGTCCCGCCGGGCGCAAGTAATGATGAGATGATGGAGAAATCAAAATGAACCAACACAATATCACAATTGAAGCCCGTTTTTGTCCAGAGATCTTAGAACGTATCCTGAGAGTTATTCGTCATCGTGGTTTTCATATATGCTCAATGAATATGAATATCACAGAGAGCAACAATATTAACTTAAGCCTGACGGTGAGTAGTCAGCGACCATTAGAACTTCTGTGCAGCCAGTTAACAAAATTAGCTGATGTTGCAGGTATTCAAGTATTACATCAACAGAAAGAAAAATTACGATTCATGAATGCACTAAGTGCCATGTAAGGATAAAAGAATGACAAAGCAAGCTGATTATATTTGGTTTAACGGTGAAATGGTTCCATGGGCTGAGGCAAAGGTTCATGTGATGTCTCACGCATTGCATTATGGTACTTCCGTATTTGAAGGTGTGCGTTGTTACAATTCTCATAAAGGTCCTGTGGTATTTCGCCATCGTGAGCATATGCAACGTTTACATGACTCAGCCAAAATCTACCGTATGCCTGTTGAGCAAAGTGTTGATGAGTTAATGGAAGCATGTCGTGAAACCTTACGTAAAAACAAATTAGTCAGTGCTTATATTCGTCCATTAGTTTTTATTGGAGATGTCGGCATGGGGGTTAATCCGCCAGCAGGTTATAAAACAGATGTAATCATTGCTGCATTCCCATGGGGAGCCTATCTCGGTGAAGAAGCTTTAGATAAAGGTATTGATGCAATGGTTTCTTCTTGGCATCGCGCTGCACCGAATACTATTCCAACTGCAGCAAAAGCGGGTGGTAACTATTTATCTTCACTATTAGTGGGAAGCGAAGCTCGCCGTCATGGTTATCAAGAAGGAATTGCACTAGATGTTCATGGTTATTTATCAGAAGGTGCAGGTGAAAACCTATTTGAAGTAAAAGATGGTGTTATTTTTACGCCTCCATTTACTTCATCAGCACTACCGGGGATCACGCGTGATGCCATCATCAAATTAGCAAAAGATCTCGGTTATGAGGTGCGTGAACAAGTACTTTCTCGTGAATCACTTTATCTTGCCGATGAAGTCTTTATGTCAGGTACCGCTGCAGAGATAACGCCAGTACGTAGTGTTGATGGTATTCAGGTAGGTATCGGGCGCTGTGGTCCTGTGACTAAATCAATTCAAAAAGCCTTCTTTGGACTGTTTACTGGTGAGACAGAAGATAAATACGGCTGGTTAGATCCAATCAATTCATAAACATAATCAAATAAATTTATTTAGCGGGTAGATCGTTCCCTGCTCGCTTTTTTTATCGCAGGAGTGTGAAAAATGCCTAAATACCGTTCAGCAACAACGACACATGGTCGTAATATGGCTGGAGCCCGTGCCTTATGGCGTGCAACGGGAATGACTGATGCTGATTTTGGTAAACCCATTATCGCTGTTGTGAACTCATTTACGCAATTTGTACCAGGTCATGTGCATCTGCGGGATTTAGGAAAACTCGTTGCTGAGCAAATTGAAGCAGCGGGTGGTGTTGCTAAAGAATTTAATACCATTGCAGTTGATGACGGTATCGCAATGGGACACGGTGGCATGCTTTACTCTTTGCCATCGCGTGAACTTATTGCTGACTCTGTTGAATATATGGTTAATGCGCACTGTGCTGATGCGATGGTGTGTATCTCAAACTGCGACAAGATCACGCCAGGAATGTTAATGGCGTCTTTACGTTTGAATATCCCTGTTATTTTTGTTTCGGGTGGCCCTATGGAAGCGGGTAAAACGAAGCTTTCAGATCAACTGATCAAATTAGATCTGGTTGATGCCATGATCCAAGGGGCGAATCCAAATGTCAGCGATGCTGATAGTGAGCAAATCGAACGATCTGCTTGCCCGACATGTGGATCGTGTTCGGGTATGTTCACCGCAAACTCCATGAACTGTTTAACAGAAGCACTGGGATTATCTCAGCCCGGAAATGGCTCATTATTAGCGACACATGCAGATCGTGAAACGCTGTTTATCAATGCAGGCAAGCGTATTGTTGAATTAACCAAACGCTATTATGAAAAAGATGATGAGTCTGCATTACCGCGCAATATCGCTAAAAAAGAAGCCTTTGAAAATGCGATGATCTTGGATATTGCAATGGGTGGCTCAACAAATACGGTTCTGCATTTATTGGCTGCTGCGCAAGAAGGTGAGGTTGATTTCACCATGGAAGATATCGACAGACTTTCTCGCCAAGTACCTCATTTATGTAAAGTGGCACCAAGTACACAAAAATATCATATGGAAGATGTTCACCGCGCTGGTGGCGTTATGGGTATTTTAGGTGAGTTAGACAGAGCAGGATTACTCAATCGCAATGTTAATAATATCTTAGGGTTAAGTTTGCCAGAAACATTGTCGCAATATGATGTGATGTTAACACAAGATGAGCAAGTAAAATCGATGTTCAAAGCAGGCCCCGCAGGTATTCGTACAACGAAAGCTTTTTCACAAAATTGTCGTTGGCCAACTTTAGATACAGATCGTGAAAATGGCTGTATCCGTAGCAAAGAACATGCTTATAGCCAAGATGGTGGATTAGCCGTGCTATCAGGAAATTTAGCGGAAGATGGCTGTATTGTTAAAACGGCGGGTGTTGATGAAGATAACTTAATTTTTAGTGGTCCCGCAAAAGTGTATGAAAGCCAAGATGATGCAGTAGAGGCTATCTTAGGTGGCAAAGTTGTGGCAGGCGATGTGGTAATTATCCGCTATGAAGGCCCTAAAGGTGGTCCTGGTATGCAAGAGATGTTGTATCCAACCTCTTATTTAAAATCAATGGGATTAGGGAAAGCTTGTGCACTTATCACTGACGGGCGTTTCTCTGGTGGAACATCGGGTTTATCTATCGGGCATGTGTCACCTGAAGCGGCAAATGGTGGCGTGATTGGTTTAGTGGAAGAAGGCGATATTGTTTCTATCAATATTCCAACCCGCGAGATCTCATTAAAGGTGGATGATAAAACGTTATCAGCTCGTCGTGATGCACAAAATGCTCGCGGTAATAAAGCGTGGACACCACAAAATAGGCAGCGCCAAGTTTCGTTTGCTTTACGTGCTTACGCCTCTTTAGCCACCAGTGCCGATAAAGGTGCGGTGCGTGATAAATCTAAGTTAGGGGGCTAAGAATGGCTGCCTTTAGACCTTTAAATTCAGCGCCAAGCAGCGCTGAATATTTAAAAGCGGCGCTGAGCGCACCTGTTTATGAAGCCGCAATAGTCACTCCGCTTCAAGAGATGACAAAAATATCTGAACGTTTAGAAAATACGATTTTAGTTAAGCGAGAAGATAGACAACCCGTTCATAGCTTTAAATTACGTGGTGCTTATACCATGATTGCAGGGTTGACTCCTGAGCAAAAAGCGAAAGGTGTCGTGACGGCATCAGCGGGGAACCACGCGCAAGGTGTTGCGTTGTCAGCTAATCGAATGGGAGTAAAAGCACTCATTGTGATGCCAGTGGCAACAGCAGATATTAAAGTTGATGCTGTTCGCCAATTTGGTGGAGAAGCATTGCTTTATGGTGCAAATTTTGATGAAGCAAAAGCAAAAGCTATCGCGCTATCTGAAGAGATGGGATACACCTTTGTTCCGCCTTTTGATCATCCCGCAGTCATTGCAGGGCAGGCAACACTGGCAATGGAACTCTTACAACAAGATGTTCATCTTGATCGTATTTTCGTACCTGTTGGTGGTGGTGGTTTAATTGCTGGAGTTGCCGTATTAATCAAACAGCTTATGCCAGAAATTAAGGTAATAGGTGTTGAAGCTGAAGATGCTGCATGCTTAAAAGCAGCATTAGAGGCAGGGCATCCCGTTGAATTAGCAAGAGTGGGATTATTTGCTGAAGGTGTTGCGGTTAAACGTATCGGTGATGAAACGTTCCGTTTATGCCAAAAATATGTTGATGATGTTATCACAGTGGATAGTGATGCAATTTGTGCCGCAGTAAAAGATTTATTTGAAGATGTACGTGCGATTGCAGAGCCTTCAGGCGCATTGGCATTAGCAGGACTTAAAAAATACGTAGAACAGCATCAAATCAAAGGTGAGCGCCTTGCGCATGTGCTTTCCGGTGCAAATGTGAATTTTCATGGCTTACGCTATGTTTCTGAACGCTGTGAGCTCGGTGAAAAACGTGAAGCGCTATTAGCGGTGACTATTCCTGAACAGAAAGGAAGTTTCTTACGTTTTTGTCAGATCTTAGGTCAACGTGTTGTTACTGAGTTTAATTATCGTTATAGCGATGCTGATCCTGAAAATGCACGTATTTTTGTCGGTGTACGTTTAAGTCAAGGACTCGCAGAGCGTAAAGAAATTTTACGTGAACTTACGGTTGCGGGTTATCAAGTGGCTGATCTTTCTGACGATGAAATGGCAAAACTTCATGTGCGTTATATGGTCGGGGGGCGCCCTAATAAGCCACTTAAAGAACGCCTATTTAGTTTTGAATTTCCAGAATCTCCGGGCGCTTTAATGAAGTTTCTAAAAACATTAGGGACTTATTGGAATATCACATTATTCCACTATCGTAGTCATGGCACTGATTACGGGCGTGTGCTGGTAGCGTTTGAACTCCCTGAAACGCAAGGGCGTTTTGAGCGACATTTAGATGACTTGGGTTATGAGTATCATGATGAGACAGGAAATCCTTCTTTTCAGTTATTCCTGTCACCACAAACGACTAGTTTAGTTGTGGAGTAATCGCCAAAAAGCATTGATCACTGGCTCTTGAAGGCGTTTGTGTAATGCGCAAACGCCTAACTCGAAAGGTTCTACCATTGAAATATTATCCAATGAAGAGATGCGATTACGAACGGGCTCTGGGCAATTATCAACGACAACTTGTGGAATAAGTGCAATACCACAACCTAATGCAACCATTGAAACAATCGCTTCATGTCCCGAAACCGTCGCATAAATTGAGGGATTATGGATACGATGGCGCTTAAACCATAGCGCGATCCGTTGTCTTGATGGGCCATGTTCAGGAATGATAAACGGAATATTAAGCCAATCGGGCTTCTCTTGCGTTGCAAGATGGCGAACATTGCAAGGCAGAGCGGGCGCAATCAGCACTAATGGGATTTCACCTATTTTTTCAAAACAGATATTTTCAGGAAGTTTTTCAGGTTTTCCTGCGATACCTAAATCAGCTTCATCAGATAGCACTTTATCGACGGCATCAGCCGCATCTCCAGTGGTGAGCTTTATTTCAACTAATGGATTTTCTGCACGAAAACGGTCAAGAATAGGCGGTAAATGGCTGTAAGCCGCTGTTACAGAACAAAATAGTCGTAGTTCACCAGAAAGGCTTGGGCTATTTTGGTTTAGCGTATGTTTCAGTTGCTTATATTGCAACAGAGTTTGTTGAGCATAGCGCTTTAATTGTTCGCCTGCATCAGTGAGAGTGACTTGTCGGTTATCACGTAAAAACAGTGGGTGACCTAAGCTTTCTTCAAGGCGTTGAATTTGGCGTGAGAGCGTGGAAGGGCTGACATGCATTGCTTGTGCCGTTTTAGTGAAGTGACAACTTTCAGCTAAATGTAGGAAGAGTTTGAGATCTCGAATATCCATTGTCACCCACCTTAGGTGCTAAAAAAGAACGTTGCATTTTTTGCAACACTATCTTGTAAATATATCAATTTAAGCAATGGCTTTCATCCCCTATAGTAAAGTCATGCAACACCTCACAGAGAGTGAGGATAATAACAGCAAACACATACACAACGATTTTGGAGTCCCTCATGGCAAATTATTTTAATACATTGAATCTGCGTCAGCAGTTGTCGCAATTGGGTAAATGTCGCTTTATGTCGCGCGAAGAATTTGCTGATGAAGCAAATTACCTGAAAGGCAAAAAAGTCGTTATCGTTGGTTGTGGCGCACAAGGCCTTAACCAAGGTTTAAATATGCGTGATTCAGGCTTGAATATCGCCTATGCCTTACGCCAAGAAGCGATTGATGAGAAACGTGCATCATGGCGTCGTGCTACCGAAAACGGTTTTGAGGTTGGAACCTATGAAGCGTTGATCCCTCAAGCAGATTTAGTTGTTAACTTAACACCAGACAAACAACACTCAGCGGTTGTTCAAGCGGTTCAACCGCTGATGAAATCAGGTGCAGCATTAGGTTATTCTCATGGTTTTAATATCGTTGAAGTGGGCGAAAAAATTCGTGATGACATCACCGTTGTTATGGTTGCACCAAAATGTCCGGGCACAGAAGTTCGTGAAGAATATAAACGTGGTTTTGGTGTTCCAACACTGATTGCCGTTCACCCTGAAAATGATGCAAAAGGTGAAGGTATGGCCATTGCGAAAGCATGGGCTGCGGCAACAGGTGGTCATCGTGCCGGTGTTTTAGAGTCCTCTTTCGTTGCTGAAGTAAAATCAGACTTAATGGGTGAGCAAACCATTCTGTGCGGTATGTTACAAGCAGGCTCTCTGTTATGTTATGACAAAATGGTTGCCGATGGTGTTGAACCAGGCTATGCAGGTAAGTTGATTCAGTTTGGTTGGGAAACGATTACAGAAGCACTGAAGCAAGGTGGTATCACCTTGATGATGGACAGATTATCTAACCCTGCAAAAATGCGTGCTTACGCATTATCAGAGCAACTGAAAGAGATCATGGCTCCACTGTTTGCAAAACACATGGACGATATCATTTCAGGTAAATTCTCTGAAACGATGATGGCAGACTGGGCAAATGATGATAAAAACTTGCTGACATGGCGTGAAGAGACAGGAGCTAGCGCATTTGAAAATTATCCTGAATATGAGGGTAAAATCAGTGAGCAAGAGTACTTTGATCATGGTGTATTAATGGTTGCAATGGTTAAAGCGGGTGTTGAGTTAGCTTTTGATACGATGATTGAAGCGGGTATCTTTGCTGAGTCAGCTTATTATGAATCACTGCATGAGTTGCCATTAATCGCGAATACCATCGCTCGTAAGCGTTTATATGAAATGAACGTGGTTATCTCAGATACGGCAGAATATGGTAACTATCTGTTCTCGTTTGCTGTTGTTCCTATGCTGAAAGAGTTTATGACAACCTTGCAATCTGGCGATTTAGCGAAGAAAGTTCAAGATAATGGAACCGATAATGCACAATTACGTGATATCAATGAAGCCATTCGTCAGCACCCAATTGAAGCTGTAGGTAAAACATTGCGCGGGTATATGACGGATATGAAGAAGATTGCTGTCGGCAACTAATTTTTCGTCGCTCTTTACGTGATAAGTGCGTTGGCTACACTCGGTTACCCAAGCCACATACTGATGTATGCTCCTTGGGATAACCTCTTTTGTCGCCTTCTTCTCACGCAAATAGCTTAGAAAAATAAGTGCTAATATATTTTAAATGATAAAACAGAATATAAGTTTATTATCTTGAAATAGATAGCTTAGAAAAATAAGTGCTAAATATATCTTAAAAAGATAAAACCACATATCTATCAATTTGATATGTGGTTTTTATTTAAATAAATCAGAATGTGAGCCAGTTCTGTCGAAATGAACAGTATCATTGTCTATTTTATAAATAAGTAGCCAATCAGGTTCGATATGAAGATCTCGACGAGGCTTCCAGTTTCCTGTTAATGGATGATCTTTCAATTGAGCAGGTAGTCGCTTTCCTTGCACTAATAGTAATATAATCTCTTTTAGTTTATTAATATCCTTTCCTCGTTTTTCTGCGAGTTTTAAGTCTTTTTTAAATTGTCCTGAATAACTCACTTTTCGCATTTAGATATCCAATTTTTTGAATAAATCATGGGCATCTTCAGCATAAAAAACATCATCACCTTTATCTGTTTTTGCAAAAGTGTTTAATGTTTTTTCATTTGGTTGTGTTTGATTACTTTCCACATAAACTCGAATGAGATCTCTTAAGATTTGAGAGGCTGGTCTGTGTTTATTTCGAGCTATTGCAACAAAAGCCTCTTTGAGCTCTATATCAACTTTAGTGGCTATTAATTCGCTTTTTATACTCATAATATACACCTCCATATTTGTTTGAATATTATACAAAGTAAAACTTTATTAAACAAGGTTAAACTTCCTTTACCTAGAGAAATAATGCTCAAAAAACTGAACCATTTTCCTATTCGCTTTCTGCTACAATTGTCTCCCGTTATGTTCTTGGTTAATGAAGTGTGGAAAACGTATGCGATTAAATCCTGGTCAACAAAAAGCAGTAGAATATGTGTCAGGCCCTTGTTTGGTCTTGGCAGGAGCAGGGTCGGGAAAAACACGGGTTATTACTCATAAAATTGCACACCTTATTCGTCAATGCCAATACCCAGCAAAGCAAATTGCAGCGGTGACGTTTACCAATAAAGCAGCACGTGAAATGAAAGAGCGTGTCGCTCAAACTTTAGGTCGACAAGAAGCAAAAGGATTAATGATCTCAACGTTCCATACATTGGGGTTGGAAATTATTAAACGTGAATATAACGCGTTAGGGATTAAAGCTAAATTTTCATTATTTGATGATCAAGACCAGTCTGCACTACTCAAAGAATTAACCGCAGATTTATTAGAAGAAGATAAAGATTTGCTTTCTCAGTTAAAGAGCCAAATTTCTAATTGGAAAAACGATATGCTCACGCCAGAGCAAGCAATTGGAATGGCGAGATCGCAACAAGATCATACTTTTGCCGAATGTTTTCGACGTTATGAGCAACATCTGCGTAGTTGTAACGTGCTCGACTTTGATGACTTAATTAGCCGACCAACCCTATTATTGCGCACAAATGAAGAAGTCAGAGAGCGCTGGCAAAGACGCATCCGCTATTTGCTGGTGGATGAATATCAAGATACGAATACCAGCCAATATGAATTGGTCAAATGGTTGGTCGGTGAAAGGGCTCGCTTTACGGTTGTCGGTGATGATGACCAATCCATTTATTCTTGGCGTGGTGCTCGACCTCAAAATTTAGTGTTATTACAAAAAGATTTTCCACAACTTAATGTCATTAAGCTTGAGCAAAACTATCGCTCTTCTGGACGTATTTTAAAATCAGCGAATATCTTGATTGAAAATAATCCCCATGTCTTTGAAAAACGACTATTTTCAGAGTTAGGTTATGGTGATGAACTGCGCGTTTTAACGGCGAATAATGAAGAGCATGAAGCCGAACGTGTTGCGGGTGAATTAATTGCGCATCACTTTATTAATAAAACTAATTATAAGGATTATGCGATCCTTTATCGTGGTAACCATCAGTCTCGTATTTTTGAAAAGTACTTGATGCAAAATCGCATTCCTTATCGTATTTCAGGTGAAACCTCTTTTTTCTCACGAGAAGAGATCAAAGATATTCTGGCCTATTTACGAGTCATTGTTAATCCTGATGATGATGCGGCATTTTTGCGTATTGTGAACAAGCCTCGTCGTGAAATCGGGCCCATGACGATCCAAAAGTTAGGTGAGTGGGCAAAAGTTCGAGATAAAAGCTTATACAATGCCTGTTTTGATTTAGGGTTAAGCCAAACATTAACAGGTCGAGGCTTGAATTCATTACACGCATTTTCACAATGGATGTCGCGTATAGTACAAAAATCAGAACGAGAGCCACTATTAGCTGTACGTGATTTATTGCATGAAATGGATTATGAAAGTTGGTTATATGAAACCTCAAGCAGTGCGAAAGCAGCAGAAATGAGGATGAAAAATATTAATCAGCTATTTTTATGGATGAGTGAAATGCTTGAAGGTGATGAATTACATGAACCTATGACGCTTTCCCAAGTCGTTAACCGGTTTACCCTGCGTGATATGATGGAGCGAGGAGAAACAGAAGAAGAATTAGATCAAGTTCAGTTAATGACATTACATGCCTCTAAAGGTCTTGAATTTCCTCATGTATTTTTAGTGGGAATGGAAGAAGGGATATTGCCACACCAAAGTAGTATTGATGAAGATAATGTAGAAGAAGAAAGACGTCTTGCTTATGTGGGCATTACTCGAGCACAAAAAACACTCACGTTTACGTTATGTAAAGAACGACGTCAATACGGTGAATTAATCAAACCTGATCCAAGCCGTTTTCTTTATGAGTTACCTCAAGATGATTTGAATTGGGATACTAATAAAAAGAAAGTGTTAAGTGCAGAGGAAAAACAAGAGAAAGGCCAAAAAGGTGTTGCAGGATTAAGAGCTATGCTGGCAAGGCATAAACCGCAATAGCATAAAAATGGTAGATAAAATGCCCCCTTGGCCTATTGATCTCCAAGAGGGTTTTATTTTTGTATAAGTAAAAAGTTAGCTTATACGAGAGCTATTTTGTTCTTCAATCATTAAAGACCAATGTACATAACTCTGTAATTGGATCTCTTCTTGGAGATTTTCAGCTCGTAACGGGTGCTCATTAAGCCATTGATATGGCAATGTAATAATGAGTGTTTCATCGACAGTGCGTAATCGTAATGCTGGGAGCGTATCATCTCGGCGACGACTAGCAAAAATGATGGCTAATCGCAGTAAACGCACTAGTCGATTGGCTTGAGTTATCGGTAGGGCATTTTGATGATTAAGAGGTGCAAGATCGATGATCCCTGTTTGGTTTTTTAGCAAAGAAGCTAATAGACGTCGTTGGGCCGGAGTGTATCCTGGTAAATCAAGATGAGAGATCAGATAGCTTGCATGTGAAGGTGCTTGGCGGAAATCGACACTTAGGCCAATTTCATGTAATGCACAGGCACTATTAAGCAACTCACGGCAACGATTATCTAATTGCCAATGCTTACTGACTTGGATAAAAAAGTGTTCTGCCAGTTGTTGAACTCGATGTGCTTGCTCAATATCAATTTGAAACCGGCGCTGGACATTACGAAGAGTACGTTGGCGGATATCTTGCTCAATAGGAAGATGCAACATTCCATAGACTAAGCCCTCTCGTAATGCACCACCTGCTAAGATCATATTGTCAATATGCAGTGTTTCAAATATGGCGATTAAGATAGCAAGTCCACTCGGAAACACTAAGGCTCGTTCAAAAGTAAGTCCTTCAATTTCCAGCTCTTCGAGTTTTCCACACTCAATGGCTTTGTGTTTGAGTCGCTCAAGCTTAGGTAAGGTGATTAATTCATCCATACCTTGAGCAATCATGATCTCTTGCAACGCTTGTACAGTACCAGAGGCGCCTACACACACTTGCCAGCCTTGCTCGATTAATTTATCCGCCACTGGGGCGAGTATCGCTTTGGCTGCGTCTTGTGCTTTAGCAAAATTTTCTTGAGTTAAAGAACGATCAGTAAAATAGCGCTCTAACCAAGTGACACAGCCCATACTTAAGCTCATTAATTGCGTCGTTTTAGCGCCCGTACCTGTCACCAGTTCTGTGCTGCCACCACCAATATCGACGACTAAACGTTGCTCTGCACCACCTGTAGTATGTGCAACGCCACGATAGATAAGGCGTGCTTCTTCCTCACCACTAATAACATGAACAGTATTGCCTAATATTTCAGACGCTTTTGCGACAAAAATATCTGCATTTTTAGCAATGCGTAATGTGGCTGTTGCGACGACTCTGATTTGTTCAGTTGGAATATCACGTAGATATTCAGAAAAAAGTCGTAAACATTGCCAACCGCGTTCCATTGCCTGCTCTGACAATTCATTTTCACTATTTAGGCCAGCAGCAAGTCGAACTTTACGTTTCACGCGGGAAAGGACTTGTATAGAGCCCGCGATTTCTCGAACGACTAACATATGAAAACTGTTAGAACCTAAATCAATAGCAGCATAAAGTGATGAGGATTTCAGCATAATTTATGGATGACTCGGGCGTTTATTTCGGTTGTTACGTTGAGTATTATTTCCTCTATTATTTCGCACTGACGCATTATTGCGACGAGGCTGACCTTGTCGAGGACGGTGACGGCGTTTTGGCTCAGGAAGATCAGTTAATAACGCATCACTATTATATTTACTCACAGGAATAGCGTGTTGAATATAAGTTTCAATTGCAGGTAAATTCAGGGCATATTCTTCACATGCAAGGCTGATTGAGTTACCACTATTTCCAGCACGTCCTGTTCTACCAATACGGTGAACATAGTCTTCACAATCATCAGGTAAATCATAGTTAAAAACATGAGTTACTGAAGGAATATGAAGACCTCTAGCGGCAACGTCAGTGGCAACCAGAATATCAAGATTACCTTGGGTAAAATCTTCTAAAATGCGTAGACGTTTTTTCTGAGGTACATCACCGGTTAATAAACCAACGCGGTGTCCATCGGCGACAAGGTGTGCCCAAATGTCGTCACAACGATGTTTTGTATTGGCGAAAATAATACAGCGATCTGGCCATTCTTCTTCAATTAATGTTTGAAGAAGACGCATTTTCTCTTCATTTGAAGGATAAAAGAGTTCTTCTTTTATGCTAAAACCTGTTTTTTGTTCAGGTTCAACTTCAACATATTCAGGATTATTCATCTGCTCAAAAGCCAGTTCTCTTACACGGTAAGAAAGCGTTGCAGAGAACAGCATATTCATACGCTCAGCGGCAACTGGCATACGGCGGAAGATCCAACGAATATCTTTAATAAAGCCGAGATCGTACATTCTGTCAGCTTCATCAAGTACCACAACTTGGATTGCGTTAAGGTTAATATGTCCTTGCTTAACGTAGTCAATTAAACGACCTGTTGTGCCAATAACAATATCGACACCATTACTTAATACTTTGAGTTGTTCGTCATAGCCATCGCCACCGTAGGCGAGGCCCATTTTAATTCCTGTACTTTGCGCAAGCTCTTTAGCATCAGAATAAATCTGCACGGCTAATTCGCGTGTTGGCGCCATAATAAGTGCACGAGGTTGATTGGTTTCATGCCCTTCTTTAGTAGGGTGTGTTAAAAGATAATGAAACGTTGAGGTTAAAAACGCCAACGTTTTTCCTGTTCCTGTTTGGGCTTGCCCGGCAATGTCTTGACCTTTCACAGTGATAGGTAACGTCAATGCCTGAATTTGTGTACAATTAGAGAACCCTTTTTTTTCAAGGGCTTCTATCACTTTTGGATGCAAGGCGAAGTCGGAAAACTTCTTTTCTGTCAAATATGTTTTGCTCATAATGTAATAGAATATCAGTTATAGGTTGCATTACAAAAGTTTATCCGCTGAAATGCAGACAGACTTTTGTTATTTAATGTTACACTGGTACGGTCAATATTATTCTTTGGAGTAGAACAATGAGCGATAAAATCCTTCACTTATCTGACAGCAAATTCGATGCTGATGTATTAAATGCAACCGGCCCTGTGCTTGTTGATTTCTGGGCTGAATGGTGTGGCCCATGTAAAATGATTGCTCCTATTCTAGATGAAGTTGCAACAGAATACGCTGGTAAATTAACAGTTGCGAAGTTAAACATCGATCAAAATCCGCTGACAGCACCAAAATACGGTATTCGCGGTATTCCTACACTCATTTTATTCAAAAACGGTGCAGTTGCTGCGACAAAAGTAGGCGCATTGTCAAAAACTCAACTGAAAGAGTTTTTAGACGAAAATATCTAATTTGATTTAGATATCAAAAATAAAGCAGGACGTTTAGATCTTGTCAGTATTTCTGTTATTGACCGCTAGACGTCCGCTTCGAAGCATGATAAGTTAGCGCCACTTACTTACATAATATATCGAATCTACTTGTCAATATGATTAGACATGATTAAATAAGTCTGAGATATTGAATATCAAGCGTGCAAAGTAATAGAATTGAATAACATGATATGATATTTAATCTAATATGATATTTAATATAAGTAATCTGAATTCATCTAACCAGTCAAGTTGCCTTAGAATAATCTATAGTATTCAAGGGATATAAATTTTCCAAAGTATGTTCCTAATCCATAAGTTGAAAGTACACTCATCTATCGCGAAAATGAATGTCACTTCTCTGGGATAAAGCAGACTGGTCTAATAGTATTAACACTCTCTAACATTATCATTTTAGTTATACCCTTATGTTAGAAAGTTATAATCTGTAATTTTACACATGACGAAACTGACAGCGATTCGCTGTTATACTATTCACGTTCATAGTTCGAGAGTTACCCCGAGTTATTAAGAACCCACCATTATGAATCTTACCGAATTAAAAAATACGCCGGTATCAGAACTGATAGCACTTGGCGAAAATATGGGGCTAGAGAATCTGGCTCGAATGAGAAAGCAAGACATTATTTTCTCTATCTTGAAGCAACACGCGAAAAGTGGAGAAGATATTTTCGGTGACGGTGTGCTGGAAATATTGCAGGATGGCTTCGGCTTCCTGCGTTCCGCAGACAGTTCCTACCTTGCTGGTCCCGATGATATCTACGTTTCTCCAAGTCAAATTCGCCGTTTTAACCTTCGCACTGGTGACACCATCGCAGGGAAAATTCGTCCTCCTAAAGAAGGTGAACGTTATTTTGCCCTCCTAAAAGTTAATGAAGTTAACTTTGATAAACCAGAAAATGCCCGTAGTAAAATCCTCTTTGAAAACTTAACACCTCTACATGCTAATAATCGTTTACGCATGGAGCGTGGTAATGGTTCAACAGAAGACTTAACTGCGCGTGTTCTTGACTTAGCGGCACCAATTGGCCGTGGTCAACGTGGTCTTATCGTTGCCCCACCAAAAGCAGGTAAAACCATGTTGCTGCAAAACATTGCAGCCAATATTGCTCATAACTACCCTGATTGCGTATTAATGGTACTTCTGATTGATGAACGTCCAGAAGAAGTGACAGAAATGCAACGCTTAGTTAAAGGTGAAGTTATTGCCTCAACTTTTGATGAGCCCGCTTCTCGCCACGTACAAGTTGCAGAAATGGTGATTGAAAAAGCGAAGCGCTTAGTTGAGCATAAAAAAGACGTTATCATCCTGTTAGACTCCATCACACGTTTAGCGCGTGCTTATAACACGGTTGTTCCTTCATCAGGTAAAGTGTTAACAGGTGGTGTGGATGCAAACGCATTACATCGTCCTAAACGTTTCTTCGGTGCTGCTCGTAATGTTGAAGAAGGTGGTAGTTTGACTATCATTGCAACAGCATTAGTCGATACGGGTTCTAAGATGGATGAAGTTATCTACGAAGAATTTAAGGGGACAGGTAATATGGAATTACACCTGTCTCGTAAGATTGCTGAAAAACGAGTTTTCCCAGCGATTGATTATAATCGTTCTGGTACACGTAAAGAAGAGTTACTGACGTCTCAAGATGAGCTACAAAAAATGTGGATCCTGCGTAAAATTATTCATCCAATGGGTGAAATTGACGCAATGGAATTCCTCATTAATAAGTTAGCAATGACTAAGACCAATGAAGAATTCTTCGACTTTATGAAACGTTCATAAAATGTATTAACAAAGTGATTGAGCTGAGAATAGAATTAAAATAGTGTGCTCTATTATAGAATAAGTAATATCACCTCAATTTATATGCTGTTAAGCTCGTTTACTTTGTAAGAATGACGATATGATGAAAACGCCACAATAGTTGTGGCGTTTTTTGTTTTTTATGGATGTAATCCAAATTTAGATTGCAATATTTTAGTGAGATATTGGTATATATATTGCATGTTTTAGTAATTGATAAAAATAGCGATGGCATCAATGAAAATAGTTAAGGAAAACTTATAATTGATGAAGGGTGGTGGGTTTCGAATAAACTCGTCGTGGTGAGGCTGGAAAAAAGAATAAAAACACATGGAAGGGTAAAATAACCAGCTATATTTATTATAGAGAACAGTACTGTGGATATACTAAAAATGAGCACAAGCGTTTTTTATGTGTTCTTATTTTCTTTCGCATTTTTATTCTTGGCTCGTAAAATTGCAAAAAAAATAGGACTCGTGGATAAACCGAATTATCGTAAAAAACATCATGGATTGATCCCCCTCGTTGGCGGAATATCAGTCTATTTTGGTATTGTTTTCGCATTTTATATTTCAGATATCTATATTCCTCATAAGGAATTGTATCTGGCATGTGCGGGACTTCTTGTTTTTATCGGCGCATTAGATGATCGCTTCGATATTAGTGTCAAAATTAGAGCAACAATTCAGGCTTTTGTTGGGATCGTGATGATGGTGGGCGCGGGTTTAAAACTCGACACGCTAGGTCATGCTTTTGGTCCTTGGGAAATGCATTTAGGGCCTTTTGGTTATATTGTTACACTTTTCGCGGTTTGGGCAGCAATCAATGCCTTTAATATGGTTGATGGTATTGATGGGTTATTAGGCGGTCTTTCTTGTGTCTCTTTTGGTGCACTTGGTATTTTATTATATCAAGGTGGCAATTCCGCTCTTGCATTCTGGTGCTTCTCATTTATCGCGGCAATTTTACCTTATATCTTTTTAAACTTAGGTGTCTGCGGTAAAAAATTCAAAGTCTTTATGGGTGATGCAGGAAGTACACTGATTGGCTTTACTATTATTTGGTTATTGGTCGCATCAACACAAACCCAGCCTCGCCCAGTTAAAGCTGTCACTGCATTATGGATAATTGCTATACCTCTTATGGATATGGTAGCAATTATGTATCGTCGTTTACGTAAAGGAATGAGTCCTTTCTCTCCAGACCGTCAACATATTCACCATTTGATTATGCGTGCAGGTTTTACCTCCCGCCAAGCTTTCATTCTGATTACACTGTCAGCCGCGTTATTAGCCGCGATTGGTATTATCGGTCAGAACCTATCATTTGTCCCTGAATGGTTTATGTTGGCATTATTCTTGCTTGCATTTGTTATGTATGGTTATTGCATTAAACGCGCGTGGCGAGTCGCTCGTTTTATTAAACGACATAAGCGTCGCTTACGTAGAGCAACACAACAGCATTAATATAAGCAGAGGTTTTTTAACGTGATGAACTCGGAAAATAACGCCTCCCGACAGGGTGATCAGCCAGATAATGAACTCGATATTCGAGGTCTTTTTTGTGCACTTTGGTCAGGAAAAAGCTGGATTATAGGGTTCGCTCTGCTTTTTGCCGTGATTGCACTGGGTGCATCTTATTTGATGCAGCCTAAATGGAGTGCGATCGCAATGACAGAGAAACCAACGATTA
Source organism: Proteus sp. G2673 (assembly GCF_009915125.1). Taxonomy (NCBI): domain Bacteria; kingdom Pseudomonadati; phylum Pseudomonadota; class Gammaproteobacteria; order Enterobacterales; family Morganellaceae; genus Proteus; species Proteus sp. G2673. Next base: position 23,064 of record NZ_JAABLT010000018.1, read on the forward strand.
ATAACTTAGGTAGTTATTATTCGCAATCTCAATTCTTGCGCAATCTTGATACGCAAATTAATCCAGCCGCACAAACATCTGCTTTAACTATTTCAGATGAAGCTTATCAAGAATTTATTACTCAGGTTGCTGCGTTTGATACACGTCGTGAGTTTTGGCTGCAAACGGATTATTTTAAACAGCGCAAAGAGAGTGATGAACAGGCTAATGCTGCATTATTGGATGAATTAATTAACAATATTCAATTTACGCCTGCCGATGAGAAAAAATTAGTTAATGATCAACTGAAACTTATCGCAGAAACATCAAAAGAAGCGAGCCAATTATTAAATGAGTATATTGCTTTTGCTAATAAGAGAGCGTCTACCCATCTTAATGATGAAGTGATAACAGCTTGGTCAACTCGAACTCAATCAATGAAAGCGCTAGTTAAACGTCAAGAAATGGCGGCTCAATCTGCGTATCAACGCCAAATTAACTTATTAGAGCAATCAATTAAAGTGGCTGAGAAACAAGGTATTTCTCAAAAACAGACCTCGATTGCGATTGATGAATTACCGGATTCTAAATTGTTTCTGTTAGGTGTTCCTCTGTTGCAATCACAGCTAGAAACTTTAATCGCAACAGGTGCTGATTTTGATAGTGATTATGATCAAAATACGGCAATGTTAGCGACCCTTACTGTGGGCGCAAAATTACAAGACAACTTCCAAACTTACCGTTTTCTACGTACCCCTGAAGATCCTGTAAAACGAGATAGCCCTCGTCGTGCCTTTATGATGGTACTTTGGGGCGCTATTGGCGTTTTAGTGGGTGCAGGTGTTGCATTAGTAAGACGCAGTTCATTAAAAAATAATAATAATTAAATTTTGTCATTGATGACAATAACGAGACATCAGGTGTTTCGGCACCTGATGTTTTGAGAATAAGGGCATATTGCTTTCCCAAAAATAAGCAATATAACAATGAAAAAAAGAGAGCCACTGTGAAAGTGTTGACTGTTTTTGGCACACGCCCTGAAGCGATAAAAATGGCACCTTTAGTGCACGCTTTAGCAAATGATGATTCGTTTGAAGCGAAGGTATGTGTTACGGCCCAACATCGAGAAATGCTTGATCAGGTATTAAATCTTTTTGAGATCAAACCAGATTACGATCTCAATATTATGAAACCAGGACAAGATTTAACGGATATTACCTGTCGTATTTTAGAAGGGTTAAAACCAGTATTAGCGTCATTTCAACCTGATGTTGTTTTAGTACATGGTGATACAACAACGACCATGGCAGCAAGCTTAGCCGCATTTTATCAACGAATTCCAGTTGGTCATGTGGAAGCTGGATTACGTACTGGCAATCTTTACTCTCCTTGGCCTGAAGAGGCAAACCGCACCATTGCAGGACATCTTGCAATGTATCATTTCGCACCAACAGAAACTGCAAAATTAAATTTGGTACGTGAAGCGGTTGCGGATAAAAAGATTTTTGTCACGGGAAATACGGTAATAGATGCGTTATTTTGGGTAAGTGACAGAGTGATGGGCAATCAAACACTCTTAAATGAGCTTGCTGTACACTATCCATTTATTCAGCCTGACAAGAAAATGATCTTGGTAACAGGACATCGTCGAGAAAGCTTTGGTGGTGGTTTTGAACGGATTTGCCAAGCTTTAGCTGAAATTGCATTAGCACACCCTGATGTTGAAGTTGTTTATCCTGTTCACTTAAATCCAAATGTGAGTGAGCCTGTTCAACGTATTCTTCACGGTATTGACAACATTAAACTAATACAGCCACAAGATTATCTCCCATTTGTTTATCTAATGAACCATGCTTACCTTATTCTGACCGACTCTGGTGGAATTCAAGAAGAAGCTCCTTCATTAGGTAAGCCAGTTCTGGTAATGAGAGACACGACAGAGCGCCCAGAAGCTGTTGAAGCAGGCTCTGTTCGTTTAGTGGGAACAGATACTAAACGTATTGTTAGCGAAGTAACCTCTTTATTGACAGACGAAAACGCGTATCACCAAATGAGTAAGGCGACAAACCCTTATGGTGATGGACATGCCTGCCAACGTATTCTTGAAGCATTGAAAAAAAATCAGGTGACATTATGAGTTTTGAAACTATTTCTGTTATCGGCCTCGGCTACATTGGTTTACCTACAGCGGCAGCTTTTGCCTCTCGTAAAAAAAGCGTCATTGGTGTTGATGTTAATCAGCATGCTGTTGATACAATTAATAAAGGTCAAATTCACATTGTTGAGCCTGATCTCGATAAAGTCGTTAAACAAGCGGTTGAAGAAGGCCATTTAAAAGCCTATACCACGCCACAGCCAGCAGATGCTTTCCTTATTGCAGTACCAACACCGTTTAAAGGTGAACATGAGCCTGATTTGGCTTATGTTGAATCGGCGGCTCGTTCTATCGCACCTGTACTGAAAAAAGGTGATCTTATTATTCTAGAATCGACGTCACCTGTTGGTTCTACTGAACAAATGGCACAGTGGTTAGCTGAAGCTCGTCCAGATTTAACGTTTCCTCATCAAGACGGTGAAGAAGCAGATATTGATATTGCTTATTGTCCTGAGCGTGTATTACCAGGCCAAGTTATGATTGAGCTTATTCGCAATGACCGAGTTGTTGGTGGAATGAACCGTAAATCCTCCGAGCGTGCGAGTGAGTTATACAAAATTTTCCTTGAGGGTGAATGTGTTATCACCAATGCGCGTACCGCAGAAATGTGTAAGCTAACGGAAAACAGCTTCCGTGATGTGAATATTGCATTCGCTAACGAATTATCGCTGATCTGCGCTGAGCAAGATATTAATGTGTGGGAACTAATTAGCTTGGCGAACCGCCATCCTCGCGTCAATATTTTACAACCAGGCCCAGGCGTTGGTGGACACTGTATCGCAGTTGACCCTTGGTTTATCGTGTCACAAAATCCAAAACAATCCCGTTTAATTCACACTGCGCGTTTAGTCAATGATGGCAAACCTGTGTGGGTTATCGATCAAGTTAAAGCTGCAGTTGCAGATTGCCTGACTGAAACTGGTAAACGTGCAAACGAAATTAAGATTGCCTGCTTTGGTTTAGCTTTTAAACCTAACATTGATGATTTACGTGAAAGCCCAGCGATGAATATCACTAAACAAATCGCAGATTGGCACAGTGGTACGACATTAGCCGTTGAGCCAAATATTCATGAGCTACCAACAAAACTGAAAGGGATCACAGAGTTAGTATCAACAGAACAAGCATTAAAAGATGCTGATATTGTCTTAATGCTTGTTGATCACCAACAATTTAAAGCGATCCCGGGTAGTAAAGTGACTCAAAAATGGATTGTGGATACTAAAGGAGTATGGCGTTGAAACGCATTCTAGTGACAGGTGGAGCCGGTTTTATCGGCTCTGCTGTTGTTCGACATATTATTGAAAACACCAATGACAGCGTTGTTGTGGTGGATAAGCTGACTTATGCTGGTAATTTAGAGTCATTAGCAACTGTTGCTGACAGTGAACGCTATGCCTTTGAGCAAGTCGATATCTGTGATAGCGCTGAGCTTGATCGCTTATTTGCTCAATATCAGCCAGATGTTGTGATGCACTTAGCGGCCGAAAGCCATGTTGACCGCTCTATCGATGGTCCGGCTGCGTTTATTGAAACCAATATTGTGGGGACTTACACCTTATTGGAAGCGGCTCGCCGCTTTTGGCAAGCACTGCCTGAAGGGAAGAAAACAGCGTTCCGATTCCACCATATCTCAACAGATGAAGTGTATGGCGATTTAGAAGGTACAGATGACTTCTTTACTGAAACTACACCTTATGCACCAAGTAGCCCATATTCAGCGTCGAAAGCTTCAAGTGACCATTTAGTTCGAGCTTGGCTACGCACCTACGGTTTACCCACCGTGATCACGAACTGCTCAAATAACTATGGCCCTTATCATTTCCCTGAAAAATTAATCCCATTAATTATTCTAAATGCGATTTCAGGAAAACCATTACCTGTTTATGGTAAAGGTGAGCAGATCCGTGATTGGCTCTATGTTGAAGATCATGCTCGCGCCCTCTATTTAGTCGCAACAACAGCAACACCGGGTAAAACCTACAATATTGGTGGTCATAATGAGCGCCGTAATATTGATGTTGTTAAAACGATTTGTGCACTATTAGAAGAGTTATATCCAGCAAAACCAGAAGGTGTTGCTCAATATGTCGATCTCATCACTTATGTGAAAGACAGACCCGGTCATGACCTGCGCTATGCGATTGATGCGGCAAAAATTGAAGCTGAATTAGGCTGGAAACCCGCAGAGACATTTGAATCAGGCATTCGTAAAACAGTTTTGTGGTACTTAAATAACGAAACATGGTGGAAACGTGTGTTAGATGGCTCTTATGCAGGCGAACGTCTAGGGCTTGGAAACTGATTAAGTAAAAGGATAAATGATGAAAGGTATTATTCTAGCGGGTGGCTCTGGTACACGACTGCATCCGATAACCAAAGGGGTATCGAAGCAGTTATTGCCTATCTATGATAAGCCCATGATCTATTATCCGCTTTCAGTTCTAATGCTTGCCGGTATTCGGGATATTTTGATCATCACAACACCCGATGATATGACTTCATTTCAGCGCTTATTGGGGGATGGCTCTGCATTTGGTGTTCATCTTCAATATAAAATACAGCCATCGCCAGATGGCTTAGCTCAAGCGTTTATTTTAGGTGAAGAATTTATTGGCGATGATCATTGCTGTTTAGTGTTAGGCGATAATATCTATTTTGGTCAAGGGTTTAGTCCAAAACTAAAACAAGTTGCTCAACGTGAACGGGGAGCAACAGTTTTTGGTTATCAAGTCATGGATCCTGAACGATTTGGTGTTGTTGAATTTGATGATGATTTCAAAGTACTGTCGATTGAAGAAAAACCAGAACAACCTAAATCTAATTGGGCTGTAACAGGACTTTATTTCTACGATAACCGTGTGGTGGATTTTGCTAAAAAAGTAAAACCCTCTATTCGTGGTGAACTAGAAATTACGTCGATTAATCAGATGTATCTTGAGTGTGGTGAGCTTAATGTTGAACTGTTAGGGCGTGGTTTTGCATGGTTAGATACTGGCACTCACGACAGTTTAATTGAGGCCAGTACTTTCGTTCAAACCGTTGAAAAGCGCCAAGGATTTAAAGTGGCGTGTCTTGAAGAGATTGCTTGGCGCAATGGATGGCTCAATGATGACCAAGTAAGAGAAAGTGCAAAATCGCTGTCTAAAACGGGTTATGGTCGCTATCTATTGGATTTATTACATGTCCGTCCTCGCCAATATTAATTATCTTGAGTGGGAAAGTGAATTTTTCTCCCTCAAAACAGGGCGCCTTGAGTTTGATATACAAGCGCCCGTGTTAACAGGCGAACAGCTTGATGCTTTTGCTGTGGTTCAAGCTAAAATCGCATCTCATGAGCTTTCTCTCATCGATAAACTCAGCCAATTAGGTTTTCAATTTGCGGAAGGTGAAATTGATTTTAAACTTTCAATTGGCATAGAAAATGCTTGTAAGAATGCGCCTGAATGCTGTTTTAGAAAAGCCAATGAAGATGATATCGATTTATTGATGGCAACAGCCTCAGAAGCTTTTGTACAAAGCCGTTTTAGAACACCTTGGTATCAAGAAGGTGATAGCAGTCGTTTTTATGCATTATGGGTTAAAAAAGCCGTACTAGGCACGTTCGATGATATCTGCTTACTGACTTATGATATTGACAATAACATGAGTGGTTTTGTCACTTTACGTCGTCTATCTGAAAGTGAAGCAAGAGTGGGATTACTTGCGGTAATGCCCAATAGAACAGGACAAGGCATTGGTAAACAACTGATGTCGGCCGCGAAGTTTTGGTGTCAACAGCAAGGTATTTCAACCCTATATGTTGCAACACAAATCAGCAATATTGCAGCTTCGCGTTTATACACACACAGTGGGGGCTTAATAGAGAGCACCACTTATTGGTTATACAGGGGATAATATGATTCCGTTTAATAAACCACCCGTTGTCGGCACCGAATTAGAATATATGAAACAGGCCATGGAAAGTGGCAAGCTCTGTGGCGATGGCAATTTCACAAAAAAATGTGAAAAGTGGTTAGAAGAACAATTTCATTGTCATAAAACGCTGTTAACGCCATCTTGTACTGCATCGCTTGAAATGGCTGCTATCTTATTAGATATCAAGCCAGGCGATGAAGTCATTATGCCGAGTTTTACCTTTGTTTCGACCTCTAATGCGTTTGTATTACGTGGAGCAACGATTGTTTTTGTTGATATCCGTCCAGATACCATGAATATCGATGAAACAAAAATTGAAGCGGCGATTACAGAAAAAACTCGTGCTATCGTGCCTGTTCATTATGCAGGTGTTGCCTGTGAAATGGATACCATTATGGCGATTGCGAAAAGACATAACCTGTTCGTGATTGAAGATGCGGCACAAGGTGTTATGTCAACTTACAAGGGTAAGGCTCTTGGTACGATTGGTCATATTGGTTGTTATAGTTTCCATGAAACTAAAAATTACTCATCAGGCGGTGAGGGTGGGGCAACGTTAATTAACGATCCTGATTTAATCAATCGCGCAGAAGTTATTCGTGAAAAAGGCACTAACCGTAGTCAATTTTTCCGTGGCCAGGTAGATAAATATACTTGGCGTGATATTGGTTCTAGCTACTTAATGTCAGATTTACAAGCAGCCTACCTGTGGGCTCAACTTGAAGAAGCCGAAAAAATTAATGAGCGTCGTTTAGCATTTTGGCAGATTTACTATGATGCATTAACGCCATTAGCGGAAAAAGGCTTATTGGCGCTTCCAATCGTTCCTGAAGGGTTAGAACACAATGCGCATATGTTCTATATCAAACTGAAAGATATTGAGCAACGTAGTGCGTTTAATGACTATATGAAAGCGCATGGTGTTTTAACGGTATTCCACTATGTGTCACTACATACCAGTCCAGCAGGTATGAAATTTGGTCGTTTTGATGGTGAAGATATTTTCACTACACAAGAAAGTGAGCGTTTAGTGCGTTTACCTATGTTCTACAATATGACAGAAGAAGAGCAGCAGACTGTTATTGGCCATATTCGCGATTTCTTTGCTTAATTATGTCATTAGCCAAAGCATCAATTTGGACAGCGGGATCAACCCTGATAAAAATCGGGGCTGGTCTGCTTGTCGTTAAGTTACTTGCAGTCTCTTTTGGTCCAACAGGAGTCGGGTTAGCGGGTAACTTTCGTCAATTAATTACCGTACTCGGCGTCTTGTCTGGTGCGGGCATTTTTAATGGTGTGACGAAATTAATCGCACAATATCAAGATGATGATATTCAACGTAAAAAAGTGTTGGGTACTTCATCATCCATGATTTTGCTATTTTCCACACTATTGGCTATTTTATTTCTTCTTTTTTCTGCCCCCATTAGCCAAGTGTTATTTGGTGATAATTATCATCAATATCAGGATATTGTAAGAGCCGTTGCTTTTATTCAAATGGGGATAGCATATAGCAACTATTTTCTTGCCATATTAAAAGGTTATCGTGACGCAGCAGGTAATGCCTTATCTGTGATTGCAGGTAGCATTATTGGTGTTGTTGCTTATTATTTGTGCTATTTGTTTGCGGGTTATCACGGTGCATTGATTGGATTAGCATTAGTTCCAGCACTTATTTTATTTCCTGCTACATTTTTAGTAGTCAAGCGTAAACGCTTCGCTTTCAGTGAACTTAAACCTCATTGGGATAAAGCGATAGCAAGTCATCTTGGTAAGTTTACCATTATGGCAATACTGACCTCGATTACATTACCCGTCGCTTATATCATGATGCGTAATTTACTTGCTGAGCACTATAGTTGGGAAGACGTAGGGATTTGGCAAGGGGTGACCAGTATTTCAGATGCTTATTTGCAGTTTATTACCGCATCGTTCTCAGTTTATTTACTGCCAACACTCTCCCGATTAACGCAAAAGAGTGATATTACCAAAGAGATTGTTAAGTCACTGAAGTTTGTATTACCCGTGGTAGCGGTTGCGAGTTTTATGGTGTGGTTATTACGTGATTTCGCGATTTGGTTACTGTTTTCAGATAAATTTGTCGCTATGCGTGATTTATTCGCATGGCAACTTGTCGGTGATGTTTTAAAGGTAGGCGCTTATGTCTTTGGTTATCTCATCATTGCAAAAGCGGCACTGCGTTTTTATATCCTTACAGAAGTCAGTCAATTTGCCTTATTAACGCTATTTTCGCGTTGGCTTATTCCTGAACATGGCGCACTAGGTGCCGCTCAAGCCTATATGGCAACGTACATTATTTACTTCCTTCTCTGTAGTTCCGTTTTCGTGATTTATTGCAGGCGCAAATGACAACTTTGATTTACGTACTAGGTTCAGACATTGTGCATCATAACAACACAATGTTACGTTTTTTTAACGACCACCTCGTGACTGAGGCGGGGTTAATGTATAAACCTCGTTTTATCGTTGCCAGTAAAAATACTTCACTGCAAGAAAGCTACCCAGCTTTAGATATTGAGTGTTTAGTCGATAAAAAGCAGGTTGCACAGAGAGTGGTCACATTGGCAAAAGCCGATACTCACCAACGATTCCTTTTTTTAGGCCAGTTTAATGCACCTATTTGGTTGGCATTATTAACAGGTAAAATTAAACGTCATCAATTTTGGTGGCATATTTGGGGTGCTGATTTGTATCAGGATTCTAAACAGCTAAAATTTAGACTTTTCTATCTTCTTCGTAAACTCGCTCAAAAACGCGTGGGGCGAGTATTTGGTACACGAGGTGATCTTAACTACTTCGCGCAATTTAACGTTAATATTCCTGCCAATTTACTCTATTTCCCAACAAGAATGGATCCTGCGCTTACGGTGACAGAAAAAACGCCTATTGATGAAAAACAACTTACCATTATTGTGGGTAATTCAGGGGATAGCTCGAATCGCCACATTGAAGCGTTACAGGCAATTGCAGAGCAATATGGAACACGTGCAAAAGTGATTATTCCAATGGGATATCCTGAAAATAATCACGTTTATATTGATGAAGTCGCTCAAGCCGCTAGCCAGTTGCTTCCCTATAATCAGGTTGAAATATTACGTGATAAATTGGTATTTGATGATTATCTAGCGTTATTGAAAACATGTGATTTAGGTTATTTTATTTTTCATCGACAACAAGGTATTGGCACCCTTTGTCTGCTTATTCAATTTGCGATCCCTTTTGTTATTAGCCGTCAAAACCCGTTTTGGCAAGATTTAACAGAACAGAATGTTCCCGTCTTTTTCTCAGGTGATAAATTAGATGTTGCGCTAATTGAAGAGGCTAAACGTCAATTGTTGACACTTGATCGCCAAAATATTGCCTTCTTTGCGCCTAATTTTACGGACGGTTGGAAAGCGTTAATTGAGATGAGTACAGGAGAGCCGCAATGACATTGGCGGAACTGGGTGGCTTAACACTTGTTTATTTTATCTCTTTAAGTTTTATTTTATTACTGACTTATCAAGAGTTTCGTCGAGTTCGTTTTAATTTTAATGTTTTTTTCTCAATGCTCTATCTGCTGACTTTCTATTTTGGCTTTCCACTAACTTGTATGTTGGTATTCCAATTTGATGTCGCAGTTGTACCCGTTGACTCATTATTATACGCGCTATTAGCCTCTACCAGCTTCTATGCCATTTATTATGTAACTTATAAGGTAAGACTGAGAAAATCGGTTGACGGCCCTTCTAGGCCGTTATTTACGATGAATAGAGTAGAAACCAACCTCACTTGGATTTTATTGGCATTAATTGCCTTTGTAACTGTGGGTATTTTCTTCCTACAAAATGGTTTTTTACTTTTTAAGCTCAAAACATATAGCCAAATTTTTTCAAGCCAAGTATCGGGTGTGGCGCTTAAGCGCTTTTTCTATTTCTTTATTCCCGCCATGCTGGTGGTCTATTTCTTAAAACCGACTCAACAGCGCTGGATCTTCTTCCTTTGTGCAACGGTGGGTTTTGGGATCTTAACTTACATTATCGTGGGAGGAACCCGCGCTAATATCATCATCGCTTTCGCGCTGTTTTTGTTTATCGGTATTGTTCGCGGCTGGATAACCTTGTGGATGCTGGTTGCAGCAGGAGTGATGAGTATTGTTGGCATGTTTTGGCTGGCATTAAAACGTTATGGGCTTGATGTCAGTGGTGCCGAGGCATTCTATACGTTCTTGTATCTCACTCGCGATACGTTCTCTCCTTGGGAAAATCTAGCTTTGTTACTGAATAATTATGACAAGATTGAGTTTCAAGGGCTTGCACCAATCATTCGTGATTTCTATGTCTTTATTCCTTCTTGGGTATGGCCAGAACGCCCTGACGTTGTGCTGAACTCGGCAAATTACTTTACATGGGAAGTACTTAATTACCATGCAGGGCTCGCCATTTCACCGACCTTAATTGGCTCATTAGTTGTAATGGGAGGCATTGCCTTTATCCCATTAGGTGCAATTGTTGTAGGACTGATTATTAAGTGGTTTGATTGGCTATATCAGCAAGGGCTCAATGAAAGCAATCGTTATAAATCGGCTATTTTGCAAGCGTTCTGCTTTGGGGCTATTTTTAATATGATTGTTTTGGCGCGGGAAGGTGTTGATTCTTTCGTTTCTCGCGTTGTGTTTTTCTGTTTAATTTTTGGTTTATGTTTGGTGGCCGCCAAACTGCTTTATTGGCTATTTGAAAGTGCGGGATTAGTGCGTAATTACGTAACCCGCCAAATACAAAGTGAACTTCGTTGTTTAGAGAAAAAGGAAAAGTAATGGGATCCAATTCAATTCCGAAGTATTCAATCCGCGGACATAATATCTGGGGATTTCGCGATATGGCTCATTTTCTGGATTATCTCTATGAAGGAGCACAAATAAAAAGTGGCTCTTTGATTGCCATTAATGCAGAAAAAATTCTCACAGCAGAAACAGACTTTGCACTCAATGAGCTACTCAATGAAGCGGATTATCTTTATGCCGACGGTATCAGTGTCGTGCGAGGTATTCGTCGCAAGTATCCTGATGCAAATGTTTCTCGTATTGCAGGTGCAGATTTATGGGAAGCATTAATGGAAAGGGCGGGTAAAGAGGGAACGCCAGTCTTTCTTGTTGGTGGTAAACCTGAAATTCTTTCTCAAACCGAAAATAAGCTTAAAGCACAGTGGAACGTAAATATTGTGGGGAGTCAGAACGGTTACTTCACACCACAAGATAGAGAGGCGTTATTTGAGCGTATAAAGGCCTCTGGTGCGAAGATAGTGACTATTGCCATGGGATCACCGAAGCAAGAGCTATTTATTCGTGCATGTCGTGAAATTTATCCTGATGCTTTATATATGGGCGTTGGCGGAACTTATGACGTATTTACAGGTCATGTTAAAAGAGCACCGAAAGCATGGCAGAACCTTGGCTTAGAATGGTTATATCGTTTGTTATCACAACCAAGCCGAATTAAGCGTCAATTTAAGCTACTAAAATTCGTCGGGTATTATTATTCCAATAAATTGTAGTCGTAATAGCGTCTTTTTTTGTTAGACGGAGCTGATTAAATAATTTATTCATGCTTTTATCTAGCATCTTGGTTGTTTAATTATTATACTGACGGGGCGTTTAGTGTGTAAAAGCGCTCCATTTATCGACGAAATGCACAAACTATCGTCAAACAAACTTTTTTTTTCAAAAAGCACTAGACAGACAGAGCGTAAATCCGTACTATCCTCTCCCGCAACGGCGTGAAGCGCCCGTAGCTCAGCTGGATAGAGCGCTGCCCTCCGGAGGCAGAGGTCTCAGGTTCGAATCCTGTCGGGCGCGCCATTAAAGCGTGCTAAGAGTTACGGTGAAGAACGTTGTTGTAAGAAGTAATAAGATAGCTGTTATGGTGGCTATAGCTCAGTTGGTAGAGCCCTGGATTGTGATTCCAGTTGTCGTGGGTTCGAGTCCCATTAGCCACCCCATCTTATCTTAGTTATTGTTTATGCGAGGGTGGCGGAATTGGTAGACGCGCTAGCTTCAGGTGTTAGTGTCCTAACGGACGTGGGGGTTCAAGTCCCCCCCTTCGCACCAATAAACAAGATAAGAGCAGTGATGCAGACGGCGAGTAGCGCAGCCTGGTAGCGCAACTGGTTTGGGACCAGTGGGTCGGAGGTTCGAATCCTCTCTCGCCGACCAATAAGAAAAAGCCTCGATTATATCGAGGCTTTTTCGTATCTACGATTTAGCTTTTTAAAACCCGCCATACTTTTTCTACATCTACATCTACATCTACAATTTATGTTTTTTATTTCGTGTTATGTGTTTCAGATAAGAAAACTAAAATGATGCTTTTAACAGAAATATCGTTCTTATCACTTAAGAGTTATTAATAATTTAATTTATTGCTGAATTTTAATCTTCAAAAAAAGATGAATTAAATACATAAAATAATAGATAGTAATTATATGAAATATAAGTCTTTTATTTTATTTGTCGGCAAATGCCAACACTCGCTACTTTGGGTGTCTCCAATAGGAGACATGTAATACATTGATTTTATAGGGTTAAATATTGGTTGTGTTTTTCTTGTCGTGAAAAAGAGACGTATATCAGACACTATATTTTCTTTTTCTACTTAGCAATAGCGTGTTGGAAGTACAGGTCGTCGCTTATTTATCATTGAAAATGAGTAGAGTCAGAAAGGAAAACTAGAATTCAATAAGTTACCTTACTTTTTTAGGGATAGGGGATATTTTTAATAAAAAATGAAAAATTGGCACGCTAAATGCTTTATGTATATTGTAGATGCTCATTCCACTCCTTATGACAGCATATGACTTCATAAACCTAGGAATGATGCAGAGCCGATTATTCGGTGCCTACGTCCACGTTAACGATGAACATCATTCATCATCAACAGGACGAAACGTTGAGTGAGGCACCATCCGTCTGTAGACCTGATTGTATATTTATGCGCCTGTATAGTTTTATACAGGCGTTTTTTTATATACCAACCACACATCCATTTTGTATTCACTGCATTAACACGCTATTATCCAGTGCAAGGGGAGATTGGGGATAGCATCAATATGATAAATAAGCAAAAAGCATATCTTGCACAAGAAAAACTCTTTCTTATAGAGAAGTTTGGCCCATTATTGTTTTTTTTGATCCCTCTTATCATGCTCATTATAGGTGGCAAATCATGGGCTAAATATGTGGTTTTTCTTTGTCAGGGGATCGCACTGATTTATATCGTCGTGTTTTATCAAGCGAAAAAACATTATTTGGCATTTAAGCAAGAAAATGAGAAGGGAATACCCACTCGCTTTTATCGTATCGCTTGGGTGTATGTGTTTTTGACTCTATGTGTAGAAGTGGTGTTGTTATTTCAACGAGGCTTTTAAATCACATAAAAAAACCCTCAATAAAGAGGGTTTTTAGATCAGTTAATTAAACGATTTATGATCACGTTCTCATCGAATGTGTTTATTTACTTTTTTTAGGCTCTTCAAAAATGACAGAGTCTTTTTTCAGTGTCATTAATAAAGCATCTTTACGCACTTTCGCCGACTCTTCAGATTTTTTCTGTTTATCTAATGCATCAGCAAGCCACGCAAAATCATGAACATCAGGGCGTTGTTTTAATGCATTACGAAAAGCCTCTTCAGCTTGACCCCATTGCCCTTGTTGCATTGCTATCTGACCTAATGTGCTATTGAGTAATGGTGTTGGCCCATGCTGTTTAATTAATGAATTGAGTACTTTCAAAATCACACTGGCATCTGTATTTTTTAAACGAGGTAATAGTAGGATCAAACGCTCGTCATATTGGCGTTTAATGCCGTCTAAGATGATCGTTTGAGCGCTATCAGGATCGTTGCATTCAATAAGGTGTTCAGCTAAAACAACACGTAATGCATTATCGTGATGCACTTTACGAGGCTGCGCTTTCCACCAATTTTTCAGTCCATCACAGCCATTTTCGGACATTTTCTGCCCCATAATGCCAATGTAGGCTTTTTGGCGTAATTGAGCGAGTTCATCATCCGTGTGTAATGCAATTTTTTGCATGGAAGGAATGATATCAAGCAATGCTTGCCAAGCAGCGGTTCGGGTATAAGCCGTTTCAGCTAAACGTAAAACCTCAGGATGGCGAGGTGCTTGATTTAATAATTCATCAACGCCAGTACGCGCCGCATGATTTTCATTTTGCGCCAATAAAATACGCACCCGTGTAATATCAACTGGAAGTTGATTGGTATCGGCAAGCTCAGCTGCGCGTTCAAGGTGTTGCTGAACTCGGAATTCATCACCGCGCTGTTGTGCTGCTTCTGCTGCTAATAGGTAGTTTACAACTGGCTGTTCAGCATAGTCTGCGTTGCGACTCATCAGTTTTTCAACTTCTTTAAAATCACCTTCCGCTAATTTCATTAATGCCATACTGGTTTGTTTGCGCGCACGATTACGTTTACGGAAAGAAAACCAACTATAGGCTTTTGAGCCTGTACCAATAAAGCGGCGATAACTCCAACCAATCAGTAGTAGTGCTAATTGTAGCAAAACAAACATAATGACCAAGCTGGTTACACTGGTTTCAATATCCCAATCATCAGTTTGTATAAGCACATAACCTTGATGGCCTGCCAATAGTGGGCCAAAAATGACACCCGCAATAAGCACCACAAAAAGGAGCAGTATTTTTAACATAAGCTTATTCTCCTCGTGGTGTTACTGGTGCATCAACTGCTGTGCTATCAGCTGCGGCATCTTGTGCGCTTTCTGATGCGTTATGTTCAGCTTCTACAGCTTGGGCATCTTGGGCTTCAACAGCTTGTGTTTCAGCAATTTGTGGCTCTGCATACTCATTTTGTGCCAGTAAATTGCGGATTTGCTTTTCTACTCGTTTTTCTAGCAAGGTTGGGCTCTTCAATTCTGATGGTATTGCAAGCGTAATAGGTTGTTTCTCTAATTCAGATACCGTATCTAAAAATGCGGTTGTACTTGGATCAGAGGTATCAAAATAAGCACGAACCCAGGTGGATACTGCCTCAAGCGATTGCTGGTAGATCTCAGTTTGATGGCGAGGAACCGCTTGGGAAGCAATTAATAAACGTGAACGAATATTCTCACGTAAATAGATATCTTGGTTTGGCGCTAATAAAGGAACGGCTGCGGTATCACGGCGGCGAATAGTAATAAAATCATCCATAAAGCTTTTCCAGCTTTTGCTGAGATTCTGTTTCCAATCAGAAAGTGAACCTGAAATGGTTTCGTCGTTTTTATCCATTGGTGAGCCATTACGCTCCAAACCCGCTAAGCGGAGATTATCAATCTGATTCGCTAACTGGTTTAATTGTAAGATGGTGCCATCATTATCGATTTTAGTGAGAGCAGCTAAACTGCTGATGTCTTCATTAATAGCACGGCGGATCTCAAGTAAGCTCGGATCATTCATTTCCGCTAAGCTACTATCAGCACCTTTTAGTAGACTTACTGCGGTCACGACATCTTGATCATTCCACAACTTCCGACCTGCCATTTTCACCATAAAATCAGCTTGTGCTAATAGCCAACTTTTGACATCTGCATTAGAAATAGCGGCAAAGCGTGTTTGTAGATCTTGGATTTGGCGCTCTGTTGTTTGGCGCTCATTTTGTAACTTATCAATAGTCTGTTTTTGTGAGTTAAACATGCTATCAATATTGTCAAAGCGTTGTTGATAAGTGTTTTGGAGCTGTTGTAATTGGGTAAGCTCAGATTTGAGTGATTGATTTTCTACACTCAGCTTTGATGCTTGTTGATTGGTGTAATAGTAAAGGCCACCACCGATTGCCAAAATAACAAGAATAGCAACAGCACTTCCAATTAGGCCTGAGCGCTTGTTATTAACAGGTTTGACTTCCTGATAGCGGACATTCTCATCAGCTTTAACTGCATCTTTTGGCAAGTCATTATCATTTGTATTTTTCTGTTCCGTCATATCGGCGTCTCATTTAGGTTCTATATTAATGCATGAAATAAAGCATCATTATTGGCACTTTCAGCAACGGTGATAGTTTCCCACCCTAATGTTTTTGCTATTGTTGCTAATCGTTCACTGACCACAATTAAATGGCAGTTTAACAGCCATGCTTTTTTAGATTCAGCGACTAGATCAAACAGTTGTTGTAACATTTCACCGCTAGTGACAACAAGCGTATCAACCTGTGCTTTTTCCCATTGAAGCGCAAATTCTTCAGGGGAATAATTAATAAATAGGCGTTGGTAACATTCGCATTCATCAACAATTGCGCCTCGTTGACTCAATGTTTTTGCGAGTAAGTCACGACCACCGTTACCTCTAAGCAGTAATATTCGCCTGTTTTTCACCTGATTAAGCGCAGAAAGGTTAAGAAGATCCTCACTGGTTTCTCCTTGCTCAGGGTAGCAAATTGGAAGACTACTTAAATGTTGGAAATCTTTCGCTGTGCTTTTACCTATTCCATAATAGGATAGCGTATCTGGCCATGATTGTTGTAATTGATTTAGCTGCCAGTTTGCGTATGACACCGCATTTTTGGAAAGTAAAAATACACAATCACCCGCCTTTAATCCTTTTAGTTTAGCATCTAATAAAGGGAGTTCACGACCTGCGGTGATCTCGATTAAAGGTGCTTGAAAAGCTGTTTTACCCGCATCAATTAAACGCTGGGTTAATGCTTTTCCTGCTGGGTTGGGGCGAGTAACTAAAATACTCATGCAGGTGTGCTACCTTGATACACTGCCGTTAAAATAGCTCTTGCACCTTTATCTAAAAGCTCTTCAGCCAATGAGATGCCTGCGGTTTCAGCGTTTTCAGGCGTCACTAAACGTTCACCTCGTAAAATAGTTTCACCATCAGGTGAACCGACTAAAGCCCGCAACCAAATTTTGTCATCTTGCCAAATAGCGTAGCTTCCAATTGGAACCTGGCAACCGCCTTCAAGGCGCGTATTCATTGCACGTTCTGCTTTAACACAAATTGCTGTTCGGGAATGATTGAGCGCATCTAATAGCTGGCGAGTTTCATTGTCATCTAAGCGACACTCAATTCCCACAGCGCCTTGTCCAACCGCGGGTAAAGATTGCTCAGCTGATAATGGCGTACGAATACGTTCATTAAGGCCTAGGCGTTTTAAGCCTGCAACAGCAAGAATAATAGCATCGTAATCGCCGTTATCTAATTTACTTAAGCGAGTGCCTACATTACCTCGTAAATCACGAATAATTAGATCAGGGCGTTGTGCTTTTAATTGACATTGGCGACGTAAACTTGATGTGCCTACAATACTACCCGCAGGAAGTTCTTCTAACGTATTATAATGATTAGAAACAAAGGCATCACGAGGATCTTCACGTTCACAAATAGTAACTAACCCTAAGCCTTCAGGGAAATCAATAGGAACATCTTTCATGGAGTGCACAGCAATATCTGCACGTGATTCAAGTAGAGCAAGTTCTAATTCTTTTACGAATAACCCTTTGCCACCCACTTTAGCTAAAGGTGTATCTAGGATGATGTCACCTTTAGTGACCATCGGTACTAATTCGACGACTAAACCTGGATGAGTAAGTTGCAGTTGTTCTTTCACATAAAGCGCCTGCCACATAGCGAGAGGACTTTGGCGGGTAGCAATACGGATGGTACTTTTTGACATAATAGTATTATCTCTTCCGAGCGATTAGCGATATTTTTGTTTAGAAATAAGCCATTGTTTTAACACTTTAAGGCCCAATTTTCCAGTTAAGGCGCTTTGTATCGTAATAACAATGAAAGAAATGAGGTCATCATCGAAAAAGAAAAAAAGAAAAAGGAAATAAAAAATAAGTAATTTATTAATGGATACTATTGGGTTTAGTTATTTTTAGAATTTTATTCTTTTTATATCTATATTAAAAGTGTGGTTATTAACAAAATTAAAACATTAGATTATGTTTGTTAACAAGCTATAAGCAAGAAGAGATATAAATATTATGTTTTATCTGAACATATTGATAAAACGGCTATTATTGTAAATATGCTTATCTTTCTTATTATTTTTTTAATATATAAAAACACGATAAATTTTAACAAAATTATTATTAAATAAAAGAAAGAGAAATAATAAAAATAGAGAAAATAATTTAGTCTTAATTTAAATAAATAATTAATAAAAATTAAATATTATTTTAAATATTATTATCGCAATATTAAAAATAGAATTATTATTTTAAGTATAAAAATGAAAAACAATCAAAAAATATAAATAATTCATTATTATCAATCAGTTGTTTCTATTTCCGATTTTTTATCGCTTTTTGATGTTTTGTCAAAATTTATTTTCAGTTTCATCATTAAGTAAACAGGGATTTTTATAGGCTAAAGAGAGGATTGAGCGATTTTTTTTATCATTTTTTATGTAAGTAAAGTGATTTATCTTAATGATTTTAAGGGCGTTTATTCGATAGCTTTACACGATTAAGCATTTAAATATCACTTTTAGATCTTGGTGCTATATTTTGAGATCCTCTTTACGCCTTGCGTTCAAGGTGTTAAATTGATCACGTTTCCGAGATTTTGTTAGTAAAGTTTTATCTATTAATATTACTTAACTCAACCTTGGTGACTTATAAACTCAGATTCTACTATCTTCTTAGTATTGTTCAGGCGAAACTCTTGTATCTTTATATTGAAACACTGAAGCAACGGCTGGATGCGATTAATCAACTCAGACTGGAACGAGCATTTGCATCGATGTGTGATGTTTTTAAACAGGTCTATGGTTTAATTCCTGTTTTATTGCATTACCACCATCCTGAGTTGCCCGGCTACATACAAGGAAATGTTCCTCACGGCACATGTTTCTTTGAACCTGATGACATGCAACGTCAATGGGCCAATAAGCTGATTAACGCATTATGTGATGAGCCAATGGAAGGGTACGCCAGCGGAGAGTTGCCAATTACAGGCATCTACTCGATGGGTAGCACTTCTTCTATTGGGCAAAGTCACTGCTCTGATATTGATATTTGGGTCTGCCATCAATCATGGCTGGATCAGGATGAGCGTGCGCTTTTACAACGTAAGTGCCAACTGATTGAACAGTGGGCTGGTGAGCTAGGCATTGACGTTACATTTTTCTTAATCGATGAAAATAGATTTCGCCATCATGCAAGCGGTAGCTTAGGTGGGGAAGATTGTGGTTCTACTCAACATATTCTTTTACTTGACGAATTTTACCGTACAGCGGTACGTCTTGCAGGTAAACGCTTGCTATGGACGATGGTGCCAGTAGAAGAAGAACACCATTATGATGAATATGTTAACTCCCTTTATGCTCAGGGCGTATTAACACCTAATGAGTGGTTAGATTTGGGGGGGTTAGGTGAACTTTCAGCCGAAGAGTATTTCGGCGCAAGTTTATGGCAGCTTTATAAAAGCGTTGATTCACCATATAAAGCGGTATTAAAAAGTATTTTATTAGAAGCTTATTCAGCGGACTATCCTAATGGAAAACTGCTAGCATTAGAGATGAAGCAACATCTACACCGTGGCGAAATCGTTAATTATGGTTTAGATGCTTATTGTATGATGCTTGAGCGTGTTACTCGTTATTTGGTTTCTATCAATGATTTAACCCGCCTTGATCTTATCCGTCGCTGTTTCTACCTTAAAGTGTGTGAAAAATTATCTAACGAAAAAACACAAAATGAATCCGAAGGTTGGAGACGACAAGTTTTATCGCAATTGGTCACTCAGTGGCAATGGGATAACGAACGGTTAACGATACTCGATACCCGTGATAGCTGGAAAATCGAGCGAGTACGTGATGCGCACAACGAACTATTAGATACGATGATGCAAAGCTATCGTAATCTTATCCGTTTCGCGCGTCGCAATAATTTAAGTGTCAGTGCAAGCCCACAAGATATTGGTGTATTAACACGTAAACTTTATGCGGCATTTGAAGCATTGCCTGGTAAAGTGACACTGGTTAATCCGCAAATATCTCCTGATTTATCAGAGTCGCATTTAACCTTTATTTATGTACCACAAGGCCGAGCAAATCGTAGCGGTTGGTATTTATATAATCGTGCCCCTGATTTTGAAAATATCGTTGGACATCAACCATTAGAATATAACCGCTATTTAAATAAATTAGTGGCATGGTCTTACTTTAATGGGCTGTTAACGAAAGAGTCTCGAGTTTATATTCATCAAGGAGAATCTTCTTGTGATGAAATTAAACTACATGAATTAGTTAGGGATATGTCGAGCCATTTCCCGATTCGTTTACCTGCACCGACACCGAAAGCACTGTATAGCCCTTGTGAAATTAGACACCTTGCGATTATTGTCAATTTAGAAACTGACCCAACAGAAAGTTTTTCTGATCAAGTGGTTCACTTTGATTTTAGAAAATTAGATGTCTTTAGTTTTGGCGAAAAAGAGCAGTGTCTTATTGGTAGCATTGATTTGTTGTATCGTAACTCTTGGAATGAAGTAAGAACCCTTCATTTCAGTGGTACACAATCTATGTTGGAATCGTTAAAAACGATTTTAGGTAAAATGCACCAAGATGCGGCTCCACCTGCTTCTGTTGAAGTATTCTGTTATAGCCAACATTTGCGTGGTTTAATCCGTACTCGTGTTCAGCAGTTAGTTTCAGAATGTATTGAATTGCGGTTATCAACGAATCGTTTAGAGCCGGGGCGTTTTAAAGCTTTGCGTATTGCTGGGCAAACGTGGGGATTGTTCTTTGAACGCCTCAATGTGTCAGTACAAAAATTAGAAAATGCTATCGAGTTTTATGGTGCAATTTCATATAACAAGCTTCATGGGTTGCCGGTTAAATTAGATAAAGATGCTCGCTATTTACCTGCGGTGATTGATGGTTTTGCGTGTGAAGGGATTATCCAATTCTTCTTTGAAACCACAGAAGATAATAATGTCTTTAATATCTATATCTTAGATGAAGCAAATCGCGTCGAAATTTATTCCCATTGTGAAGGAAGTAAAGAAGAGTTAGTGAAAGATGTTAGCCGTTTCTACTCTTCCTCTCATGACCGATTTACATATGGCTCAAGCTTTATTAATTTTAACTTGCCACAATTTTATCAAATTGTGAAAGTGGAAGGCTTAACACAAGTGCTACCTTTTGCTGGCGGATCATTTGGTAAATTATCCGATCTAGGTAGTAAAGAAGCGCAACCTGAGATGAATGTTGTTGCCCATGGATTTACAGATTATAAAGCAGTGCAACACACTTAATTGAGTATGAGTCAATAAAAACACAAATGGGAGCTTTGATAGCTCCCATTATTGTAATTAACCGCGCTTCTTAGAAAGAAAACGCTTCCCCACTTTGTTCTGTTATTGCTTGTGCTAGCATGGTTAAAAATTCACCACCACTTCTATCACAAATCCATTGCTCATCTTTCCAATCAAAGTGATAACCACCAGAACGTGTTGCTAACCAAATTTGATGAAACGCTTCCTGACGATTAATAATAATTTTGCTATTATTTTCAAAGGTTAATGTCATTACACCGCCATTGATTTCACAATCAATATCTGCGTCACCTTCATAATTATCAATAGTTTGTTCTATTTCTGACAAGAGTTCGTCAGCTAATTGGTGAAATTCACTGTCGTTCATCTTCATTTCCTATTTGCTTTTCGAGATCTAACTGCGATTATAGAGGATATTAACCAAATAAATGACAGGCAGATTTCGAATGAAAACGTATTTACGTTGCACTCTTGCTATAATAACACTGATTTCTCTTTCTGGTTGTGGCTTGAAAGGCCCTCTTTATTTCCCACCTGAAGATACTCAGGCAAAAATGACACAGTCACCCCAGCCAACCCAGCAAGTTGAGAGCGCCTCAACTCAGACCAATTAGTCAATTTTAGAAACGGTAATTTCGTTTCAGGCAGGGGCAAGATGCAATTTTCAAAAATGCATGGTCTTGGTAACGACTTTATGGTGGTCGATGCTGTGACTCAAAATGTTTATTTTTCACCAGAATTAATATGTCGATTAGCGAATCGCCATACTGGTGTTGGGTTTGATCAATTATTGGTGGTTGAAGCACCTTATGATCCTGAACTCGATTTCCATTATCGCATTTTTAATGCGGATGGAAGTGAGGTTGCGCAGTGTGGTAATGGCGCTCGTTGCTTTGCTCGATTTGTGAGATTAAAAGGTCTTACAAACAAAAGAGAGATAAAAGTCAGTACACAGTCTGGCAGAATGACCTTGCAAGTTATGGATAATGACGATGTGTGCGTCAATATGGGGGAGCCCGAATTTGAACCTCAAAAAATCCCTTTCCGTGCACAAAAGGCAGAAAAGACCTATATTATCAGGGCAATGGAACGCACTGTATTATGTGGTGTAGTTTCAATGGGAAATCCCCATTGCGTCATTCAGGTCGAAGACATTAAAACAGCCGAAGTTGAGTTGTTAGGACCTGTGTTAGAGCAACATGAACGTTTTCCTGAACGTGCTAATATTGGTTTTATGCAGATTGTAGACAGAAACAACCTTCATTTACGGGTATTTGAACGAGGTGCGGGCGAAACGAATGCCTGTGGTAGCGGAGCTTGTGCTGCTGTTGCTATCGGTATTTCACAAGGTTTATTAGATAAACGAGTGAAAGTGACTTTACCCGGTGGTGTACTGCTAATTGAATGGAAAGGAGAGGGTAACTCTCTTTATATGACTGGGCCAGCGACACATATTTATGATGGGATCATCCAGCTATAATATTATTTTTTGAGAGGCTATCTGTATGACGGATAAAAATGAGCAGTTTTGTTGCCCTGAAACAAACGAACTTAATGATCAACAAGTGATCCGTTACCTTAGGGAGCATCCTGGTTTTTTTATCCGTAATGCAAGCTATATCGAGCAAATGAAAGTTCCTCATCCCGTCAGAGGAACTGTTTCTTTAGTTGAATGGATAATGTCGCGTCAACGAAACCGTATCCATTATCTTGAAGAAGATATGCGTTTGTTGATAGAACAAGCCTCGGAAAATGAAGCACTGTTTAGCCAACTCTTATTATTAATTTCTGAACTATCCAACAGTGCTTCTCTTCACGAAATGCTAGAGCGCTTAAACCTTTGGGCAAAAGGATTAGGGCTTTATTCAGTTCAATTACGCCTATTTACTGATCGCTGGCAATTGCAGCCACCTTTAGATGCACAAGATCTCCCATTATCTCGTCAAGCATTTGAACATTTTCGCATTCAACGTATGGGTGATGATAATCACTATTTAGGCCCATTAAATGGGCAAGAGATAATGTTATTGATGCCGAATGTACGACGTTCTGGTTCCGTTGCGCTTTCATTGTTAGGGCATTATGGTGATTTGGGGGTGATTATTTTTAATAGCCGAGATAACCAACATTTTCAGGAAGGGATGGGAACAGTAATGCTGGATAAGCTAGCCCATATTTTACCCGAATTATTACTTCGTTGGATTGCAAGGCAATGAATCAACCAATAGATATTCCAGAAACACTCTCCACCGCTATCGAGCAATTCCTGCGTTATATTCAAGTTGAACGTCGATTAAGCCCTGTCACAGTAGAAAATTATCATCGCCAACTGATGGCATTAGCACAAATGATGGTGGCGATGAAAATCACACAATGGATATCACTCGAAAGCCAACATGTACGCATGTTATTAGCAAAAAGCAATCGTAGCGGGTTACAACCGACTAGTCTTGCTTTGCGCTTTTCGGCGTTACGTAGTTTTCTTGATTGGCAAGTGGCACAAGGAATGTTAGAGGTTAATCCAGCAAAAGGTATTCGAACGCCTAAATCGGGTCGTCACCTTCCTAAAAATATGGATGTTGATGAAGTTAGCCAATTGATGAATATCGACCTAAAAGATCCGCTTTCTGTTAGAGATAGAACCATGTTGGAAGTGATGTATGGTGCAGGATTACGTCTATCAGAATTGACTAACTTAAATATTAGCGATATCGACATGAATGAAGGCGAAGTTCGTGTTTTAGGTAAAGGGAGTAAAGAACGAAAAGTGCCGCTGGGAAGAAAAGCGCTAGAGTGGTTACAAAATTGGTTTCCGATACGAGAGCTCTATGCACCTGAAGATAAAGCTGTCTTTATCTCAACCCAAAGTGGTAAGCGTTTATCTGTGCGCAGTGTACAAAAACGGTTTGAACTTTGGGGGATTAAGCAAGGACTAAGTAGCCATGTGAACCCTCATAAATTGCGCCACTCATTTGCCACACATTTATTGGAATCCAGTGGTGATTTGCGTGCTGTACAAGAGTTATTAGGGCACGCCAATTTATCGACCACACAAGTTTATACCCACTTAGATTTTCAGCATTTAGCGAAAGTCTATGATGCTGCTCATCCGAGAGCTAAGAGAGAAAAATCATAATGCGCTTTTACAGAACTCTGACGCCAATCGCAGCGATGACTTTTGATTTAGATGATACGCTGTATGACAATGTGCCAGTGATGGATAAAACAGAAAAAGAGACGCTGGATTTTATTCGTCAATATGATTTGCGTTTTAATCATTTTACAGAACACGATGTGGATGCCTACAAAAAGCCACTTTTAGAAAATGATCCTGATATTTTTCATGATATTACGCAATGGCGTTGGCTTGCGGCTAGAAATATGTTGTTAGATTACGGTTACAGTGAAGCCAAAGCACAACAAGGTGCGGATGAAATTATGGCGCACTTTGCTTATTGGCGTAGCCGCATTAATGTACCTAATAATACTCATCATGTTCTCACCGAATTGGCACAGAAAATCCCATTAATTGCGATTACAAATGGTAATGCAAACCCATTAAGTTGTGGTTTAGGACAGTATTTTTCACATATTTTAAAAGCTGGCCCTGATGGTCGCTCTAAACCTTATCCTGATATGTTTGATAAAGCTGCCGCACTGTTAGATCTTCCACATGAGAAAATCCTACATGTGGGAGACCACCTTGTAACCGATGTCGAGGGAGCCGTTAGTAGTGGATTACAAGCGTGTTGGATTAACCTTGATAGCCGTAGTTTGTTTGAAGAAGGTGAAACCAGAGTAATGCCGCATATTGAAATTACAGATTTAAGCAAACTAATAGAATTAGTTTAATGTGATATGCGGTAAGAATGGCACAGATAAACGCGGTTAAGAAAGGCTTTATTTTGCATAGCACGTGAATTCCTGTTAGTTTGTTGCTTACTCTCTATTTCTGTATATATCCACAGTATTTTCTTCACTAAATGATTGGTAATTATGGACGTCTCATATCTGCTAGAAGGCCTTAACGATAAACAGCGCGAAGCGGTAGCCGCACCTCGCATTAATATGCTGGTGTTAGCTGGCGCAGGCAGTGGTAAAACACGGGTACTGGTACATCGTATCGCATGGTTATTATCTGTTGAACAAGCTTCTCCCTTTTCGATTATGGCTGTGACGTTTACCAATAAAGCCGCCGCAGAGATGCGACATCGTATTGAAGACTTAATTGGTACAAGTCAAGGCGGTATGTGGATCGGCACGTTCCATAGCCTTGCTCATCGTTTATTACGCGCACACTATCTTGATGCAAATTTGCCACAAGACTTTCAAATTATTGACAGTGACGATCAATATCGTCTTATTCGTCGCATTGTTAAATCGATGAACCTTGATGATAAACAATGGCCTGCACGACAAGGAATGTGGTACATCAACGGTAAAAAAGATGAAGGATTACGCCCTCAGCATATTCAAACCTATGGTAATCCTGTTGAAACAACATGGTTGAAAGTGTATCAAGCATATCAAGAAGCTTGCGATCGTGCGGGGCTGGTGGACTTTGCAGAGCTTTTATTACGTGCTCATGAGCTTTGGTTGAATAAGCCGCAAATTTTAGAACATTACCAAAATCGCTTTACTAATATCTTGGTTGATGAGTTTCAAGATACTAACCGTATTCAATATGCATGGATTAGAATGCTGGCGGGTCAAACGGGTAAAGTGATGATTGTCGGCGACGACGACCAATCCATTTATGGTTGGCGTGGTGCACAGGTTGAGAATATTCAAAACTTCTTAAATGAATTCCCAGGCGCAGAGACTATCCGATTAGAGCAAAATTATCGTTCTACCAGCAATATTCTAAAAGCCGCGAATGCACTCATTGCTAATAACAGTGACAGATTAGGTAAAAATCTGTGGACTGAAGGTGCAGAAGGTGAGCCTATTTCGCTGTATTGTGCTTTTAATGATTTAGATGAAGCGCGTTATGTAGTTGGTCGAATTAAACGCTGGCAAGAAGAAGGCGGTGCACTGACAGATTGTGCCATTCTTTATCGCAGTAATGCCCAATCTCGTATAATGGAAGAAGCATTATTACAAGCAGCGATGCCATATCGTATCTATGGCGGTCAGCGTTTCTTCGAGCGCCAAGAAATCAAAGATGCACTCTCTTATATGCGATTAACGGCGAATCGCCATGATGATGCTTCTTTCGAGCGTGTTGTGAATACACCAACACGGGGGATTGGTGATAGAACATTAGATATTGTTCGCCAAGTTGCAAGAGATAACCAAATTACCTTATGGGAAAGCGCATTACAGGTTATCGAACATAAAATGCTAGCAGGGCGAGCAACCGCTGCAATCCAACGGTTTTTAGAACTGATCGAAACACTTGCTTCTGAAACGGCAGATATGCCATTACATGTGCAAACAGACCGAATTATTCGTGATTCAGGTTTAAAAGCGATGTATGAGCAAGAAAAAGGTGAAAAAGCACAAGCTCGTATTGAAAACTTAGAAGAGCTGGTTACTGCGACTCGCCAATTTAGTTATCAAGATGAAGACGAAGATTTGATGCCACTGCAAGCGTTTCTTTCTCATGCTGCATTAGAATCAGGCGAAAGCCAAGCTGATGCATATCAAGATGCTGTGCAGTTAATGACACTTCATTCGGCTAAAGGGCTCGAATTTTCACAAGTCTTTATTGTGGGTGTAGAAGAAGGTATGTTCCCAAGTCAGATGTCGCTAGATGAAGGTGGGCGTTTAGAAGAAGAGCGTCGTTTGGCTTATGTGGGTGTCACGCGAGCAATGAAAAAGTTAACGCTTACTTACGCTGAAAACCGCCGTCTATATGGAAAAGAAGTCAGTCATCGGCCATCTCGCTTTATTGGTGAGTTACCTAAAGAGTGTGTTGAAGAAGTTCGTTTACGTGCGACGGTTTCACGTCCTGTCAATCATAGCCGTTTAGGCACTCCGATTAGCAATGATACCGGTTATTCGCTTGGGCAACGTGTGAAGCACCCTAAATTTGGTGATGGCACCATTATCAATATTGAAGGTAGCGGTGAACATTGCCGATTACAAATCGCCTTTAATGGTGAAGGTATTAAATGGCTGGTAGCTGCATTTGCTCGACTAGAGTAAGTTGTCATTTAAAGTGAGCAGTTACTATCTTAATATAAAAAACACCCTTACTTATCTATCAAATAAGTAAGGGTGTTTTTTTAAGGGATGTTCGATTTGATTACTTAATAATCTCGTTATCTATTCTTACTCAACGGGATTAATTGATGAAATTCTCTAGCGTATTCTTTTATACCTACTCTTTTGTTTCACCTTGCACGCGAACTTCTTCCGCCTCTTTTTCTAGTAATGAATTATTGATTGAAAATATTGAGGAAGTCCTGTGTGATACTTATCATCCCAGTGAACCTATCAATGAATTTGAAGAAGATTTGTATTGTAAGTTATTGAGACATCAACGTGATTTTGTTCCTCGTATCAATCTCTATTACAGCGTTGTGATTAACCATATTCAATGGGTTAATAATGCAATATCAACGTTATTTAGGTACTCAAATCGCTATGTAGAAGCGAAATCAAAGAGTGCGCATTCATTAAAGAAGAGTAAGCAGAAAAAACTCTCTTCCGCTTTTACACAAATTAGTAATTTAGCGGAAGAGTGAGTTTTAGGAGGTTAGCTACGTCTCAAACGGCGTTGTGTATAAAGTGCATCAAGTGTAAAGAGGATCAGTGCAACCCAAATAAAACCAAAGGTCACTAATCTTTCTGCATCAATTTGCTCGCCATATACCATTGTGGCAAGAATAAACATCAAGGTGGGGCCAATATATTGGAAAAAGCCCAAAGTTGATAAACGCAGATGATGTGCAGCTTCTGTAAAGAGTAGTAGCGGTATAGTTGTAATAATACCGGCTGCAATTAACAAGGTATTTAATGACCAACTATTTTCAAGCATATTGCTAGTCGGCGAATGTGTGAAAAATAAGATATAAACTAATGCAACGGGGAATAGCCATAATGTTTCTACCAGCATACCTGTTTGTGCATCGACACCCAATTTTTTACGCAGTAAGCCATAAAGGCCAAAAGTCATGGCAAGGCTTAATCCAATCACGGGCACTGAACCAAAGTGCCAGAGTTGAATAAATACACCAGTAAATGCCAAACCTACTGCTATCCATTGCATACGGCGGAACCGCTCGCTCAAGAAAAGCATGCCAAATAGTACGTTAACGAGTGGGTTAATAAAGTAGCCAAGGCTGGCTTCTAGCATATAACCATGGTTAACCGCCCATATATAGGTAAGCCAGTTAGTTGCGATAATAATGGCAGTCAGTGCTAAAAGAAGAATTTTTTTAGGTTGACGTATTAATTGGCGCAAATAAGGCCAATGACGACTGATAGTCATTAAAATCAACATGAAAAAGAACGACCATAAAATGCGGTGCGTTAAGATCTCTTCTGCGGGCACTTCTTGAATGCTTTTAAAATAGACAGGGGCAATACCCCAGATCAAATAGGCGCCTAAGGCACATAAAACGCCTTTCATCGTGTTTTTCTGGCTCATGCTATCTCTGGAATTGATGGAAAGGAAAAGTGTGACGGGGTTATCATACCCAATGACATTATTTAATGTGTCATTAGGCATGTATTTTTACAAGTAATTAATACTAATCTAAGCATTATCGCGCACATTGAATTTTAGCAAAGGCTTAACCTACAATATAAGTTGCTGTCCCACTCGCAATATGAATTTGTTTTTCATTATGTAATTCAACACGAGCAACAGACACTTTATTACCACTGCGTAAAATATGGCTACTTGCAGTAAAACATTCTCCACGTCCCGGTCTTAAATAATCAACACGTAAATCAATCGTGCCCATATTAGCGAGTTTTTGTTCGAGTTGCTCTTGGGATATTGGTGCTAAACGTGTTAATGCGTTACCGACACAAACTAATCCCGCGCTGACATCAAGTACAGAAGCAATAAGCCCACCATGTAAGATACGTTGAGCAATATTACCAACAAGTTTATCTTGATACCGAAATTGAATTTCAGCGTAGTCTTGCTCAAAACGAACTAGCTCTAAGCCAATTAATTGATTAAAGGGCATCTTATAAACAAAAACATGACCAATTAGTGTTTGAGCCTCTTCTAATGTTAACTGTTTTTCCATTTTTAGAACCTCTGATATCACATCATCAAGTTAATATTATGTTAATAATACATGACGAATTCGTAATTGCACATTCGTGCTATAAATATAATGATGTGAAAATATACGAGATTTAATGGCAATTACGTGTAAAATATGGACGCTAAAGTGCAATAAAGCACATATATAAGAACTAATTCTAAAGTAAGTACTAACTTCTATATTATTCAATAATGAAACAGGATAATTAACTATGCGTTACATCCGTTCTTTACTTGCGGTGGTTTTATTCTATCCAGCATGGGGATTTGCATCGGAAATTCAAGCATCATCATCTCCTGCACCGCTTGTTCAGGGCAGTATCATTTCTGGTTTATTACAAGAATACGATTCACCTTTTGTTCTTTATCCTTATGAATCCAATTATATTATTTACACTGACACCTCTGATATGAATAAAGAGGCTATTCAAAGTTATGATTGGGGTAATAAGGCTAAAAAAGATGAGGTGAAATTTCAGCTCAGTTTGGCCTTCCCTTTGTGGCGCGGTATTGCGGGTGAAAACTCTGTTTTAGCGGCATCTTATACTCAACGCTCTTGGTGGCAATTAAGTAATAAGAAAGAATCAGCCCCTTTCCGTGAAACAAACTATGAACCGCAACTTTTTCTAGGTTGGGCAACAGACTATAAATTTGCAGGTTGGACACTTCGTGAAATAGAAACAGGTTTTAATCACGAATCGAATGGTCGTTCTGATCCCACCTCTCGTAGCTGGAACCGCGCTTATGCGCGTTTTATGGCCCAAAAAGGCAATTTACAGCTTGATCTAAAACCGTGGTATCGCTTTAGTGAAAGTGCTCAACGTGATGATAATCCAGATATTAATCGCTATATGGGGTATTACCGTTTAAAAGTGGGCTATCGACTAGGCGAAAGTGTGATCACTGCGACTGGACGTTATAACTGGAACAGTGGTTATGGGGCAGCTGAATTAGGCTGGAGTTACCCAATCACTAAACATGTACGTTTTTATACCCAAGTATTTAGTGGTTATGGTGAATCGATGATTGACTATAATTTTCGCCAGACACGGGTCGGTGTGGGTGTGATGCTGAATGATATGCTGTAATTTTCCCCGTTCTGGGTTAGCATAGCGCTATAAATGATGATGGCACCTTCACATTGGTGCCTTTTCTTTTACTCCTCATCATAGTTTTTATCAGCAGCTTTTCAGAGGAACGGTGTGTCCACAGCAGAAGTTCTTAACTCAATGCCATCAGCACAGGCTATTTTGCGAGAAACCTTTGGGTATCAGCAATTTCGTCCTGGTCAGCAAGAAGTCATCCATACCATTACAACTGGGAGAGATTGTCTAGTTGTGATGCCGACAGGGGGTGGTAAATCTCTTTGTTATCAAATTCCCGCCTTATTGCTTGATGGGCTGACAGTGGTTGTTTCGCCACTCATCTCACTGATGAAAGATCAGGTTGATCAACTTTGCCTTCATGGTATTGAAGCGGCTTATTTAAATTCAACCCAAACGCGTGAAGAGCAGCTTGATGTTCAAATACGTTGTCAAAAGGGTGAAATAAAACTGCTGTATATTGCCCCTGAACGTTTAATGATGGAGAGTTTTCTTCATCAATTAGTGCAGTGGAAACCGGTATTACTGGCCGTTGATGAAGCGCACTGCATTTCACAATGGGGACATGATTTTCGTCCTGAATATCGCGGTATAGGATTATTAAGACAATATATTGCTGACGTTCCTATTATTGCACTGACGGCAACGGCCGATAATACAACACGTTACGATATTATTAATCAGCTAGTGTTGCGTGATCCCTTAATTCATATCAGCAGTTTCGATAGACCGAATATCCGCTACACTTTAGTAGAGAAATACAAACCACTCGATCAGCTTTGGCTATTTATTCGTGGCCAAAAAGGAAAATCAGGCATTATTTACTGTAATAGTCGCAGTAAAGTCGAAGAAACCGCAGAACGCCTGAGTAAACGAGGATTAAGTATTGCGGGTTATCATGCTGGAATGGAAATTGCACAACGTGCTAAAGTGCAAGAAGCTTTCCAACGTGATGATTTGCAAATTGTGGTTGCCACTGTTGCATTTGGTATGGGCATTAATAAACCCAATGTCCGATTTGTCGTTCACTTTGATATTCCGCGAAATATTGAATCTTATTACCAAGAAACAGGACGAGCAGGGCGAGATGGGTTGCCCGCGGAAGCGGTATTATTTTATGATCCTGCCGATATGGCGTGGTTGCGTCGTTGTTTAGATGAAAAGCCAGAAAGCGACCAAAAAGCGATTGAAATGCATAAGCTCAACGCAATGGGAGCATTTGCTGAAGCGCAAACATGCCGACGTTTAGTGTTACTAAATTACTTCGATGAGCATCGACAAAATGCTTGTGGTAACTGCGATATTTGTCTTGATCCCCCTAAGCAATATGATGGTTTAGTGGATGCACAAAAGGCATTGTCCTGTATTTATCGTACTGGTCAGCACTTTGGTATTGGTTATATTGTTGAAATTTTAAGAGGTGCGAATAATCAGCGTATTCGGGATTTGGGACACGATACATTACCTGTTTATGGTATTGGTAAAGCGCAAAGCCATGAACATTGGGTGAGTGTGATCCGCCAGCTTATTCATTTAGGTATGGTGACACAAAATATTGTCCATCGCTCTGCATTACAACTGACAGAAATGGCAAGACCCATCTTACGTGGTGAAGTGCCATTACAATTAGCCGTGCCTAGATTATTAAGCCCGACAAAAAGCCGTAATCAACAAACAAAAAATACCCATAGACAGTACGATAGAAAATTATTTGCGAAACTACGTAAATTGCGTAAGTCTATTGCTGATGAAGAAAATATTCCACCATTTGTCGTTTTTAATGATGTCACATTGATTGAAATGGCAGAACAATGCCCTGTTTATCCTGATGAGTTATTATTAATAAACGGTGTCGGACAACGAAAATTAGAACGATTTGGACCTGCTTTTATGACACTCATTCGTGACCATATTGAGGGCTTTGAATAACGCTAATAAGGAGAGTCAATGACAACCACTTTGTTTAAATATTCGTGGTTATCGCGTGAAAAGCAGTTTTCTGCATTTACGAACGGCGTCTTATTGGATTTTTGGGGGCAACGCGAAGAAGGTGAGTTTGTTGGTGTTGATGGCGCCAAAATTCGCTATGTTTATTGGCGTTCACCATCGCACAATAAAGCTCTAGTTATTGCTTCGGGCCGTAGTGAAAGCTATGTAAAGTACCCTGAAGTTGCATTCGATTTTTTTCACTCAGGCTATGATGTTTTTCTTCTCGATCATCGAGGACAAGGGCTTTCTGACAGACTGTTAGAAGATACGCAAAAAGGACATGTAGAGAAATTTAGTGATTATATCGATGATTTCTCGACGTTCGTCGATACGATAGTGCTGCCTTTTCAATACCCGCATTATTTTGCATTAGCTCACTCAATGGGAGGGGCAATCTTAGCGGGATATCTTCTAAAGCAAACTCATGTTTTTAAAGCTGCGGCATTAAGTGCGCCGATGTTTGGTATTAAATTACCCATACCTCGCTGGGTGGCTAATTTTTTAGTTAACCGAGCAGAACAGAATCAATCTGAAAGAAATAATTACGCGGTATCAACAGGTAAATGGTTTCCACTGCCATTTATCCTTAATGTGTTAACACATAGCCATGAGCGATATCGCCGATATTTACGTTATTATGCTGATTTTCCAGAACTGCGATTAGGTGGACCTACTTATCATTGGATGGGAGAGAGTCTAAAAATGGGAGATTGGTTAATTGAACATGCGGGAGAGATTAATACCCCTCTATTAGTGCTCGAAGCAGAGCTTGATAAGGTGGTAGATAATCAAGAGCTAAGGGCTTTCTGTGAACGTTATAGTCAGTCCAGAACAAGAGAAGAAAAACAAAAATTGCCACTGGTGATTGAGGGTGCGCATCATGAAATCTTGTTCGAAATAGATAAGCTACGCTCACAAGCATTAAATGAAATCTGTGAGTTTTATGATAAGCATTTATTTTAATCAGGAATGTGTATGTATTCGATAGTCGCTTCAGATCTTGATGGCACGTTGTTATCACCTAATCATGTCTTAACTCCCTATACGCAAGAAACCCTGCACCTACTTATTAATAAAGGGGTGCATTTTGTATTCGCAACAGGTCGTCATCATGTTGATGTTGCTCAAATTCGTGATGGATTAGGCATTAACGCTTATATGATAACCTCTAATGGTGCACGAGTGCATAACACGCATGGCGACCTTATTTTTAGCCAAGATCTTGAGCCTGAAATTGCTTATGACTTGGCTCTTATGGTTTTTGATCACCCTGAAATTGAAACTAATATTTATGCTAGTGACTATTGGTATGTTAATAAAGAGATGCCGGGGGCTTGTGAGTTTTTTCGAGAATCAGACTTTAGCTATGAGTTATATTGTAAAACAGGATTCCCGACCACCAATGTCTGTAAGGTCTTTTTCACCTCTGAGGATCATGAGCTATTACTGAAGCTAGAGAATGAAATTAATCAGCGCTGGGGTGATAAGGTCAATGTGAGTTTCTCACTGCGTAATTGTTTAGAAGTGATGGCTGGTGGTGTATCTAAAGGTGAGGCGCTAGAGAAAGTAGCTGAACTGATGCAACACTCTGCGAAAGATGCTATCGCGTTTGGCGACGGTATGAATGACAAAGAGATGCTCAAGATAGCGGGTAAAGGCTGCATTATGGAAAATGCCCATCAGGCATTAAAAGATCTGCTACCCAATATGGAAGTGATCGGTACTAACGCGGATGAAGCCGTTCCTCATTATTTACGTAAGTTATACCAAGTGTGATCCCTTCTAAAGAAAAAGGCGAAGAAGATGTGTTGTTCGCCTTTTTCTTTTTAAATCTGTCTACATTTCGTCAGTGATATTGCATCGTAAACTGTAATGTCCCATTGGCTTTGCCTGCGCTCGTTGTATCAGAGGTTTGGATATAGCCTGCCTCCAAAGGGATAGAATAACTCCCTGCACCGCTATTTTCTTCACTCACAGTAATGAGTTGTCCTAGCTTAATAGGC
Source organism: Proteus sp. G2673 (assembly GCF_009915125.1). Taxonomy (NCBI): domain Bacteria; kingdom Pseudomonadati; phylum Pseudomonadota; class Gammaproteobacteria; order Enterobacterales; family Morganellaceae; genus Proteus; species Proteus sp. G2673. The sequence goes on from NZ_JAABLT010000018.1 coordinate 57,749, forward strand.
TGATTTTTATATTTAACTTGGATACCGTAACCCTTGGCAGTATTGCTGTCTGTTGGATTACTTAAACCAATGGTTCCAGCAGTTTGTTGATCATCAGCGACGCCCTCAAACCGAATTTTGATTGGTGAAACAGGATCACAACTCAAGTCGATATTAAAATTTTTAATACTTTCGGGGCTTACAGAGCCAACACCGTTAAAACTTGATTTAGGAACTGCACCGAGTGGGACATTAATGTTGTTATTCACCACATCACAACCACTTGAGATAATATTTAATGATGAGAGGTTAATTTTGGGTTCTACTTTCCCCACATAGTCACTAGTGATAAAGCCATTGTTGTAGATAATTAACATTGCCACCCATGAAGCAGGGATGGTTTGTGATTTTACATTATCTCGTAATTTATAAAGCTTCATTTCTAATGAAACAGAATAATTACCACTGGTAGCATAGGTTGAGCAAATAAGGCGATTACTGTAGTTACCATCAATATTTTGCTGACCATCGACATAAGCAGAGCCACTACAACTCCCGTTAATGGTGCCATGTAAGGTATAACCTACACCACTGCTGTTAAGTTCTTTGACATAAGCGCCATTCACTTTTGGGCTTGATGCATTTAAAGAGCCCGGTAAATAAATCCCAGGTCTTACTGCACTACCGGAGAGGTTCCACCATGTCCATGCGTTCATCGTTCCTAACGGAATAGTAGCGATTTCGGTTAAAATCGGCGCTGAACGTGAGACATAAATAGGAGCAGAATAGGTGACCGTTTTAGTGGTAAATTCAGCCCTAAATTCTGCAAATGTGGTTGATGTATACAAAATAGCAAACAGACAACCAAAAGTTATAGATTTATTCATTGTGATCACCTATCTGCATTCAAGTTGTAAAAATTGGATTTTTTCTAAGGCAAGATCCACATTTAACGTCGTTTGGCACTGTTCAACAGCACTGTTGCCCCATTTAGCTCGTAGCTGGCTGTGTTCGGGTACGCCATTTAAGAAAACCTCACCATCATTGGCCACAATTCCACTTGAAAGCACCTGATCGTCTTTATAAATTTCAACTTGAGTACCAAATGGCAGTGGTGTTCCGTTGTAGTGCAAGTTTGCAAGTACACGAGCGCCTTTTCTTGCTTTGAAATCGGCTAAGACAATTGCTCCTTTAGTTGGAATAACGGTTGTCGATGTTAATTCAACGTCGTTATTCCCCGTTAAAGAAGCCGGATCAACCGTCACTTTATTCCGTTCATAACGTGAAACATTAGGAATAACAGCATAACCTTGAGCATTGGTATAAAGGCTTTGTGCGCTACTGACTTTTAAGTTATCAACGTCTTCTGCTTTAATTAAAATGGCAGAATCGTAAATGGTTCGCGATGGCGTGATCCCACCTTGATGAACCAAAAGTGCACCTGTTGCCCCCCAATTCATTGATTGATAACGTTTGTCGTAACTGTAACCCGCACTGATTTCGCCCCCTGAAGCACTGTAGTTGCCATTAACAGAGCCACTGTATTCTTGACGAGAATGATTGTAGTTTTGTGAAATATCATATTGCAGGTTGTTATCTTCCAACTGAGTACCACTTAAACTCACTGAGCTAATAGAATCACCTTGTTTACTGGTGTTATAGCGATAACTTAACCAGTTGTTATTCTGAGCAACATTAAACGGAAGACTAAAATTAATAGATAAAATCTGATCGGTTAACCCACTTTCTTGACGCTTGTTATAAGCATAAGAGACGCTATAACTTAAAGCTCGATAATTTGAGTTAAAACTCACATTCATATTGCGATCGACTCTGTCTTGATACCAATAATATTGTTGATAACCATTTAATGAGAGATAACCCATATCTCCTAAAGATTGTGATACGGATAACTGGAACTGTTTTTTCTTACGATAAAGATGAGAAAAACGTTCATTAGCTGCCGAGAAATCGTAATAATCTTTTGTTGAATAGCGATAAGAAGCCAGTGAAAAACCCGTTTTAGTATCAGGTAAATATTTAGAATATTGAACACGATAAGATTGCCCTTGGGCTTCATCGTTATTTATTAAGGTTGTTCTCGCGTGAGTTATATCCGCAGAAACGGCACCTAAATAGCCAAGATTAACTCCTGTACCTAACGCATAAGCTTGATAATCAGCAGAGATTAATGTGCCACCATAAATGGAAAGATTGTAAGGAAGTCCATAAATAGCTGAGGTTTGAAAGAAATTAGGTTTCCTCGCAGCCGTATCTGCATAATATTTACCAATATCTACACTGTATTTTAAGCTACCCGCGCGTTGCATCATGGGAACAGCAGAAAAAGGTTGTGAAAAAGTACGGGTTGTTCCGTCGGCTTCTTCAATCGTAACTTGTAAATCACCGCTGTAAGAAGTGGGATATAAATCTGAAATAGCAAACTCACCCGGTGGAACGGAGGTCTGATAAATGATGCTGTTATTTTGTCGAATGGTGACAACAGCATTACTTTGCGCGATACCTCTGACGATAGGAGCAAATCCACGTTGGCTTTGTGGCAACATGCTTTCATCTGAAGCTAATTTAATACCACGATAAGGAATGCTCTCCAATACATCGTTATCAGAAGCCGTTTCACCGAGAGTTAAACGACTTTTTAAACGACGAATATCTCGCTCAACATAAGTCTGCAAGCTATTCCATTGAGATGAGTTATCACTATTTTTATTGTAGTTACTGTGGTTACGTAAACGCCAAGCGCCAACATTAACACCACTTCGTAATCCTAAGAAAATAGAGTTACTGTTGTTTTGGTCACGATACCAATATTGATTTTGACGATAAGTGTAATTTACAAAGGCGGCATTTATGCCATCGTTCCACTGTGCTGGTGGAATATAGCCTTGCCCATAATTGTATAAAGCAATTTGTGGTATAGAAAACGACAAACGTGCTCGTGAAAAATCATACTCATATTTTGCATTCGGAATAATGCTAGCAATATCGGTAACTGTTGATGTACTCGCTTGCTGGTTAAATTGCGAAGTCACAGACTCTTTTACTCCCCAATTTAATAAATCTTGTTTGGTGAGTTCAGGTGTCAGTACCTTTTTTTCTTCATCGAAAATAAAACGGACTTGGCGATTATCGATTAATTTATTATTGAGATAAATATCAACAGAGTAGACACCAGGAAGCTGTCCTCCCGCATAAGAAAAATAATCAAGGCTATTAATATCTGCGACTTGATTTTCTATTCCTAAGTTGAGTGCATCAGGGTTAAATTGCTCTTCAGCAATCACCTGATAAGGAAATAAAATAGAGGCTATTGCCATAGCTAGTACACAGTGGCGATAGAGATTATCAGCAGGAAATACCGATAATCGTTTTGTAGATAACGCGATGATGGATAAAGTCATAACTCTATACTCTTAATTTAATACTTTATCTACAGTTGCACCGTAGTCATTAATAAACTGCACAGTGACTTTCTGGGAAATAGGACTCTCTTTAAGTAACACTACTTCTTGATGAGGGTTGATTAAAGGGTCGTAAGGGTAGCGTTTATCATCAATAAAAATATGTTTAATCGTGAGGTGATAAGGTGTTTTGTTATTAAGCACCAACCCTTGGCTTTGTTTGGATAACTCAACGTTATTAAAATTAAGTGGCTCAATATCATGAGAGCGTAAAAAGAGTTTAAATTGAGAGTTAATCACTAGTTGTAATTGATTTTCAGGACTTTTTTCAACAGGTGGAATTGATTTTATATTCAGCCAATAGACGACTTCAGTATTTGAATTTAACGGTTCACCAGTATAGGAAATACGTGCAGTTCCTGTGCCATCAGGTTCGATACGAAAAAGCGGGGGTGTTGCAATAAAAGGCGTTTTTTCTGTACCTTGAAAAGCAGAGACCCAACTTTGGATAAGATAAGGTTTTTCTTTATCGGTATTTAGAATAGGAATGCTTATTTCACGAGCATTATCGTTATAAACAAACCGAGTTCCCCCCACACTTATTCCAGCAGCATGGCTTACCGTTATGAGAGAAAATAATAAAAATAGAGTTAGAAAAATATTCTTTTTCATAAATGGCGCCACAAGATTAAGGGAAATAAGAGGGTAATAAGTATTACCCTCGTTTTTATTATTTATATTGGATGCTATAAACGGCTGATCCGTTAGCTGGCCCTGGTGTTGCTTGTGCTGTTGCTTTGTAGCGTGCAACATAATCTAAGTTAATTTCAGTTCCATTGATTTCGACTTCTTTCGAATCGTCATATAGGTTTATTTGAGATACGGCATCTTTTTCAAAGAGAGCGATACCCACATTTGTCGCACCACCTGAAACTTGATCAATGGCTAAAATATCGCTATCAATGGCATCACGAGTCCCGCCAAAACGGACAGAGACAGTGGTATTGACAGGGCAATCAATCAGTTTGATTGTGAAATCTTTAAGGCCAGCAACTTCCCCTTTTGTTGCTAAACTTTTTGATGATACTTTTCCTAAATTTACAGTTAGATTTTTAGAAGAACTATCCACTGTACAGGCTTGATCTGTTATTTCTCCGGTAAAGTTAATTGTGCCCGATGCAAAAGCAGCAGGTGCAGAAAGTAGAGAGAGACTCATCCCTAATAAATAGAGAGATTTATTTAATTTGCTCATGAGCGGTCCTATATAAAAAGTAGTTATTGTTACTTTTTAATTTATTTATAAGTATAGATTTAAGTATTAGTTTATTCGCATAGGGAATATGCCAATAAAATATAACATCACAAAAAATTTAAGTTAATAAAGATTTACATGAGTTTTTTTGTCTTTATATCAAATTGTTTAATGTTCGTTTTTAAAATTAAAAATAACGTTTAATTAATCAATAATTAAATTTTGATGTGGATTGTTTATTAAGGATAATAAGCTTTTTATATCTTCTGTTGAAAATGAATTTCTATTCAAATAAAGGTAGAATTTATATTCTTTATCTTCACTATGTATATTTAATTGTTTTATCGTATTTTTATTCAACTCTTCCTGAACAACGGTCAGGGGAAGCCGAGAATAACCCAGACCTTGCTTGACAAAGTTTATTGCTGTTTCCACAGAGCCCACTTGAATAACTTGGTTATTATGATCGGCATTTGAGCCATCAGCGAGTAGAGAAATATAGGTATGTCTTTGTAACTCCTTAGATAACTCATCATGTTGAAGATGTTGTAAAACACTCTTCGGATGTGTGACTAATACTGTTTTAATACTTTCTAAATCAATGGGTTGTAGTGATTTCACATTATAATGTGTTATTACCAAATCTTGATCTTTTTGCGCTAAAATATCTGATTTACTGAGTGCTGTTTTATGAATATTAATATCATAGTGTTTATTTTCTTTAATAAATTGGGAAATTTTATTCCAGAAAAGAGCTGAAATATATAAAGGATCGATGACTATGTTTATCTTTAACTTGTTGTTAAACATTAAATTTTTAGCTTTTTTTTCTAATGAGATTGCTTTTTCAGTTATTTCTCTAGAGAGTTCAAGTAACAATTTACCTTCGTGAGTGAGTACTGCACGTCTTTTTTCTAAAGAGAGGATTTCAACTCCTAAAGTTTGCTCTAATTTATTGATAGTATAGCTAATTGATGATTGTGTTCTATGTAATGCATCTGCGGCCTGAGCAAAGCCACCGTAGTCAACGACGGCTTGTAAGGTAATCCACTGATCGAGAGTCGTTCGGGATTTTTCCATAATGGAACCTTCTTATTATTGTTTATTTAATACTCATTAAAAATGAAGCTAGCAATATATCTTAGCATTGTTAATAGGTAAGAATACTCATTTTTAAATCAAGTTTAAAAAATATTAACATTATAAGCTGTAATGTTATTTTTCAATCAATAGAAAAAATTTTAGAAGAGATATTTATTATTTTTTATTTTTTATTATTTTATAATATGATTTTATAAATAAGATGTGGAACATTTTTATTCTTTTTTTAATATAATTAAAAGTATTATTTATAATAGTTAATGAGATTTTATATCTATATTTTTATTTGTTCTGTTTTTTATTCATTTATAATTTTAATTATATTAATTTACGATTTTAAATTAATTGGTATTTTTTGTTTCTTTGTTTTTTAATTTTCTTAAATTTATTATTTTTAATTGTTTTACTTTTTGTTTTTAATTTATTCTTATTCTTTTTTAGTATTAAAACTTAAAAGATTAAATATTTCTATATTTAGCTTAAAATGATTAAAGAAAGAAAAAGAAGATCACTTCTGATAACAAATACTATGTGATAATCCAAATTAGACTGTGCTCAGTGTTAAATATGGGGATGCAGAGATATTTTAATATGTAAAGCTGCTGGTATTTTAAATGCAGACGCTAAGTTTTGTTAGCTATAAATGGCTTAATTTATTTAACTTAGGTAGGCAAACTGATCAGCTAAAGATAATAATTTAAAAGTTAAAAGCTAACAAAAAGCAATTTCTACTCGTTGAGGGAGTTAAATTAAGTGTAAAAACGTAAAAATATGATTTAGGTCAATAACTGGAGGTTGGTTTTAGTTAAGCGCTCAGTGTCGTTAATGAGGCAGTAAAATAATAAAGGTGAGATAAAATACATTTCACCTTGAGATAAATTAAATGCCGTATCCAAAATGGCGTTTTATCACCTGGCTGAATTGGTGTTTGGTTAGAAAAATATACTGTATTAATAATATTCACCAGAGAAAGTAACACTCTCTTTATGATGCTCACTTTATTATCTTCATATTACCATCGAGTGATAGATAGTTTCTTTGAGTTATTACTTATCAATTTTATTAAACAAAAAATCAAAAAATAATTTTCTTTTTTTAGAAAGAAGAGACTAAAAAGAAAAAGCGGATTAATTTTATACAATCAATGAGCTATAAGAGAAATAGATACACAGTATAGGGTGAAGAAAGCGTCATAAAAGAGGTTGAAAAAATGAGAAAGAAAGGAGTAAAGCCATTATCTTTCGTAATTTTTCTATAAGATAATGGCTTTTTATCAAATTAATTGAAGCCGAACTTATAATCCACCGACTTCTCTTGGTGTTGCGCGCATTGAGCTGCGAATTGTATTACCCATCATATCCACTCTTGCTTGGAATGGTGGGAACGGTAATGGAATACCGTGTTCTGCAAAGGCTAAGAGAATATTTTGATGGATCTCGTGTCTTGCTGGCATTCTGTGTCCCATCTCTGCTGCATAAACACGTAGTTCGAAAATTTGAATACCTTGCTGTAAATCGACCAGATAAACCTCAGGCGCAGGGTTTTCTAAAATCATCGTAGAACGTTTTGAGGCTTCTAATAACACATTGGTCACTTGCTCACTGTTGCAGTCTGCAGGTGCTGGGATTGTCATTACGATACGCGTAATTGAATCTGATAGTGACCAGTTAATAAATTGCTCTGTAATAAAGGCCTTGTTCGGTACGATAATTTCTTTTCTATCCCAGTCGGTTAACGTAGTTGCTCGCGTGTTGATCTTAGAGATATTTCCGGTCAAATTACGAATGGTAACGGTATCGCCAATACGAATTGGTTTTTCAAATAAGATCATCAAACCTGAAATGATGTTGGCAAAAATTTCTTGTAAACCAAAACCTAATCCGACCCCCATTGCTGCCACTAGCCACTGTAATTTTGACCATTCAATCCCTAATAAAGAGAAACCCACGATACTACCAATTAAGGTGATGGTGTATTTGGTCATGGTGGTAATGGCGTAACCTGTACCGGGCGTTAAATCAAGATGCTGTAAAATAGCCAACTCAAGTAAAGCAGGGAGATTTCGAACTAATTGGGTTGTAATAATAATGACAAGGATCGCCACTAAAATAGAGCCCATGGTGATAGGTTGCACTGTGTTAACACCATTCACCGATGAGGTGACATCCCAAAGTCGGATATTGTCGACGAAAGAGAACGCTGTGTTTAATTCAGACCACAATAAGATCATTGAGACTAATGCAATCATAGTCAGAATAGAACGAACTAAACCAATAGATTGCGCACTGATCGCATCAAGATCTATTTCTTGAGCTTCAATTTCAAGTCCTACTGTGCTTTCACCACTGCTTCCGACAATCGTATTTTCATCTTCACCTTTTGCGCGCTGTGCCAGAATTTCTGCACGCTTTTGTTTAGCACGTTCAAAGGCTAATTTTCTGCGCTGAATAAGCATCCATCGCTGAATAATATGGTAGATAATCAGTAGAGCAAACCAAATGGCGACAGACATTTCTAAACGACCGAGCAAGACAATCGAGGTAGAAAGGTAACCTAAGACGGCGGCTAAACCTGCAATAACAGGCGCAACCAGTAAGAACCACCATAAAATGGTGTTGATCAGGTTATCGCCAGATCCATGTTTATCAAGATAAAGCGGAACGTGAGCTTTTTTAAGGCTAGACGTAATAAAGCTTAGGGCGATACAGAGTAGTAAGAAACAGAAGCGACCGACCGTCGGTGCAAATTCTCTATCGCTATAATATTCAAAGGTAATTAATGACATCATCAGCGGAACGATGACAAAAATAGAGAGTTGGTAAAAGCGCATTGCTTTTTTAACACGGCTCTCTTTCCATTTAAATTGAGCAATAAACAGGCCGTTATGCCGTGCGAAGGTTGCACTGATCATAAATAGCCACAACACGGGAGCGGCTGCTGTTACACCATAGCCAATCGCGCCGGCCATTGGATAACGCCATTCAACACTTTGTAAGCCATAACCGACCGCAGACCATAACAGCGGTAGCGGAAGTGCAATTAAAATAGACCAAAAAACGGTGCGTATCGTCAGTGAAAAATGATCTTGAGTGACTTTACCTATACGGTTGCTGACTCTTTCAAGGAATGCGTTGTAATGTTTTCGAGTGCGCAGGCTAAAGCCCACAATGGATAAAGTGACAAATAAGAATAGGAACGTATCCTGATTTTTAAGCATGCTGATAGCAGCATGACCTAATTGTGAAAAGGTATCTAATGAAAGCAGTCGAGTGATATCTTTAACTAATAGAACTGGATAATTAAATTTGATTGGGCTCATATCAGCAACCCAGAACATATAACGGTTTGTCGCGTCTTTTGTTTCTTTTAAAGCATCGGCTAATTGTGTTGTCGCAACTTTTAGTTTTGTTAATTCAAGAATTTGAGAGTCATAACCAGATAGCAACGAATTCAATAATTCATGACGTGCCTGGATAAGAGAATCAAAAATATATTGCTGAGCTTCAGGTAATTTAGAACCATCAGCCGTTTCTGGCGGCTGGATTTTACTTAAGTTTTCCAGCATATCCTCATAACGTAAACGTTCAACACGTAATTGAATGATATCTCTATCAAGCTCTTGTGAACGAGGCATTTCGGGTAAGCGGGAAAGCTGTGTTCTTAATGCTTCACCTAATGCTGTCGAGCCACTTAACCACTGTGCTTGTTCTCGGATCGTGGTGAGTGTTTGACGAACTTGTTGTGTCTGTTGTGTAGTAATGCGCTGTTTTTCTGACAGTTCGCTCATTTCCTGTGTTTGTTTATTCAAGATTTGAGAGAGTTCACGGTTAGTTTGGATCTGTTTTGTCAGAAACTCAGGAAGCTCACCACCTTTCTCCGCTAACATCTCTGTTTTCTCTAATGCGAGATCAGCGACTTCTTGGCGCTTTATATTTAATAAGCTGCGTAATTGTTGTAGTTGTACATCAAGGCGCTGATAGCGTTTCTTAAACAATTCTAAGCGAAGGCGAGCGATTTCTTGGCGGTTATTAGCTGAAAGTTGTGCCATTTCAAGCTCATTAACCATGGCTTTACGTGCGGTAACTTCCGCTTGTGTGAGCTTATTTTGTGCTTCTGTTAACGGTGTTGTTGACGCACTAACAGCCGCGAGTCTTGCTGTCGCGTCACTGAGTAAACGGCGTGCTTCAGAAAGCTGTTGGGGTAATAAGTTTAACGATTCACTAATTTCTCGGCTTTTGTCTTGCTCTTGTTGTTGAAGCCTTGCTTGCTCCATTAATTGGCTACTGACTTGAATAATTTTCTGTTCTAAATCAGGAATGCTAATTTTTTCTGGGATAGTTGGAACTGAGTGGCTTTCTTCAAGAAGCTTGGTTCTGAGTTCTTTCGTGATCTCTGGATAATCATCAATAGCTTTTTGATAATTATCTGCATTTGCTTGCGCTTTTTCACCATCATTAATCCAATTGATAGTGCCTTGTAGCGCCTGAACTGTCTCAATATCTTGAGGATTGGTACTTCCTTCAAGTTGTTTTATATCTTGACGCAATTTTTCTACATCTGCTGATATTGCGGATGTACTGAATGAAAATGTCAAAAAAAGCGAGAAGAAAAGACTGATTATCAGGCGCACAAAGGTTACTCCGAATTACGTGTTATTCACTGATGGCATTGTTGTCATTACCAGCGACATTAATGATGGAACCCAATTGTTCTCCCATTAATGTAACGGAGCCATTCATAAGATCTTTATTCAATTGAACGGTATTTTCTGGGAAAAGATTGATGACTGTTGAGCCTAACTTGAATCGACCCATCTCTTCACCTTTTTTCAAGAATATCGCTCCTGCTTTATCTGCTTGAGGATATGTCCAACGTTTAATAATACCTTCGCGAGGTGGCGTGACCATGCCACACCAAACCGTTTCAATACTACCGACAATTGTTGCACCAACCAAAATTTGTATCATTGGGCCAAATTGTGTTTCAAAGAGACAAATAATACGTTCATTACGTGCAAATAAGTTAGGGACATTAGCCGCCGTTAATGGATTAACAGAGAAGAGATCACCTGGAACATAAATCATCTCTTTTAATAAACCATCGCAAGGCATATGAACTCGGTGGTAATCACGAGGTGAAAGATATGTCGTAATAAACTGACCATTACGGAACTTATCTGCCAACATAAAATTACCAGCAAGTAATGCTTCAAGGGTGTAGTGATGTCCTTTGGCTTGCAAGATTTGATCATCTTGAATTGGACCAAGTTGGCTTACTGCACCATCAGCCGGTAATGCAAGTTTGTCATTACCTTCAATAATAGGGCGAGCACCGTCTTTTAAGGCGCGAATAAAAAAGTCATTGAAAGTGGAATAAGCTTGAAACTGGCTATCTTTCGCTTCATTCATATCAACTTTATAAGCTTTTGCAAAAGCCTTGATAACAAACTGGGTGATAGCGCCCGCTTTTTTATTTGCGAACCAGCCAGCTAACTGTGTTAGCCATAATTTAGGCAATAAATACTGTAGTTTAATTTTTAGCTTGTCCAAAATGGCAACCTCTGGGATTAAACGATAAAAATAGACAAAAGGGGTCTATTGTACTCACCCTTAATAGGGTTGTCAGTGAATCAATTGTTAAGAGTCTAAATTAATGTTCTTACGAACTTTCACCTGACTCATACTTTCTAAAATTCGATGGTAATTTTCAAATCGCGTTTCTGCAATTTCGTTGTTTCTCACCGCTTCACTTATTAAGCAACCCGGATCGTCTAAGTGCTTACAATCGCGGAATTTACAACCACCAAGATACGGCCTGAATTCAACAAAACCTTTTGTTACTTGTTCTGGCGTTAAGTGCCATAAACCAAATTCACGCACACCCGGAGAGTCAATTACATCGCCACCTTGTGGGAAATGGTAAAGGCGTGATGCTGTTGTGGTATGTTGACCTAAACCAGAGTTATCAGAAACTTGATTAACAACAATGCTTTCTTCCATTGGTGGTAACAGCGTGTTAAGTAAACTCGATTTACCAACACCAGATTGCCCTGCAAAAATAGAGATGCGTCCAATAAGCTCTTGAGTCAGTGCTTCTAATCCTTCTTTGGTATAGCTAGAGACTTCAAGGACACGATAACCAATATTTTTATAAGTTTGCATCCATTCACTAACGGTCTTACGGCTTTCTTCATCTAGCATATCGATTTTATTGAGAACAATTAGAGGCTCAACATTTAACGTTTCACATGCTACAAGGTAACGGTCGATAATATTTAACGAAAGTTCAGGCAAAATAGCCGAAACGATAATAATTTGATCAATATTAGCGGCAATAGGCTTAATACCATCATAATAGTCAGGACGAGTAAGCACTGAAGTTCGTTCGTGTACGGCTTCTACAATGCCATTTACGCGGACATTTTCTTGTGTTTGTAGCGCAGGGCGCCAAACAACTTTATCACCCGTTACCAGTGATGAAATTGTGCGTCGAATATTGCATCGTGTAATTGTGCCGTCAGCTGCTTCGATATCTGCATGTTGACCAAAACGGCTGATCACTAGCCCTTCGGTTGCTTCGCCTAATTGCGTATCGTCTAATTCAACGTGGTTTTTTTTCTCTTTGCTCTGCAAACGCTTTTTATGATTTTCTTGTACTCGGCGTTGCTGGCCTTTAGATAATTTACGTTTTGTCACCGATCCTCACTTGTATTATTCGGTTAGATGTTCTTCTATCGTGCTTATTGAGTAAACGCGCTATGATAAACGCTAAAATATCATGTCTCACACTTAGAAACAGCTAGGATATATTATGTCAAAAAGCGAGAACAATCTGATCTGGATAGATCTGGAAATGACAGGTCTTGATCCTGAATGTGACCGTATCATAGAAATTGCCACTATCGTGACAGATCCTCAACTTAATATTTTAGCCGAAGGCCCAGTAATTGCAGTACATCAATCTGATGAACAATTAAGCTTAATGGATGAATGGAATACACGTACCCACACAGGTAGCGGCTTAGTTGAGCGCGTAAAAGCCAGTTCATATGATGATAATTCAGCACAAAAAGCGACTATTGAATTCCTAGAAAAATGGGTACCGAAAGGCGTATCACCTATCTGCGGTAATAGTGTGGGGCAAGATAGACGTTTTCTATATCGTTATATGCCAGAACTAGAGCAATATTTTCACTACCGTTATCTTGATGTGAGCACATTAAAAGAATTAGCACGTCGCTGGAAACCTGAAATTTTAGAAGGTTTTGAGAAAAAGAATACTCATCAGGCATTGGATGATATTCGTGAATCCATTGCAGAGCTTGCTTATTATCGTAAAACCTTTATTAAAGAGTAAAAAGCGTGCATTCATGATTGATATTACATCACTATGATGATTTTATCGGCATGTAATCAAAAAAACGTATTTTTTTGTTGATAAGGGCTTGCGGTTAAGCATTTTTCTCGTATAATGCGCTTCCCGTACCGATGAAGAATTTTATTTGTACGGGTGTAAGAAAGACGCGGGAATAGCTCAGTTGGTAGAGCACAACCTTGCCAAGGTTGGGGTCGCGAGTTCGAGTCTCGTTTCCCGCTCCAATCTTTCTTAGACAGTTATTAGTGGTGTTATGCGACGCGGGAATAGCTCAGTTGGTAGAGCACAACCTTGCCAAGGTTGGGGTCGCGAGTTCGAGTCTCGTTTCCCGCTCCAAATATTTTACTAGTGATTGTCAAAACTTACCAAATGCGGGAATAGCTCAGTTGGTAGAGCACAACCTTGCCAAGGTTGGGGTCGCGAGTTCGAGTCTCGTTTCCCGCTCCAAGTTTTTCTCTTCTGTCTTACCAAATCTCATTTTTAATCCCCGTAAAGAAATTTTAAGTTTTTTCTCTCACATTTTTTAATATCGACTACACTGTTTTAGGGTGCAGATTGAGGGATGTAACTTAATACGCGTAAAAAGAGCGTGCGGAATATTTGTTCAAAAAAGAAAATGTCATTACTACATGTAAGATCAAGCTATTTTTTTGTGATCTATCTTTGATCTTTGCTTGCATTTCTAATTTGACAGCACTAGAATGTGCGCCTTTCCTCATTTAGAGGGGAAATCAGAGGCAAGATCATTTTTTAGGTTTTAGGCCTTTATTCTGTTAAACATGCATTGAATAGTATTTTAGAAAAAGAAAAGGGTTTCTCAGGCTTTTCTTTAAAAAAATGTGATATATATTCTACTATTCTTAAAATCTTTCCAAATCGATTTATCCACAGTGAGATGCTAATAATAACCGCATCTAAGCACTATTTATTTTTTTACTGCACAGAGTTATCCACAAGTACGTATCCTTAAGTGATAAGGATATTATTCTCTTCAATAAATTGATTGGATTTTATATCTAATTGATAACTAAGTTTATTTTATTTTTTTAAATTTTGGGTCTTAGTTCGCTTGAATTTTTTGTTCATGTTGATAGACAAGGGATTTTTATTTTATTCACAGAGGAAATTAATGGTTACTCGTAATGTGTTTAATCTGTTAAAAATTAAGCATCACGAGGTAAGCCTTTAGTTATCGCCCTTACTAAGCGTTTTTGTTGTGAAGTCTGTATTTTTACTTCTTTTTCATTTCTCTTCGCTGTCTGTTGTGCAATCGCCCAGTTTAAATGTTCATCTAACACATCACTCAATCCAAAGCGTTCTTGCAGGGCAAGTATAATTTTATCTTGATAAGGTGCATTTCCTAACGCCACGCTAATATTTCTAAGCCAACGTAAATAGCCAATACGACGGATCGGGGAACCTTCGGTGATACGCAGAAATTTATCCTCACTCCATTGAAACAGATCGAGTAATTCTGGGGTATGAAGCGCTCTTCTTGGGGAGAAATCGTCTTCGTCAGTCAGTGATGAAAAACGATTCCAAGGACAGATAAGCTGGCAATCGTCACAACCATAAATACGATTACCCATTAGAGGGCGAAATTCTTCAGGAATAGCACCATCGAGCTCGATGGTGAGATAAGAAATACAACGGCGAGCATCAATGGTATAAGGTTCAACAATGGCACCTGTCGGACAGGTTGTCATACAGGCGACACATTTACCACATTGTTCTTCAACAGGACTATCAGTAGGTAATGGCAAATCAATCAGTAGTTCACCAAGGAAAAACCAAGAGCCTGCTTGATTGTTAATCACAAGTGAGTGTTTACCAACCCAACCAAGCCCAGCCTTAACGGCTAATGGGCGCTCCATAATCGGTGCTGAATCAACGAAAGGACGAAAGTTGACTATCCCTTGATATTCAAATTGCTGACAATATTGTGAAATTCTTTCGCCGAGTTTTTTAAGACGCTGTCTTAATACTTTGTGATAATCCCTACCAAGCGCATAACGGCTGATATAGCCTTGTTCTGGATTATTTAAGGTGCGTGCAAAAGCCGCATCTGTAGGGAGGTAATTCATTCTGACACTGATAACACGTAATGTACCCGGAACCAATTCGTGAGGTCTGGCTCGTGTCATTCCATATTTTTCCATCCATGCCATTTCACCATGATATTGCTTATCTAACCACGCTTGCAGGCGAGGTTCTTCAAGTGATAAGTCAGTATCACATATTCCTGTTTGTTGAAAACCTAGCTCAGAGCCCCATAATTTTATGTTTTGAGCGAGAAGATTAAGATCAAGTGATGACATGAATAAACCAAATCAATAAATAGGTAAGAGGTGAGTCCTAAGAGCGCGCAGTGTATCATAGTGAGGCAGTAGGAAAAATCCTCGCAATAAATAGATTTATGGTATGGTTATTTGATAGTGATTTCGATAACTATTTGCCTTAAGAAAACATATAAAGCTTAGTATTTGATATTCTCCAACGATCTCACTTTATTAAGCTGTTATAACTTAACAATAGATTATATAAATATGAAAGAATGGGTTGTTACATTAGAAGATGAAGCGGCAACAGTTGAACTCGGGCGTACTGTTGCAATGGCAACGGAGCATCACGGATTGATCATTTATTTATATGGCGATCTTGGTGCTGGAAAAACAACCTTTAGCCGCGGCTTTTTACAAGCGCTGGGTCATCAAGGACATGTAAAAAGCCCAACGTATACATTAGTTGAGCCTTATATGCTGTCGCCAAATCCGGTTTATCATTTTGATCTTTATCGTTTAGCTTCTGCTGAAGAGTTGGAGTTTATGGGGATACGTGATTATTTTGAGCAAGATGCGTTATGCCTTATTGAATGGCCATCGCAAGGCGAAGGCTTTTTACCTAACGCGGATTTAGAACTTCATCTAAGTTATGAAGATGAAGGTCGAAAAGCGCGTTTTGTTGCCCTTTCACAAAGAGGGAATACTGTTTTATCCCGTATTCAGTCTGCATAAAGGAATATTGATTATGTCGAGTCTCATTACTATTGTGAGTCAAAGTCAGCGCTATGTTGTTGCCTTTCTGTTGGTTGTTTTGTCTTTATTTTTTGTGCAAACAGCACAAGCCGCTACTGTGACAGAAGTGAAAGCAGAAAACAGCATTTCAGCAACAATTCTCACATTTACGTTTAGTGATGGGAAGCCGAGTTATCGATATTATTCATTAAAAAGTCCTGACCGTTTGGTGATGGATTTTAAACAGAGCACAAAAATCACGGGATTACCGGCAATACTAGGTAATGGGCAGTTAGCTCATAAAATCCGCTCAACGCAATCAAAAGATAGCCAATACCAAAGTATGGTTGTAGAACTTGCTCAGCCCGTTGTGGTGACGGAGAGTTTAGTGAATGTAGGTGGTGGATATAAGTTAGTGCTTACTATCAAGGCTATGAATAGTCGACAAAATAGCAATGCACAATCAACAGTCACTGTTGTTGCGTTATCACCGACAACAATGACGGCATCAGCCTCAAATACAAATAGAGAAATGGCGCCTTTAACCATGACACCTAAAGCAGAGGTTGCTCCAGTTGCTCCTATTGTGAAACCTCGCACCACTCCATCAAAACCACAAGCGGGCTCTCGCCAAATTATTATTGCGATAGATGCAGGACATGGTGGGCAAGATCCGGGGGCGATTGGTCAGAAAGGTAATCGTGAAAAAGACGTGACATTAAGTGTAGCAAGAAAGTTGGAAGCTCGATTACGTAATGATCCTATGTTTAAACCTGTTCTAACACGCAGTGGTGATTATTTTATCTCAGTTGCGGGGCGCTCTGAAGTTGCCCGTAAACAAAGTGCGAATATGTTAGTGTCTATTCATGCTGACTCAGCACCAAATCGTAGTGCAAGAGGCGCTTCTGTGTGGGTGCTTTCTAATCGTCGAGCAAACAGCGAATTAGGTAAGTGGCTTGAACAAAGTGAAAAACAATCAGAATTGTTAGGCGGTGCTGGTGATGCTTTATCAGAAGGTGCTGATCCTTATTTAAGTCAAACGGTGCTCGATTTGCAGTTTGGTAATTCACAGCGAGTGGGTTATGACGTCGCCGTTGCTGTATTGTCTGAGCTAAGAAAAGTGGGTTCATTACATAAGAAAACACCAGAACATGCCAGCTTAGGGGTTTTACGCTCACCAGATATCCCTTCAATTTTAGTTGAAACAGGTTTTATCAGCCACGCGTCAGAAGAGCAGTTACTGATTTCTAATGCTTATCAAGAAAAACTCGCGGCATCTATTCACGCAGGTTTAAGAAATTATTTTCTGGCTCACCCTTTACAAAACGCGCCTAATTGATTGAGTAGAATGGAATAAAGGTAATGGCGATAAATTTATTACCTCCTCAGCTTGCAAACCAAATTGCCGCAGGGGAAGTTGTTGAAAGACCAGCCTCTGTTGTTAAAGAGCTGCTGGAAAATAGTTTAGACGCAGGCGCGACCTCGATTGATATTGATATCGATAAAGGTGGCGCTAAGCTAATTCGTATTCGTGATAATGGATGCGGTATCAATCGTGATGATTTGAAGTTAGCACTTGCTCGCCATGCAACTAGCAAAATATCAACTCTTGACGATCTTGAAGCCATAATGAGTATGGGGTTTCGTGGAGAAGCATTAGCGAGCATTAGTTCTGTTTCCCGTTTGATCCTGACATCGCGTACTCAAGATCAAGAAGAAGCATGGCAAGCTTACGCAGAAGGCAGAGATATGGCAGTCACCATTAAACCTGCCGCTCATCCTGTGGGAAGTACGGTTGAAGTTCTTGATCTGTTTTATAACACGCCAGCAAGACGTAAATTTTTACGGACTGAAAAAACAGAATTTGCACATATTGATGAAGTGATTCGTAGAATTGCGTTATCGCGTTTTGATGTCACTATCAATCTTACTCATAACGGCAAACGTGTTCGGCAATACCGTGCAGTAAAAGATGAAAGTCAGCAAAATCGCCGTTTGAGTGCGATTTGTGGTAATAATTTTGTCAATCAATCAATGCAGTTATCGTGGGAACATGGTGATTTAGCAATAAAAGGTTGGGTAGAACATCCTTTATCACCAGTGCAAAGTAGTGAAATTCAGTATTGCTATGTGAATGGACGAATGATGCGTGATAGATTAATTAATCATGCTATTCGCCAAGCTTACGAAGGTTATTTGCAAGGAGAACAGCAACCTTCTTACATTTTGTATTTAAGTGTTGATCCTCACCAAGTCGATGTTAATGTCCATCCCGCTAAACATGAAGTTCGCTTTCATGAATCTCGCTTGGTTCATGATTTTATCTATCAAGGTGTGTTGAGTGTTTTACGACAAGCAACCCAAGAACCTTTATCATTAGCTTCAGATGATGAAGAAGAACACGAAACAGCGTTAAACTTCCCTGAAAATCGTCAAGTTGCAGGTGAAAACGTATTTTCTCAGCCTTATCAAGCACCAATAGCTCAAACTCCGTCAAATCGATCATCATCACACCAATACAGTGAACGAGAGCACAACAGTAACTCACATCAAAAGCAAGCCTCTCAATTTGGAGGTCGCCATCAGTTTGGTGAAAGTTATCAGCGGACACAAGGTGCGCTTTATCAAAAAATGATGCAAGAAAGTGTATCAACATCAAAAGATAAAGAAAAAATACCCCTATTTCCTGAGCGTGCCCCATTGAATTTAGGTGAAATCGTTCATACAACTAATAATATCGAAGAAGATACTATTTCGGTGATGCCTCGTTCCGTCAATGCGAAAGATGGACAAACTGATTATACTTTTGGGCGAGTATTGGCAATTTATCAGCACAAATATGCGTTAATAGAATCTTCACAAGGTCTTGGGCTGTTATCATTGGAAGAAGCTAATTTTCTGTTAAAATGTGCGCAATTACTGCCTAAAGATGAAACATTGAAGCCACAACCTTTGCTAGTGCCTTTAAAGTTGGCGTTGAGTAAAGAGGAGATTAGTGTATTCAATCAGTTTCAGTCGCTAATCAGTCATTTCGGGATCGTTATCGAAATTTCTCACGGTAAAGCAACAATACATGCAGTGTCGTTACCTTTGCGTCAGCAAAATTTACCCGTGTTACTGACAGCATTATTCGCTTATTTGTCAGCAGAGCAATCTTGTACCGAGCAACAACTTGGACAGTGGTTTGCAAAACAATTAGGGGCAGAGCAGACGCAATGGTCGCAAGCTCAAGCAGTAGGACTATTGGCTGATATTGAAAGACTCTGTCCTCAATATGTCAGACAGCCAGCAAAAAACTTATTACAATTAATTGATTTACAACCGGTGGTAGTGGCATTAAATAATGAGCGAAGTGAACACGCAAATAAAACCTAAAGCAATTTTTCTAATGGGACCTACAGCGTCAGGTAAAACAGCATTAGCAATTGCACTGAGACAGAAACTGCCTGTAGATATTATTAGCGTGGATTCAGCTCTTATCTATCGTGGTATGGATATTGGTACAGCAAAGCCAGATGCGAATGAGCAATCGCTTGCTCCACATCGATTAATTGATATTCTAGACCCCGCATTTCCCTATTCTGCTGCAGATTTTCGACGAGATGCATTAAATGCAATGGAAGAAATTACTGCAGTTGGACGAATTCCACTATTAGTGGGTGGGACTATGCTATATTTTAAAGCGTTACTTGAAGGTCTATCGCCTTTACCTAGTGCCAATTCGGATGTTCGTGCTGAAATAGAAAAAAAAGCAGCAGAGCAAGGGTGGGAGGCAATACATAAAGAGTTAGCGTTAGTTGATCCTGTTGCAGCGCAACGGATCCATCCTAATGATCCTCAACGGCTTTCTCGTGCGTTAGAAGTTTACCTGATTTCAGGTAAGACAATGACGGAATTGACAAAAATATCAGGCGAGTCTTTGCCCTATGATGTTTATCAATTTGCGATTGCTCCGAAAGACAGAAATGTTCTTCACCAACGCATTGAAGCTCGTTTTAAACAGATGTTAACGTGTGGATTTGAAGATGAAGTAAAATCATTGTATGAACGGGGCGATTTGCATGAAGATCTACCTTCTGTACGTTGTGTCGGTTATCGCCAGATGTGGTCATATTTATCAGGCGAAATAGATTATGATGAGATGGTTTATCGAGGGATCTGCGCGACCCGGCAATTAGCGAAGCGACAAATCACCTGGTTAAGGGGTTGGAATAACATTCACTGGCTTGACAGTGAAGATCCAAAACAATCTCTTGACACTGTTTTGCAGGTAGTTAGTGCATAGATGGTAGGTTTGTGTAAAATTGATAGTTGCCAAAGCGCAATTTTTGAGTAGTTCATTTTTCGAACCAATTGGGTTCTAATATAAAACAACAAAATAAGGAAAACATAGAATGGCTAAGGGGCAATCTTTGCAAGATCCTTTCTTGAACGCATTACGTCGTGAAAGGGTTCCCGTTTCTATCTATTTGGTAAACGGCATTAAATTGCAGGGTCAGATCGAATCTTTTGACCAATTTGTTATTTTGCTGAAAAACACAGTCAGTCAGATGGTATATAAACATGCTATCTCTACCGTGGTACCTTCGCGTCCTGTTTCTCATCATAGCAATACAGGCACGAACCAAACTGGTACAGGCTACAATAGTGGTGCTGCTCAGCAGGATGATGTTGCAGAATAATAATCCAATATTATTCTTGATATAAGAAAAACATAGGTAGGGAGACTTTACCTATGTTTTTTCCTGTTTTTATAAAGTCCAAGAGGTTTCGCCTTTGTTTGATCGTTATGAAGGTGGCGAATTAGCCGTTTTAGTGCACGTCTTCTTTTCTCAAGAAAAGAACGTTGATGATTTGCAAGAATTTGAATCTTTGGTGACATCTGCGGGTGTTAAGCCAGTTCAGATTATTACAGGAAATCGTAAAGCACCTCATCCCAAATATTATGTGGGTGAAGGTAAGGCAGAAGAAATTGCCGAGGCTGTAAAAGCAAGTGGTGCAGATGTTGTTTTATTTAATCATGCACTGACACCTGCACAAGAGCGAAATCTGGAAAGACTTTGTGAATGCCGAGTGGTTGATCGCACGGGAGTTATCCTTGATATTTTTGCTCAAAGAGCAAGAACCCATGAAGGAAAACTACAGGTAGAACTCGCCCAGTTACGTCACTTGTCAACCCGTTTAGTCAGAGGGTGGACTCACCTTGAAAGACAAAAAGGGGGGATTGGGTTACGAGGACCAGGCGAAACTCAGCTAGAAACAGACCGCCGCTTACTCCGAGGTAAAATTAGTCAAATTCTAATGCGATTGGGTAGAGTTGAGCGTCAGCGTGAACAAGGACGACAAGCGCGGAGTAAAGCTGATATTCCAACATTATCCCTTGTTGGTTACACGAATGCGGGGAAATCGAGTTTATTTAATCATATCACCTGCTCTGATGTATATGCAGCAGATCAGTTGTTTGCAACATTAGATCCTACATTAAGACGTATTCAAGTTGAGGATGTGGGAACGGTTGTATTAGCCGATACTGTTGGATTTATTCGACACTTACCTCATGATCTTGTTGCTGCTTTTAAAGCCACTTTACAAGAAACACGAGAAGCAACCTTACTTCTTCATGTTATTGATGCAGCAGATAGTCGTTTTGAGGAAAATATTCATGCCGTTGAAAGTGTATTAGAAGAGATTGATGCTCAAGAGATACCAACACTGCATGTTATGAACAAAATTGATCTTCTTGAAGACTTCACTCCAAGAATTGATCGAAATGAAGAAAACTTACCCGTTAGGGTTTGGGTTTCGGCACAAACAGGCGAAGGTATTCCTCTGTTGTATCAGGCGTTGACAGAACGTCTTTCAGGTGAGATCGCACACTTTGAATTACGTTTACCGCCAGAAGATACAGGGCGCTTGCGTAGCCGCTTTTATCAATTACAGTCAATAGAACGTGAATGGATTGAAAAAGACGGTAAAGTTGGACTAATCATACGTATGCCTATGATAGACTGGCGCCGCCTTTGCAAGCAGGAACCCAATTTATTGGATTACGTGGTCTGATATTCGGCCATAAAAATGAACATTAACTGAGAGCTGGCGACGAAATCGGCTCTTAAGCCTGATAAATCTAATCATAATAATGGAGCTAGAACATGGCGTGGAATCAGCCCGGTAACAACGGACAAGACCGCGACCCGTGGGGTAACCGAAACAGCGGCAATAATAATGGCGATGGTAACGGTAACTCCAACGGCAATCAAGGAGGTCGGAATCGTGGAGCATCAGATCTCGATGATATGTTCCGTAAACTGAGTGAAAAACTTGGTGGTTTCGGTGGTAAAAAAGGTGGGAACTCCTCTTCTGGGCAAAATGGCGGGCCTCGTGGTAATGCTGGAAATCTTTTGATTTCTCTTGCATTAGGTGCGGTTGTCGTAGTTTGGGCTGCAAGTGGTTTTTATACCATCAAAGAGGCAGAGCAAGGCGTAGTGACTCGTTTTGGTAAATTTTACCAAATCGTTGAACCCGGTCTGAACTGGAAACCGACTTTTATTGATGAAGTTCAGCCTGTTAACGTAAAAACTATCCGTGATTTAACTACGGGTGGCATGATGTTAACGTCAGATGAAAACATGGTTCAAGTTGAGATAAACGTGCAGTATGTTGTCTCTGATCCAGAAACATTCCTGTTTAACCTAACAACACCAATTAACAGCTTAGGTCAGGCAACTGACAGTGCTGTACGTGGTGTTATTGGGCGTTCAGAAATGGAAAAAATTCTGACTTCAAACCGTTCAGAAATTCGTGACCAAACACGTCAAGAATTAGAAGAGACTATCCGCCCTTATAACATGGGTATCTCGATTGTGGACGTCAACTTCCAAGTTGCGCGCCCACCAGAAGCGGTAAAAGCAGCATTTGATGACGTAATTGCGGCTCGTGAAGAAGAACAAAAAACAATTCGTCAAGCTGAAGCTTATAAAAATGAAGTGTTACCGTTAGCAAAAGGTAACGCACAACGTATGATTGAAGAAGCGACGGCTTATAAAACCAGTGTGGTGATGAAAGCAGAAGGTGAGGTAGCAAGTTTTGCTAAAATCTTACCTGAATATCGTGCTGCTCCTGAAATTACTCGCGAGCGTCTTTACATTGAAACGATGGAAAAAGTGCTATCCAAAACACGTAAAGTCATCGCTAATGATAAAGGCAACAGCATGTTAGTGCTACCTTTAGAGCAAATGCTACGTCAGCCATCTCATACGGGTGTATCAAAAACCCCTGAGGCGCCGGCTCGTATCAACACACCCGCTCCAACTGTAAATCCAACACCGACACAAAAACCAGCAACAACGACTTATGGTAATGGTGGATATGGTAGTAGTAATAATGGCGGTTATGGTCAGCCTTACGGCAATAATCAAGGAGGACAATAATCATGCGTAAAGTTATCGCTGTTGTTGCAGTTATTATTTTAGCGTTGTTGTACTCTTCTGTATTTGTCGTTCAACAGTATGAGCGTGGCATTATTTTACGCTTTGCGAAAGTGGTACGTGATGCTGAAAATAAACCGGTTGTTTATGAGCCAGGTCTTCACTTTAAAATTCCATTTATTGAGAATGTGAAAAAACTGGATGCGCGTATTCAAACTATGAATATCCAGCAAGACCGCTTCTTATCCGGTGAGAATAAAGACTTATTAGTTGACTCTTATCTGAAATGGCGTATCAGTGACTTCAGTACTTACTATCTGGCAACAGGTGGTGGTAATACAACGCAAGCTGAAACTTTGCTGCGTCGCAAATTTAGTGACCGTTTACGTTCAGAAATTGGTCGTATGAGCGTAAACCAAATTATTACAGATTCTCGTGGTCGTTTAACCATTGATGTTCGTAATGCACTGAATGAAGGTACACCTTCTCGTGATACAAGTGCTGCTGATGATGCTATTGCTATTGCAGCGAAGAAGGTAGCTGAAGAAACTAAAGGTCAAGCTCCCGCTATCAATATGAACAGTATGGCGGCATTAGGTATTGAAGTGATTGACGTTCGTATCAAGCAAATCAACTTACCTATGGAAGTTTCTGAGGCGATTTATCAGCGTATGCGTGCAGAACGTGAAGCTGTTGCTCGTCGTCACCGTTCACAAGGTCAAGAGCAAGCTGTGAAAATTCGTGCTGCTGCGGATAAAACCGTAACAGAGACACTTGCTGAGTCTGAGCGTGAATCTTTACGTCTTCGCGGTGAAGGTGATGCCCAAGCAACTAAACTGTTTGCTGATGCATTCAGCCAAGATCCAGACTTCTATGCCTTTATTCGTAGCTTACGTGCTTATGAGAAAAGCTTTAACCAAGATGGCAATGACGTCATGGTATTAAGCCCAGATAGCGATTTCTTACGCTATATGAAAGCACCAACAAAAGCGCGAGCGATTGAAGAGTAATTTCCAAACGTATTAAACCGTTTGAGTAAATTATAAAATCCTCCATCTTTAAAAAGTGGGGGATTTTTTTTGGATATTAATAAGTTAATGCTAATAATCAAGCTAAGAAATAAATAATTGTGCATAAAAAGATGAAAATTTATGCTTAATGGTTTCCAAAATGGTTTTAGCTGGGATAGTATAAAGTGAAAATTGCATTTCAAGATAAACCTTCGGCAATTCCGAAGCGTCTTCTTCGCCATTTTCACTTTTATGTCACTCTGCTTCCTATTTTTGCGATCAAAACTGTTGATGAAAGTCACAATATGTTTGTGGTGCGGATTTTTCGGGCAAAAATATTGACAATGGCAAGATAATCTATTGCTTAAAAGCGGGGATGACATAATTAGATAAAATCTACTGTAACTCTTGATTTGAGATGGTAGAATCCTTTTTTAAGCAACCGAGTGTATTTTGAAATGAGTAATAACGTTGTCGTATTGGGCACCCAGTGGGGTGACGAAGGCAAAGGCAAGATAGTCGATTTGC
The DNA here is from genome assembly GCF_009915125.1 of Proteus sp. G2673. Lineage (NCBI taxonomy): Bacteria > Pseudomonadati > Pseudomonadota > Gammaproteobacteria > Enterobacterales > Morganellaceae > Proteus > Proteus sp. G2673. The sequence goes on from NZ_JAABLT010000018.1 coordinate 82,856, forward strand.
TGACAGAACGCGCTAAGTATGTTGTTCGCTACCAAGGTGGCCATAACGCAGGCCACACTCTAGTCATCGACGGTGAAAAAACCGTTCTTCATTTGATCCCATCAGGCATTCTCCGTGAAAATGTTGTTAGCATCATAGCAAACGGTGTCGTGTTATCACCGGAAGCGCTGATGAAGGAAATGACCCAACTTGAAGATCGTGGCATTCCTGTTCGCTCTCGTTTACTTCTGTCTGAAGCTTGCCCATTAATCCTTCCTTATCATATCGCATTAGATAATGCGCGTGAGAAAGCGCGTGGTGAGAAAGCTATCGGTACAACAGGCCGTGGTATCGGTCCGGCTTACGAAGATAAAGTTGCTCGTCGCGGTTTACGTGTTGGCGATCTGTTTGATAAAAAAGCGTTTGCACAAAAACTCAAAGAAATCATCGAATACCATAACTTCCAACTGGTTAACTACTACAAAGTTGAACCTGTTGATTACCAAAAAACCTTAGACGATATCATGGCAATCGCTGATATTCTGACAGGTATGGTTGTTGATGTTTCTGACTTACTGTACAAAGCAACACAAAACGGTGAGTTAGTGATGTTTGAAGGTGCACAAGGTACTTTATTAGACATCGACCACGGTACTTATCCGTATGTAACCTCTTCAAACACAACCGCAGGTGGTGTAGCAACAGGTTCAGGTTTAGGCCCTCGTTATGTTGGTTACGTATTAGGGATCATCAAAGCTTACTCTACTCGTGTAGGTGCAGGTCCATTCCCAACTGAATTGTTTGATGAAGTGGGTGACTTCTTACGTGAGAAAGGCCAAGAGTTTGGTGCAACCACGGGTCGTAGCCGTCGTACTGGTTGGTTAGATATCGTCGCTATTCGTCGCGCTGTTCAAATCAACTCACTGTCTGGTTTTTGCATGACGAAACTGGATGTGTTAGATGGTTTGAAAGAAGTGAAACTGTGTGTGGGTTATCGCTTACCAAACGGTGAAGTCATTGATACAACACCTTTAGCTGCTGATGAATGGGAAGGTATCGAGCCTATCTATGAATCAATGCCAGGTTGGAATGAAAGTACTTTTGGTGTGAAAGATCACGCTCAACTGCCACAAGCGGCGCTGAACTACATCAAACGTGTAGAAGAGTTAACAGGTGTTCCTGTTGATATCGTTTCTACTGGTCCAGACCGTTCAGAAACCATCATTCTCCGTCATCCATTTGATGCATAATCTGCATTAAATTCGTTTGATGTGAAAATCGTCCCTGAAAATGACAGGGGCGATTTTTTCGTATCTGTTTGTTGGTTAAATTGAGATAAAAATACGCGTTACACATATAAGATAAGACAGCTTTACACTCGGTTTTGCTTCTGTTTTATCCGTAATGCGTAAAAACAATAAGACAATGTTATTGTTGTAATGCAAGAAATAGAAAAGCGATCTGTTGAAAATCGACAGTATCGCTTTTTCTTTGCCTATGATGTCGCTATTATTTTGTTAGTAGTCAAGTGAGAGATGGAAATAACTCACTTTTGAGCATATCTTTGCTAAATGTCCAAAAATTAAACATAATATTGCTTAATAAAATGATATTCTCATTACTAATTACTTATCCCTTAACGACTTTAATAGGGAAAACCACTTTTCAGAGGTCATTGTGCAATTAACCAGTTTTACAGATTATGGATTGCGGGCATTGATATATATGGCTTCATTGCCAGAAGGCAAAATGACGAGTATCACGGAAGTGACACAAGTCTATGGTGTCTCGCGTAACCATATGGTGAAAATTATTAATCAACTTAGCCACTTAGGTTTTGTTGAGGCTATTCGTGGTAAAAATGGTGGGATCCGTTTAGGTAAGCCTGCAACAGACATCATTGTGGGTGAGGTTGTTCGTGCTTTAGAGCCACTTTCATTAGTAAACTGTAGTGCTGAGTTTTGCCACATTACCCCTGCGTGTCGACTAAAACTGGTCTTGAATCAGGCAATTGAGCAGTTTTTGAAAGAGTTAGACCGTCACACACTCGCTGAGCTAGTTGAAAATAATAGCTCCTTATATAAATTGTTATTAGAAGATGTTTGAGTCTACTATTTCATCAAATCTGATAGCTTGGAGGTCATAATGTCAAAAGATCCTTTTCAGGATAGAGAAGCAGAAAAATACGCCTCTCCAATTGCTAGTCGCGAATATATTTTAGAAGAAATGAAAAAACGCACGGCACCCATGAGCCGTGAAGATTTAGCACAGGCGTTAAAAATTTCAGGTGAAGAAGACTTAGAAGCATTACGTCGTCGTTTAAGAGCGATGGAGCGTGATGGTCAATTAGTTTTTACCCGTCGCCAGTGCTACGCGTTACCTGAACGCCTTGATTTATGGAAAGGAAAGGTAATTGGTCACCGTGATGGTTATGGTTTTTTACGTGCAGAAGGTCAAAAAGATGATCTTTACCTTTCACAAGATGAAATGAAAAAAACCATGCATGGCGATGTTATCCTTGCTCAACCTTTAGGTATGGATAGAAAAGGGCGCCGTGAAGGTCGTGTTGTTCGCGTGATTGAACCACGAAATAATCAAATTGTAGGTCGCTATTTTATTGAGTCAGGTATGGGATTTGTTGTACCTGATGATAGCCGTTTAAGCTTTGATATTCTTATTCCTAAAGAAGATATCATGGGTGCACGTATGGGTAATGTGGTGGTGGTTGAAGTCACTACAAGACCAACGCGACGAACTCAAGCCGTAGGTCGTATTGTCGAAATTTTAGGTGAGACGATGGGAACGGGTATTGCCGTCGAGATCGCATTACGTACCCATGAAATTCCTTACACTTGGCCTGCAAAAGTCACAAAAGAAGTCGCTGATTTAAAAGAGGAAGTGCCTGAATCTGCCAAAGAAGGCCGTGTTGATTTACGTGGTTTGCCTTTAATCACAATTGATGGTGAAGATGCACGAGATTTCGATGACGCTGTTTATTGTCAACGTAAAAAGGGTGGCGGCTGGCGTTTATGGGTTGCAATTGCTGATGTTAGCTACTATGTGCGTCCACAGACGGCATTAGATGCAGAAGCGCGTAGTCGAGGAAACTCTGTTTATTTCCCTTCTCAAGTCGTACCGATGTTGCCAGAAGTTCTGTCTAATGGATTATGTTCATTAAACCCACAAGTTGACCGTTTGTGTATGGTCTGCGAGATGACGGTTTCTGAGCAAGGGCGCCTTTCTTCTTATAGATTTTATGAAGCAGTGATGAGTTCTCATGCTCGAATGACCTACACCAAAGTGTGGAAAATTATTCAAGGTGATGAAGAACTACGTGCGCACTATAAGCCTATCGTTAAAGATATTGAACATCTATATGAGTTATACCAAGCGCTTGATAAAGCGCGTGAGCAACGTGGTGCGATAGGGTTTGAATCTGAAGAAGCGAAATTTATCTTCAATGCAGAGCGTCGTATTGAACGTATCGAGCCTGTTGTTCGTAACGATGCACACAAATTAATTGAAGAGTGCATGATCTTAGCGAATATTGCTGCAGCTCGTTTTGTTGAGAAGAATGAAGAACCTGCACTTTATCGTATTCATGATAAACCGAAAGAAGAAAGCGTACTGAATTTACGTTCAGTCTTTAATGAATTAGGTTTAACGTTGCCAGGGGGCTTAACGCCAGAGCCAGCAGATTATGCGCGAGTCATGAAAGAGGTTGAAGACAGACCTGATCGTGAAATGCTACAAACCATGATTTTGCGCTCAATGAAGCAGGCGATTTACGATCCTGAAAACCGTGGGCACTTTGGTTTAGCATTAAAATCTTATGCGCACTTTACCTCACCAATTCGTCGTTATCCTGACCTAGCTTTGCACCGTGCAATTAAATATCAAATTGCCAAACAAGAAGGCCATGGCTCACAGCGTTGGACCCCAACAGGTGGCTACCATAGTGATATGGACACCATGTTGCAATTAGGCGAGCACTGTTCTTTAACTGAACGCCGTGCTGATGAAGCAACAAGAGATGTGGCTGATTGGCTGAAATGTGACTTTATGCTGGATCAAATTGGTCAACAATTTACCGGTATAATCACCAGCGTAACGGGCTTTGGTTTCTTTGTTCGTTTAAATGATCTGTTTATTGATGGTTTGGTACATGTTTCTACATTAAATAATGATTACTATCAATATGATAATGTGGGGCAGCGTTTAATTGGTGAGTCCTCAGGACAAGTCTATCGCCTTGGTGATGAAGTTGAAGTTAAAGTTGAAGCAGTCAGTATGGATGAACGTACTATCGATTTCTCCTTAATTTCAACAACACGTACCGCGCGTAACCCGGGTAAAACAGCACGCGTTCGCGGGTTAAAGGGTGAAAAAGACAAGAGAAACGCAAGTTCTAGTAAGTCTCGACGTCGTGATGCAAGTAAAGATAAAAACTTTGAGCCAGATAGCGCCTTTAAAAAAGGAAAATCAGCTAAAAGTAATGCAAACAAAGACAGCGCTGTAAAAGACCAAGTTGCTAAAGATAAAGCAAGCAGTAAACGCAAGAAAGCATCATCACAAACCAAAAAGATAGAAGCAAAGCTTAAAGCTAAGCGCGCTGCCAAACGCGATAAAGCATAAGATTTGTTCTTCTAGTTCTTTTTTAAAAGGCGGAGACTCCGCCTTTTATCTGTTTTGTGCCTTTTATTTTTTAATGAGTAAGTACCGCTATGAGCGAAGAAATTATTTATGGTATTCACGCAGTAAAAGCATTGCTTGAGCGTGATCCTGCACGTTTTAAAGAAGTTTATGTATTAAAAGGGCGTGAAGACCGCCGTTTAACTCCCGTTATTCATGAATTAGAAGCCCAGGGGATTTTAGTTCAAGTGGCTAATCGTCAGTGGTTAGATAGCCAAACAGAGGGTGCTGTTCACCAAGGTATTATTGCAAAAGTGAAACCAGGTCGTCAGTATCAAGAACAAGATTTACCTGACTTATTAGCTAAAGTCGGTACACCTTTCTTATTAGTGCTAGACGGTGTTACTGATCCCCATAATTTAGGGGCTTGTTTGCGTAGCGCAGATGCTGCGGGTGTACACGCTGTTATCGTACCTAAAGATCGTTCTGCACAATTAAATGCAACAGCGAAAAAAGTGGCTTGTGGTGCAGCAGAAAGCGTTCCTTTAATTAAAGTGACTAACCTTGCTCGTACATTACGTTTCCTGCAAGAAGAGAATGTTTGGATTGTCGGCACAGCAGGCGAAGCAGATCATACTTTATATCAAAGCAAACTTACTGGCCCAATGGCATTAGTGATGGGTGCTGAAGGTGAAGGTATGCGTCGTTTAACACGTGAGCATTGTGATGAACTGATCAGTATTCCAATGGCGGGTACGGTGTCTTCGCTCAACGTTTCTGTCGCAACTGGTGTTTGTTTATTTGAAGCGATGCGCCAGCGTATTATTGTGAAATAATCGTTTAGTTTATTTTATTCTCTATACTCCCTTGAGTTTTATTGACCGCGGGGGTATAGTTACGCGTCAATTTTTTCAGTCACAACTAAACAAGTTCCTTGCCTCCATGGGTGGTGACTGACCCTGACAGGAGGCTGATAAATCCGTAAGGAGCAATATCAAATGCGTCATTACGAAATCGTTTTTATGGTTCATCCTGACCAGAGCGAACAAGTTCCGGGCATGATCGAGCGTTATAAAACCGCTATCACTAATGCAAATGGTCAGATCCACCGTCTAGAAGACTGGGGTCGTCGTCAATTAGCTTATCCAATCAACAAACTGCACAAAGCACACTACGTTCTGATGAACGTTGAAGCTCCGCAGGAAGTGATTGATGAACTGGAAACTACTTTCCGTTTCAACGATGCCGTTCTCCGCAACATGATTATGCGTACTAAACACGCAGTAACTGAAGCTTCTCCAATGGTTAAAGCAAAAGACGAACGCCGTCGTGATATCGCTGATGACCTAGATGGTGAAGAAGAAGTTGATGATGTAGCAGAGGATTCTGAAGAGTAATTAGTGCTGTGACGGCTAATAATCATTTGGTGCTAACTGGCACAGTGTGCAAAGCATTAATACGAAAAGTTAGCCCCGCTGGGATCCCGCACTGTCAATTTGTTATTGAACATCGTTCAATACAAGAAGAGGCGGGATTAAAAAGACAATCATGGTGCCGAATGCCCATTATTGCTAGCGGGAAAGCGTTACAAGCAGTTACTCACAGTATAACGGTCGGCAGCCAAATCACCGTTTCAGGATTCATTAGTAGCCATCAGGCGCGAAATGGATTATTTAAATTGGTGCTTCATGCCGAGCAGATTGAATTGATAGATTCTGGAGACTAGCCATATGGCACGTTATTTCCGTCGTCGTAAGTTCTGCCGTTTCACAGCAGAAGGCGTACAAGAGATCGATTATAAAGATATCGCTACGCTGAAAAACTATATCACTGAAAGTGGTAAAATTGTACCAAGTCGTATCACCGGTACTCGTGCAAAATACCAGCGTCAGCTGGCTCGTGCTATCAAGCGCGCACGCTACCTGTCTTTATTACCTTATACTGATCGTCATCAGTAATAGGTATATAGTCCATTAATGACTTGTAGAGGATAAGGTAATGCAAATTATTCTGCTTGATAAAGTAGCGAATCTAGGTAGCCTGGGTGATCAGGTTAACGTAAAATCGGGCTATGCTCGTAACTATTTAATCCCACAGGGTAAAGCTGTTTCTGCGACTAAGAAAAACATCGAGTTTTTCGAAGCGCGTCGTGCTGAGTTAGAAGCTAAATTAGCTGAAACTTTAGCAGCAGCTGAAGCTCGTGCAGCGAAGATCAATGCACTGGGTTCTGTCACTATCAGCTCTAAAGCGGGTGACGAAGGTAAACTGTTTGGTTCAATCGGTACTCGTGACATCGCTGATGCAGTAACTGCAGCTGGCGTTGAAATGTGTAAGAGCGAAGTTCGCCTGCCAAATGGCGTTCTGCGTACTACTGGTGACCACGAAGTTCACTTCCAAGTTCACAGTGACGTATTCGCTGAACTGAATGTTATCATCGTTGCTGAATAATCTCTGATTAAACAGTTAATGTTGATAAAGAAAAACGCCAGCTTAGCTGGCGTTTTTTTTGGGGAGAATAAATGCTCTTCTACTATGGTGTACGGTAATAACTTCCATCACTTAAACGAGTGTAAGTGATAACAGTACCGGCGCTATTTGTCACTTCTAGCATGCTAACATCACCTTGCGGATTGCGCTGTAAACGAATAGTTTGCCCTGAGCGCAATTGGCTTAATGATTTTTGTTGGTCTTCTGATTTCGCCATAGAAAATGCATCATTGACAGGAAGTTGATTGTCTCTAAAAAGTTGCGCTAAGGTTTGTCCTTCTTTGATAGTGTAGGTTTGCCATGTTTTTTGCGCTGGTGTTGATTGAGTGTCTTGTGGTGGCGTCGTTTGAGCAACCGTTCCCTCGGGATCATTTTCCGTTGGGTTATCTATTGATGGAGAAACCTCTGGATCGGCATTTAAGCTATCTTGTGCTTGAGGGATCGGTGCTTGATACACCGGATCATTGGTAGGCGCTATTGGTACAGGAAGATCATGCGTCGATGATGACGGTTGAGGCGGCTCACCATTATTCTCACTTGTTGGCCAAAAAAACACGACCAATAAAGCAATAGCAATAACGAGTATTGCTCGACGATGTAAGCCAGGGAATTTGCCCATATTCACCTCATTATTGATCTGTGAATCAGTATTATGAATTTCTGTAACATCTTTTTTATTCCTTGTAGCCATACTAGCACGAACCATGATCCTAACCTGCTCCCTGAATTCTTTTCAGAATTATCTATTCGCTCTAACCATTAATATTCTTCATTTCCTTGATGGTTAACTAAAAATAGCTTCATACGTTGATAAGCATTTTTATCGGTTTCTATGGTTAAGGCTTGTGTTAATTCACCATAAAGATCATGAGGTAATAATGTGTCAGACCATGTTGAAAGAACATTCAGTGCCATATTTCTATCACGCAATATTGGGCTATGTAACTGCCGTTTGATGAGTGACCAGCCGATACCGGGAAAACCACCAAGATCTTGCATAATATATTCAACGGCATGATGAGACTGATATTCAGAGTAGATAGTTATTAATGGATCATCTGTGCTATCTAATGCTGTTAATGCAATTTGTTGTTCTGCAAGTTTGACTACTCTTTCTATTTTATGAGAAGCATCTGTTTGCATTAACTGATGCCACCAATCAGCATTGGGATTATCTTTTTGCGGTGAAAAAAGCAATTCCCAAATATCAAGACGAAGAGATTTTGCTACCAAACTTGCTTGGTAATTTTTTGAGCGGGAGGGATGTTGTAATGCTTCAATAATGAGTGTTGACCACTCTGGTTTTTGAATAATATTTTGTGAAACAGACATAATTTGCTGTTGGACGTGGTCATCCCATCCTAATGTTTCGAGTAATAACCAATCTTCACCACTATTCTGTACAAAATCAGCGATTTCACAAACACAATGAAGCAATTTTAGCTCTTTCGGTGGCAGTGCATCGACTTGTGAAATAAACGCTTTGCAAACGTGGACACCCTCAATGTAATCATAAATATCTTTTGCTGGGCCACCATTAATTAATGCACGCAATAAATCACTACAACCTAGTAGCAGTGTGTTATCCAAAGGATGCGTATGAAGCATCTCTAATAGTTTGCCTTTCGTTACACAGTCATAGGCGACATATTCTGTCATTACATTATTTTTATAGCCTTCAGTGAGTAACCAATAACGGTTATTTACCGAAAGTGCTGTTGGCAGATATTCAATAAATTGAATACGTCCCCAGCCTTTGGTTCGCTGACCAAGGGAATATAAAAAAGGCTCAAACTCTTCGCAAGAAAGACGCTGTTTTAGTGAGCGGATAGCATAAAGTGTAAATTCAGGATGAAGAGCAAACAATAAAAGCAAATGTTGAGAAGTATTATCATGAAATGATCTTAACAATCCTAAAGCGATTTTAACGGGATTTTTATCAGGGCTCAGTTTTAAGATCCATAAGATCAACTGAAAATAGATCTCATTTTTAACCAGTACTTCATCTTGTTCTATTTGGTCGATCAATTGGGATAGATAAGTTATCGGGGCGAGTTTATCCTGACAGGCTATTGCATAAAAAGAAGTGATATGATCTTTATCGGGTAAAAGCACAACATGTTTGATTGCGTTATAGAGTGAGAGGACAAATTCCTCACATGATTGTTGTGAAGGTTGCTGTTCGATCGCGCGACCTATCCGTTGATGCAGAATAATGCCTTCGCGAGCACCTGCTGACCAACTGAAAGGAATAGATTCATTATTTGATTTTTCTTTTAAGTGACTTTCTGACAATAGATTTAATTCATCAGGTAAAGGCACATCGCCTATTTCATAAGGAGTTAATAGTGAAAAAAGCGAAGGGGTAGAAGTAGGAAAAACATTAGGAAAGTCTATATGACGATCAATAGACAGAAGTGACTTACTGAAAAGCTTATCGCGCCAATGAGTCATAATAAATCCTATTTGTTTTTCCATCTTAGTATAACTTTAGCGGAAAATAGGAAAACTGGATAAAAAAAGCCAAAAAATCCATTTATATCACTTAAAAAATCCCTCTCAAAAGCATACTTTCTTTCTTGAAATAGAAAAACAAATCAAAAAAAACTGGTCAATAAAATAAAAAAGCGCTACATTAGCACAATTCTAATTTGTTACAATATAACATAACAAACAAATGGGGTTTATTATGAAACTAGGTATTCACCCTCAATATCGAACAGTGATTTTTCATGACACTAGTGCAGATGCTTATTTTAAAGTGGGTTCAACCATCCAAACGGAAAAAACAATAGAGTATGAAGGGCAAATATACCCTTATGTGACATTAGATGTTTCCTCTCAATCACACCCATTTTATACCGGTAAACAAAAGACACATTCTCAAGAAGGTAATGTGGCACGTTTTAATAAACGTTTTGGTCAATTTATTAAGTAAGGAAGAGATAATGCAGGTATTAAGCTCATTAAAAAGTGCTAAACAACGTCATCCAGATTGTAAGGTTGTGCGTCGCCGTGGTCGTCTTTATGTGATTTGTAAGTCAAATCCACGTTTTAAAGCAGTTCAGGGGTAACATCATGCAAAGACCGATACTTTCTTGTGTTTTGATTATGGGACTATTGAGTAGTGCGATGTCTGTTTTGGCTCATGGGCATCATCATGAAAAAGTACAAACACAATCACAACGAGATGCTGCTAATGGTATTTTTGAGGATAAGGATGTGCTTGATCGCCAACTCAGTGATTGGGAAGGTGTATGGCAATCTGTAGAGCCTTATCTTCTCAGTGGCGAATTAGATGAGGTTTTACAGAAAAAAGCAGAAACCAAAAAGGATAAAACGGTTGAGGAGTACCGCGCTTACTATACACAAGGCTATAAAACGGATGTGGATATGATTGGTATTGAAAACAATATTATTGAGTTCCATCGTGGTGAGAACGTAGATAGCTGTGAATATCACTATGATGGTTATCGTATTCTACATTATGAGTCTGGTAAAAAAGGAGTACGTTATCTTTTTCGCTGTGATGATGCCAAAAGCCAAGCGCCCAAATTTATTCAATTTAGCGACCACATTATTGCACCAGAGAAAGCGGGGCACTTCCATTTATATATGGGCAATACATCGCAAGATGAATTACTTAAAGAGCTAAGTAACTGGCCAACATATTACCCTTATTCAATGAAAGCAGATGATATTGTTCACGAAATGCTTTATCACTGATAACTTATTGATAAGAATATTGGGCTGACATCTTATACCCTTGGTTATTATCGAGGGTATTTTTCTTTAAAAATAATGATAAAAAAGGAAAAAGCAGTAGCATCCATGCTGACTTACTTTTATAAATAGCGTTAAAGATTATAACCCTTGGCAGAGGTACTTCATTTCCATATAGTCTTCAATCCCGTGCTCAGAGCCTTCACGACCTAAACCTGATTGTTTGATACCACCAAATGGTGCAACTTCATTAGAAATTAACCCCGTGTTAATCCCCACCATGCCATATTCTAAATTTTCAGCAACGCGCCAAATACGCTGTGGATTTTCACTATAAAAATAAGCAGCTAAGCCATAAATGGTGTTATTGGCTAAATGTACCACTTCATCTTCATGTTCAAAAATCACTAAAGGTGCGACAGGGCCAAATATTTCTTCTTCAAGAATATGGCTATCAGTAGGTACATTACCAACAACAGTAGGCTGGAAAAAGTTTTCACCTGCGTTATCACTTTCTCCACCACAAAGCAGTGTTGCACCGCGTTTTAGTGTGTCAGCAAGTAATGATTGTGATTTCTCAACGGCTTTGCGGTTAATCAGAGGTCCAATAGAGACACCTTCTTCAAAACCATTTCCCACTTTAAGTTTTTTAACCGCATCAACAAAGCGCTCGCTAAATTGTTGATAAACATCTTTATGAATATAAAAACGGTTAGCGCAAACACAAGTTTGTCCTGCATTACGGAATTTTGCCCCCATAGCACCTTCAACCGCTTTATCAATATCAGCATCGTTAAACACGATAAAGGGTGCATTACCACCTAACTCTAAAGAGACTTTTTTTACGCTATCCGAGCACTGGCGCATTAATAAACGTCCAACCCCCGTAGAGCCTGTAAAACTTAATTTGCGAACACGGTTATCAGAGGTAAAGACTTCGCCAATTTTAATCGCATCACCTGTGACAATATTAATAACACCGGCGGGGATACCCGCTTGAGCCGCTAATTCAGCTAAAGCTAGTGCAGTATAAGGTGTTTCATTGGCAGGTTTAATCACCATTGTACAACCCGCAGCTAATGCAGGCGCGGCTTTACGGGTGATCATCGCCGCCGGAAAATTCCAAGGCGTGATGGCGGCACAAACGCCGATACCTTGTTTGATCACCATCAAACGTTTATCCGCAGAAGGTGAAGGAATGATTTCACCGTTGGTTCTTTTACCTTGTTCAGCAAACCACTCAATAAAAGAAGCCGCATAAGTAATTTCACCTTCAGCTTCAGCAACGGGTTTGCCTTGCTCGAATGTCATTAATTCAGCAAGTTTTCTTTTGTTTTCAATAATTAATTTAAACCAATTTTGCAACAATGCTCCGCGCTGATGTGCTGTCAGTGCACGCCATTTTGGTAAGGCTTTTTGTGCAGCATCAACAGCCATTATTGCTTCTTGTGTTGCCATATTGGGTACGGTACCCAGTAAAGTACCCGTGGCAGGATCGATAACATCAACAGTTTCGTTGTTTTTAGCATTACACCACAGACCATCAATATAGCCTTGTTCGCGGAAATAGGGATTTGCAGTTATTTTCACTTAATACCTCTCTGAACATCTCTGTATATTGATATTTAGCTCTGGATTAACAGAGCTAGGCAGTTTTATGCCTACGTATAAGTATATGCCTGTGTTGCGATGTTGTGAAAATAAGTATGACAAATCACACTAAAAAAGTACTAAAGACAGGATAAATAGAGTCAATTATTTAGGTTTTTAACGAATAATCCCCATTACTTAAGGCTGAAGGTTTACGCTGTACCTTACCACTGTTATTCTTGGATCTAACTTTCATAAAAAACAGGTATTTTTCATGTCAAAACCATCATTTGATTCTATCGAATCACAGGCAAGTTACGGTATTGGTCTGCAAGTCGGTCAACAACTGACTGAATCAGGTCTTCAAGGATTAGAGCCCGCAGCACTGTTAGCTGGCTTGACCGATGCATTAGAAGGTAATGCACCTTCTGTACCTGTTGAAACATTACACAATGCCTTACGTACTATGCACGAGCGTGCGGAAGCTGTGCGTCAAGAACGCCAAGCAGAGCTGGCTGATGCTGGTAAAGTCTTCTTAGAAGAAAATGTGAAAAATGAAGGTGTTCAAGTTACAGAATCGGGCTTACAGTACAAAGTGCTGACAGCCGGTGAAGGTGCAATCCCTGCGCGTACTGATCATGTTCGTGTTCATTACACGGGTCGTTTAATTGATGGTACTGTGTTTGATAGCTCAGTTCAACGTGGGCAACCAGCTGAATTCCCAGTAAATGGTGTTATCGCTGGCTGGATTGAAGCATTAACATTAATGCCAGTTGGTTCAAAATGGGAATTATATATTCCTTACCAATTAGCTTATGGCGAACGTGGAGCTGGGGCGGCTATTCCTCCATTCGCAACATTAGTATTTGAAGTAGAATTATTAGAAATTTTATAATTTCTTATTCTGCTGTAAATCAGAGTAAAAAAATAGCCGGTTTTGCCGGCTATTTTTGTCTCTGGACTAAAATGAATAGACAGTAGGATAATTGATTTTTATAAGAGATGTTATCTACTTATAGAAATAAGCGAGGTGCATTATGTTAGAACAAGTCAGCAAATTAGCCCGCCAAGCAGGTATGGCGATAATGCAAATTTACCAGCAATCAGAGCCTATCCAAGTACAGGAAAAAAGTGATAATTCACCTGTTACAGAAGCAGATTTAGCCGCTCACCAAATTATCAAACAAGGACTTGCTTCTATTGCTCCTGATATACCTCAATTATCTGAAGAAGATCCACCTGAATGGGAAGTTCGCCGTCATTGGGATCGCTATTGGCTAATTGATCCATTAGATGGCACTAAAGAATTTATCAGTAAAAATGGTGAATTTACGGTAAATATCGCTTTAATCGAAAAGGGTATTCCGGTTTTAGGGGTCGTCTATGCACCAGTGCAAAATGTGTTATATGCGGCTGCCAATAAAAAAGCGTGGAAAGAGGAGTGTGGTCAGCGATTACCCATTCATGCAAGTCGTGCTGAGCCACCCGTGATCGTGATTAGTCGTTCTCATCAAGATGATGAATTAAAAGAATATTTATCACAGCTAGGTGAACATCAAACGGTCGCCGTTGGTTCATCTTTGAAGTTTTGTTTAGTCGCTGAAGGTAAAGCACAGCTTTATCCTCGCTTTGGACCTACGCATACATGGGATACTGCAGCAGGCCATGCTATTGCGATTGCAGCTGGCGCCCATGTTACGGATTGGAAAGGGGTAACGTTAGATTACTCGCCAAAAGAGTCGCTAATAAATCCGGGATTTCGAGTCTCTATCTTTTAGTACCGCTTTATGAAATTGGAGCCCTTTGTTTTAGAAGGGCTCTGATTCAGAAATTATTCTTTAATTAAGTCGTTGATGAGGTTGATAGCAGACGTAATTTCCGCGCCGCTTAATACGCCTTCTTTGACGAAACGGACTTTGCCTTGTTTATCTAAAACAATAATCGCTGAACTCTCTTTTTCTAATCCCCAGCCTTTTAATGCTGCGCCATCGGCATCAACAATAAATTGTGACCAAGGAAATTCTTTTTTACTGTCTTCAACGCTGCCACGAACGAATGGGCCTGTGCCAAATACAGCATCGTCAGTATTAATAATCGTTGTAGTTTGATAACTGGCATGTGGGAATTTAGCTAGTTTTACCGCTTCAATAAACGGCGCATTCATCTCTTTCGCTTTGCTACGTCCTGCTATATGTTGAACAGTACGCACTTTTCCACTGAGCAGACCACTATTCCAATTTTGGTAGCTAAACTTATCTTTGGTTGTGTCATAAAGTAGCTCACCTTTATCATTGATTGTAACAGCGGGAAGGATTGTATTTTCGGTGATGTTATGTGCGAATGCCCATGTGGATGTACTAAGTAAAAGAGCAGCTAAGGTTATTTTGTGCATAGCCATTGTCCTATTATTGAAATCGACGTTAGATTCTATCTAAGCATAGAAGCTAGTGAAGAATAATACCTCATCACTGATACATTTATTTAACATTGAGTGGGTAAAATAATGCGCATGCTATCTTTATTTATATTCTTTACTGTCAATAAATGTAAAAATAGATAAGAAAACTAAATAAGTGGAACCTAGTACTTATAATTAGGTCTTTAAATTTGATATATAAAGATAAGTCTTTATGACTTATTAAACTCAACAACGAGCATGGGAGACAACTGAAAGATGAAAATCTTCAATCGCTATAACCCTGAAAAAATTGCTCTCTACGTTAAGACGTTATTTCGTGGACGGTTTTATATCAAAGGAATGGGTGCATTTGAATTCGATTACGGTAAAATTTTATTACCAAAAATAAGAGATAAGCTACATTTTAATGTCATGAGTGAAGTGAACCAGCAGGTCGTTTTACTGAAAGCAGAAATGGGCTAACTTTTATCTGATAGATAACTGAGTCTTTTGTTCTAATAATTTAGATAAGACTCAGTTATTAATTACAAAGAGTTACTAATCAATTAGCTACTTTATCATTCTCATTTTTTTGAGTATCTACTTCTGTTGTAGTCGTCTGTGTAACAGGAACATGTTCTTGTAAAACAGGTTTAACAGGAGGGATATCATCAATTTTTGTTACAAGCAATTGATCTATTTTGTAATTATCAATATCGACAACCTCAAACTTATATCCTGAAAACTTCACATAATCAGTACGTTTAGGAATTTTACGTAAACGATACATCATAAAACCAGCGATTGTTTCGTAGTTACTTGAATCAGGGAAATCGTCGATATCAAGTACACGCATCACATCATCAATTGGCGTACCGCCTTCAACTAACCATGAATGCTCATCACGGCTCACAATTTGTTCTTCTTGTCCGGGTCCAATCAAATCACCCATTAAGGTTGTCATCACGTCATTTAGTGTAATAACGCCCATTACCATGGCGTATTCATTAAGGATAATGGCAAAGTCTTCACCGGATGTTTTAAAGCTTTCCAACATATCTGAAAGCGTTAATGTGTCAGGAATAATCAGCGCTTTACGAATATGAACACCTTCATTGAGATTTAGGCTTTGTCCGTTAATAACGCGATTAAGAAGCTCTTTAGAATCTACATAACCAATAATATGGTCAATATCCCCTTCACAAACTAAAAATTTAGAGTGGGGCTGAGTAGCAATTTTTTCTTTGATATCATTTTCAGTCTCTTCACGATCAAAATAGACTACATCTTCTCGTGGTGTCATTGCGGATGGTACAGTACGAGATTCTAATTCAAAGACATTTTCAATCAACTCATGCTCTTGTTTACGTAAAACCCCAGCAACAGCACCGGCTTCTACAATGGCAAAAATATCATCAGAAGTGATGTCTTCATTTCTGACCATTGGGATTTTAAATAACTTGAAGATGAGATCTGCCATACCATTAAATAACCACACCAAAGGGCGGAAGAAAGCAAGGCAGAAACGCATTGGATTCACAATTCTTAATGCGATAGCTTCAGGCTTAATCATACCAATACGTTTTGGGGTTAAGTCAGCCAGCAAAATAAACATTGATGTGACAATAATAAAAGAACAGATAGATCCAAGCTGTTGGGCGAGAGGCTCTTCAAAAAATTGTAGGTAGAAACTTTTTAGTGAAGGGGAGAATGCAGACTCACCAACGATACCCGCTAAAATGGCAACAGCATTTAATCCTATTTGAACGACAGTAAAAAACATGCCTGGCATTTCTTGCATTTTTAAGACGCGGGCAGCGTTAATATTGCCTTCATCAACAAGTTGTTTGAGTTTAATTCGACGAGAAGCAGCAAGAGAGATTTCAGACAGCGAAAAAAAGGCGCTGATAGCACAAAGCAAAAGCACAATGAGTAAACTATTAAGCATATAAGGCTCACATCACCCCGAGTATTTAATCCAAAGGGTAATACTAGAGTGTTAAAAATAGAAGATAAATCAATATATTGTGATGAAATTATTCACAAAGACAGATAAGAGGGCGAAATTATATCATCGCCCTGCTATTTTCTGCTAGTGTTACTTTTCGGGTGGAAAACAGATACCTATCCCGCCTAATCCACAGTAACCTTGTGGTTTTTTGTATAAATATTGCTGGTGGTAATCTTCAGCAAAATAAAAAGGACCCGCCGGTTGTATTTCTGTCGTAATTTCCGTTGTTGCGCCTTGGGCATTCATCGCTTGTTGATAACGTTTTTTGGACTCAATAGCTTGCGCATATTGCTCTGCATTAACTGTGTAAATTGCCGAGCGATATTGGCTACCAATATCATTACCTTGGCGCATACCTTGTGATGGATTATGATTTTCCCAAAAAAGAGCCAGAAGTTGTTGGTAGCTAATTATTGCGGGGTCAAAAACAACTCTCACCACTTCACTATGACCCGTTAAACCTTGGCAAACTTGTTGGTAGGTAGGATTTTCTGTTACACCACCGCTATAACCCGCACTTGTTGAGTAAACGCCCTGTTGTTGCCAAAATAGACGTTCAACCCCCCAAAAACAGCCCATCGCAAAATAAGCAATATCCATATTAGCTGGAATATCATTAATAGAATGCCCATTTACTGCATGATTAGCAGATATTTCTAATGGTGTCGAAGTACCCCTTAAGGCATTCTCTGGTTGGTAAGGTTTATGTTGCAAGGTAGACTCCAATTTGTATATTTGTAAACGCTTTACTATGGTAAAGATTTAATATTGTTATAAACTAAATCTACAATAAAGCTTAAGATAGTTTGTCGTCAATTCATCACATGGATTAAATAATATTGAGGAGAAAACGTGCCGAGATACTCCGTTATCTACGTTCTCTGTTTGTCTTTTATCGCGCCTGTTGCCTATGGGGCAAATTTGCGTTTAAAAGTAGAAGGTTTAGAAGGGCAGCTCGAAAAAAATGCACGAGTCCAATTATCGAACATTACAACAGAAGAAGTTGCACCTGACGGGCGTTTTCGCGCGCGTGTTGAAAAGGCAATTAAAGAAGGACTTCGCCCTTTAGGCTATTATCAGCCAACAATAACATTCTCCTATCAAGAAAATACACCGCCTGCACGATCAGTATTAACCGCTAAAGTTGAACCGGGTATTCCTATTTTATTAAAAGGGGTCGATATTGTTCTCGAAGGTGGCGCTAAAACCGATGAGCAATATGCAAAAGTTATTAAAGAAAATACGCCTCCTCTTGATAGTGTGTTAAATCATGCAGCTTATGAAAAGCTCAAAGGTTCATTAACAGGACTTGCTATTCGTCGAGGTTATTTTGATGCTGAAATGGATAAAAGCCAGTTAGGCGTTTCTTTAGATAATCATGCCTCATATTGGGATTTTGTTTTCGATAGTGGGGAACGCTATCGTTTTGGAAAAGTGAATTATACAGGATCTCAAATTCGTGAAGACTACCTACAAAATATCGTTCCTTTTAAAGAGGGACAATATTATGCATCAGAAGATCTGGCTGAATTTAATCGCCGTTTAGCCGCAACGGGGTGGTTTAACTCTGCAGTTGTGACGCCCGATATTGCTAAAGCGCGTGCAGAAGGCTCTTATTTGTTACCGATGAGTGCAGTTGTAACACCTCGCTCTCGTAACTATGTTGAGCTTGGTGGTGGTTATGCTACAGATGTTGGCCCTCGCCTTAATATGCAGTGGGATAAGCCTTGGATGAACTCACGAGGCCATAGTTTAACCTCTAATATCAGTGTTTCTCAGCCTGAACAATCTATTGGTGCCAACTATAAAATTCCACTGAAGGTCAATCCATTAGAGCAGTACTATGGTGTTCAAGGTGGTTTTAAACGTACCGATTTAAATGATACTCGTTCTGATACCACAACACTAAATGTGTCTCGTAACTGGGATATGTCGACAGGCTGGCAATACAGTGTGAATACACGTTGGAGTCTCAGCCACTTTACCCAAGGTGAAGTCACAAATACCACCATGTTGCTTTATCCTGGTGTTACAGCCAGCCGTGTACGTCAACGCGGTGGAATGATGCCTTATTGGGGAGACAGCCAACGTTACTCATTAGACTACTCCAATAAAATATGGGGTTCTGATGTTGAGTTTGCTGCATTCCAAGCTCAACAGGTTTGGATCCGTACACCATGGGAAGGACATCGTTTTGTGGTAAGAGGTAATTTTGGTTGGATTGAAACCAATGCGTTTGAGCAAGTACCACCTGAGTTACGTTTCTTTGCTGGTGGTGATAGAAGTGTTCGAGGCTTTAAATACCAAAGTATTTCACCAGAAGATAGTAAAGGTAATTTAACAGGGGCATCAAGGATGCTCGTTGGATCGGTTGAATATCAATATAACGTCACGGGTAATTGGTGGAGTGCTGTCTTTATTGATAGTGGCGAAGCCGTTAATGATTTTACTCGTAGTGATTTTAAAACAGGTGCGGGTGCAGGTGTTCGTTGGGCATCCCCAGTGGGGCCAATTAAATTTGATTTAGCATTACCTGTGAGTGACGTGGATAAACGTAGACTCCAGTTTTATATCGGGTTAGGAGCAGAGTTATGATAAAAAAGTGGTTGAAATGGATTGCGTTAACACTCCTTATCATTATTTTGCTTACATTGGGTGCTGTAGCTTGGATCTTAGGAACACAATCGGGTTTGCATTTTGCCATTAATAGTGCAACTCGCTGGGTTCCAGGTTTAGTTATCAAAGATGTTAATGGTGGCTGGAAAGATCTGCATTTAACGGGTGTTGAATATCAAATGCCCGGAGTTGATGTGAATGTAGGTGAGTTATCATTAGGATTACGTTTAGCGTGCCTGACGGATAAACAAGTTTGCATTGATACATTGGCGACACGCGATGTGGTTGTTAATGTTGATACTAGTGCTTTCCCACCCTCTGAAGAAACCCCACCATCAGAACCTTTAACTGAGCTCAATGCTCCGTTACCTATCTATTTAAACTCGCTCTCATTAGAAAATACGCATGTGAAGATTGACGATATGGCAATCTCGTTGGATGAGTTTAAAACCGGTGCGCAGTGGGAAGGTCGCCAAGTTACATTAAATCCAACCGTCATTAATGATTTGCTGGTGGCGTTACCCAAAACGCCAGAAGAAGGTAGTGTTGAAGCGGTTGCCCAAGATGTAAAAGAAGTCGCAACTGCAAAACCTAAAGCTGAACCTAAAACACCGGAAGAAAAAGAACAAGCATTAGCAGACACAATTAAAACGATTTTTGCTAAGCCATTATTAGCTGAATTACCGGAAATTATTATCCCTGTAGATATCAATATTGAAGGTATTGAAGGTAAGCAATTACAAGTAAGTGGGGATACCCCAGTTACCATCAATCAATTATCTTTTGAGGCAAATACCCAAGGCGAGCAAGTTAATCTCACTAAATTACGTGTTGATGCACCAGAAGGTGAGGTCAGTTTAAATGGGGGGATCACGCTTGATAAACAATGGCCTGTTAATTTAGATATCAACGCAACCATTCGTGATGTTGTGGGGCTTGAAGATTTTAAAGATCAAAAAGCCACACTTTCTTTGCAAGGTGCGTTACTCGAAGAACTTAAACTCGCCCTTTCTTTAACAGGAACGGTTACAGCAACCCTTGATGCTCAAGCCGAATTGGCTAAGCCTCATCTTCCTTTAAAACTGACGCTAGAGAGTCAAAAAGTACGTTGGCCATTAACTGGTGATGTACAGTATCAACTTAATGACACTCGATTACGCTTGAATGGTCAGACCGATAACTATGATCTTTCATTACGCTCTGATATTGAAGGTCAGGAGATCCCGCCAGCAAAATTAATGCTGGATGCGAAAGGGAATGAAGAGAAAATAGAGCTAACGCGTTTACGTTTAGCCGCTTTGCAAGGTCATGCCGATATTACTGGTGTCGCTGATTGGAGTAAGGCAATTAGCTGGAATGCGTTGCTCACTATTTCGGGAATTAATACCGCAAAACAGTATCCTGATATACCCGCTAAATTAGATGGGCGTATCGCTACAACGGGAAGTCTGTATGGTGGAAGTTGGCAATTACGTGTTCCTGAAATCACCTTAGATGGTAATTTCAAAAATAATTTAATTAAGGCAAGGGGGAATGCGTATGGTAACGATTCTGGGCAATGGAATATCCCTCAACTAAAACTCATTCTTGGTAAAAATAACCTCGATATTGAAGGGCATTTAGGTGATAAGTGGGCATTAGATGCCAATATTAATGCTCCTGGTTTAAATGGTTTTGTTCCTGGGTTTGCGGGCGTTATTAAAGGGAAAGTGAATATCCGCGGTGATATGAACAAACCTAAGATTATCGCTGATATCAATGCTCATGGTATTAAATGGCAAGATCAAGTCAGTGTTGAATCCATCACTATCAAAGGTGATGTTCAATCGGACAAAGAAATTGGTGGTAAGTTAGCTATTACTGCTCGTCAGTTAAAACAAGCCGATTTAGTTATTCGTAATTTAACGTTGAATGCTGCTGGTACAGAAAAACAGCATAAACTCACGTTGAAAATGGATGGCGAGCCTGTTTCTGGTGGGCTGACATTAGCTGGATCATTTGATAAAGAGAAACAACAGTGGAAAGGAACGCTAAATAATACAGCTTTTGATACGCCTGTGGGTGAATGGCGTTTAAATAAAGCCATGGCGCTGAATTTGTTGGCAGAAAAGCAAGAGATCACTATTGGCTCTCATTGCTGGGTGAACCCAAATGCGCAAGTTTGTGTTCCTAAAGCGATAACCGTGGGTGAAAGTGGAACTGTTGCAATTACGCTAACACGTTTTGACTTAGCAATGATAAAGCCATTCTTACCACCTGAAACTTCTGTTCAAGGCCTATTTACAGGGGACGCCACTGCAACATGGAACTCAAAAGGCGGATTACCGAAAGCATCTGTCAATCTAAAAGGGCAAGGTGTTGCGGTAAAACAAAATATTGAAGGAACAATTTTACCTATTGATTTTGATGCTATTACCTTAAATGCGGGTATGAATAATGGTAAAGCAACATTGCAATGGCTGATTAGTATTGCGGGTAATGGTGACTTTAAAGGTAATGTACATGTTGCCGATCTTGAGAAAAATCGCCAACTATCAGGTACGGTTGATATTGATAATCTGACATTAGATTTAATCAAACCGTTCTTAGGTAAAGGTGAAATTGCTCAAGGGAATATTGGCGCTCAATTACGTTTAGGAGGAAGTGCTCAATCGCCACTGTTATTTGGTCAATTTGGAATTAATCAATTAAAAGTGGTTGGACATTGGATCCCATTTGATATTACGAAAGGTAATGTTGATGTTCGATTCAATGGAGCAACATCGGATTTAGGTGGCAGAATTGAAACGCCAGAAGGTTATTTAAATCTTACTGGGAATGCAGATTGGCGTAAGTTAGATGAATGGCGCGCAGTGGTCGCTGCTAATGGTAATAAGCTACGAGTGTCATTGCCTCCAATGGTGCGTATTGATGTTAATCCTGATTTAGTGTTTGAGGCTAACCCTCATTTACTGAAACTAGATGGTCGTATTGATATCCCTTGGGCTCGTATTGTGGTTCAAGAATTACCGGAATCAGCGGTATCGGCATCTTCTGATGAAGTCATGCTAGATAAAAACCTGCAACCTATAGCACCAAAAGAGACATCGATTCCAATTCAAAGCAATTTAGCGATTAATATTGGTGATGATGTGACGCTGGACGCATTTGGACTTAGAGCCCGATTGACGGGAACACTTAAAGTCAATCAGAATAAACAAGGGCTAGGTTTAAATGGGCAAGTTGATATTCCAAGAGGGGAATTCAAAGCCTATGGACAAGACTTACAAGTACGTAAGGGACAAATCTTGTTCTCTGGACCTGTTGATCAACCTTACTTAAATATCGAGGCTATTCGTAACCCAGATAATACCGCAGATAATGTCATTGCGGGGGTTCGAGTAACAGGGCTTGCTGACCAGCCTAAAGTGGAAATTTTCTCTGAGCCGGCTAAAACACAACAAGAAGCATTATCTTACTTGTTAAGAGGCGAAGGTCTAAGTAGTGGTGATGCTGATTCATCACAAATGACAGCAATGCTGATAGGATTAGGCGTTGGTCAGAGTGGTCAGCTTGTAGGGCGCATAGGTGAAACCTTTGGTGTTTCGGATTTAGCGCTTGATACACAAGGTGTGGGGGATAGCTCACAAGTTGTGGTCAGTGGTAAGATAACGAACGATCTACAAGTGAAGTATGGAGTGGGTATATTTGATTCGCTAGCGACGTTAACCTTACGTTATCGCTTGATGCCCAGGTTGTATTTACAAGCAGTGTCTGGTATGAATCAGGCAATAGATCTGCTTTATCAATTTGAGTTTTAAATTATATGCGAATTATTGTTTATGGTAGTTTACGGCGAAACCAAGGCAATCATCACTGGATGACCTATGCACAGCTTTTGGGTGAGCATAAATTAGTGGGATATAAACTCTATGATTTAGGGTTTTACCCTGCGGTTATTGAAGGTGAAGGAGAGATAGAGTGTGAAGTTTATCGGATAACGCCCTCTATCTTGACAGAGCTTGATGAATTGAAAAAGAATGATCAGGATTACAAGCGACAACTGATATCAACGCCTTATGGCAGTGCTTGGATCTACCTTTATCAAAAGCCTGTGGATGGTTTACGTGAAATAAAAAGTGGTGACTGGTTAAAGCGCCACGAAGAAGAGTAATAAGCAAATTTTAGCTATTACGATAGATGACTTAGTAATGATAAAAAAGCGCGATATTTATATCGCGCTTTTTTATTTTTAGTGAAACTATTATTTTCTATAAAATTAATCATAAACTTTAATTTTTATTATTACTTTACTATTTATAGTAGAGGTAGTCATATATTCTAATATATTTATTTATATTGTTTTAAATTTAAGTCGGTAATTATTTATTTAAAATTTATCTATAATGATATGAAAATTATTAATAGTAGACCTGATTGACAACAAAATAAATTTAATGTTAAAACAGTCTTGTTTGAGAGGGAAAGAGATAATTATCCTATTATTAATATAGTAAAATAAGGTAATTTTATGGATAAATTAAATGATATTACTCAACTTTATAATAATCCACCAAAAGATTTAAAATACAATATAGTAAATCATCGTTTTACTGATTTGATATTACAAACAAAAACTGTAACAACAGATGCATTAGATAAACTAGCCTATCTTGCCGGTATTAAAAATGCACCTGCAGATGATAAGTATTTAAAATTAAATACAACTAATTTAGATGAATTGAAAAAAAGTGCAAAGCTACTTGGTTATGATATCGAAATTGTCAGTATTTAATAAAAAAGCAGCCATAAGGCTGCTTTTTTAACTGCATAGGAGATAGTCGTGAATAAGGATATTAATGAACTCAATAAAAATATTAATATTGTAGGATTATACTGGATTGCTCGCTGGCGAATAAATAATGGAAAACAGCATTCTTATGTTATTCCTTTCGCAACAACCTATCCTATTAATATTGTTTACCATGGTAAAAGTGAATTTAAATATGGGCAGTACGGCATTCATCTTGGTCAACAAGATACATTAACTTTTTTAGGTGATGAGAAACAAAAGATATTGGCTAAATTTATTGATTGTCGTAAAAACTCACCAACATTTAAATCAGAATTAAGTTTTGAGATAACACCATCATCAGCAAGAACACTAATTATTCCCCCAGGGGTCGCTCATACTTTTTCTTATCTAGAGAATGTTTTTACCTTAAATAGCTACTCTCTTTTTTTACCCACTATCGAGCAATTCGCAAGTGAAACACTAAATTGGTCACCTAATAATGATGTGATAAACCTTCCTGAAAATATCGATATTAATGAGATTGAAGGCTATGAACCAATGACAGAAGAAGCTTCTGCACTGGTCTATCATCGGATTGCCGAGATACAACAACAGTGGTTAAGTCAACATCGATTCCTACACTCTGAAACTCGCAAAATCCGCTTAGATAATGGTGATGAGATTAATTTACGGTTTCGAGAGAAAATGGTAGATACTCAAAAACAACAATTACCTACATCGACTATTTTAGGTGTGGAATTTCGCGAAATGGCTACCCTACATACTGGCAAAGAGAGTGGTATTGTCCCATTAACGGGACAATCTCCTATGTATCTGGTTGAGCATGGTCATGAGGATTATGATTTTGACTCTTATGGATTACATTTAGGGCAAGAAGATCATTTAACTTTTTTAGGAGATATATCTCATGAAATTACCGTTAAGTTAGTGGATATGCGTGAAAATTCACCCACGCTTTTTTATGAAGATGAAATTGTTTTCAATCCTGCCCCAAATATTGAATTAGTGATCCCCTGTGGTGTTGCCCATGCTTTATTTAATATGGCGAATATTATTACTGTTAATCGGCCGATTATTTATTTAGACAAAGAAAAAGAATATATTCCGGGACATGATGTTATCGACTGGGAGATCACTAATAAAAATTATCAATCTTATCGTGTTAATAAAATACCAGCAGATTTAAGCTATTATCAATTCCTTGTTTCTAAACAACAAGAATTAATGAAACATAAGCCCACTCATCATACCCCAAAATCGATTATTGTTTATGATGAAAATAACCAGCCTATTAAAGTATTAATTAAAGAAAAGGTGTAACTTCTATTATGCGTGTTGTCTTTTTTTATATGCTTTTTCTGGTGTTAAGTGCTGATGGTTTAATGGTTTTTTTAACACCTGTTATTGTTTATCAATTAACAACAAGTATTGAGTATACAGGATTGACATACGCCTTATGGTGGTTACCACGCATTTTTTTAATACCACTTATTGGTCAATATATTGATGCCTTAGGTGTTCGCCCTATTTCTATTATTTCCGATAGTAGTAAAATTATTGGTTGTTTATTTTTATTAACTTCAGGTTTTTCCTCTGATTTAGTTATTGCAATTAGTTTTGGATTAGTAGGAAGCTTAATTTCTATTGGTAATTCACAGACACTGATTTCATATGAAAAAATTATTGCATTAATGAGTCGCCATAAAGAACATCATATTAATATAATGTCTAGAATGGATTTTTTTGGCATGATCATCGGTCCATTAATTGGTATGTTATTTATTGATTATGGTTACCATTATTTACTTATTATTCCTTGTCTATTCTATTCCATTAATGCACTATTTTTTTTATTCTTTTATCTAGAGCCAAAAGAGAACCAATCCACCACTCAACTAAATAGCCTAACAAAGGCATTACGAGTGACTAAAAGAATGGTGATTATTTTCACGTCTCCTATTTTGATTTTTTCTATTTTTATTGCTATCGGCAATAATATGTTTGACGGATTAATTGAGTCGAGTGGTACTGCATTAATTGATCAATCGATGAGCTTACCCATTAAATACTATGGCTTTATTGATATATCTGCGGGGATCTGTGGTGTAATAGGAACCTACTTATATGGTTATTTAACCCACTATTTAAATCGAAAGTTATTAATGTCTCTATCGATTTTCATCATCACAATAAGTTCTTCTTTACTAATTATTTTTCAAAAAGATATCACTATTTTTGTTATCTTTTATGCCTTATCCATTATCGGTAAGGTTTTTTCAGGGAATATCTTACGGATGTTAAGAATAGAAATTATTCCTGTAACACAATTAGCCAGTATTTCCTCACTAATTATTTTATTTAATCAATTGATATTGCCTATTATTGGGGGGGTACTCTTTTTCTCCACAGGGAATGTTTCGACAGTCTATACATTGATGATAATCGCCATGGCGATCACCTTGATGAGTGGCATAATGCTTATTATGCGGTTAAATAATCAAAATTGATATTCATAAAATAAGCCCACATTTATTGATGTGGGCTTATTTTTGTTAAGCAATCAACAGATTGTTTATCAAGCTAATTCTTATTACACAGATTTATTTTTTAGCGCGTTCGAAAGAAGACAGAATTTCAGCTTTAGCTGCTTCTACGCCTTCCCAACCGTCAACCTTAACCCATTTGCCAGTTTCTAAATCTTTATAGTGCTCAAAGAAATGTTTGATCTGTGCTTTTAACAGTTCAGGCAAATCGTTCACATCTTTAATGTGATCGTATTCTTTGCTCAGTTTTGTGTGTGGAACTGCAACCAGTTTCGCGTCTTCACCTGATTCGTCAGTCATTTTCAGTACGCCAACAGGACGGCAACGAATAACTGAACCTGGTTGTAATGGATATGGAGTTGGAACCAGAACGTCTACTGGATCACCATCTAAAGATAACGTGTTGTTAATGTAACCGTAGTTGCATGGGTAGAACATTGCAGTTGACATAAAACGGTCAACAAACAGTGCGCCACTTTCTTTATCCACTTCGTATTTGATAGGATCAGCGTTTGCTGGAATTTCAATAACAACATAGATATCTTCTGGTAGTTCTTTACCAGCAGGAACATGATTCAGGCTCATAAAAAATTTCCTATAAAAAATAATTTTACGTGGCCTGTAGTATAGCGAAAAGTTTTTAACAATACCCGTTTTTTGCCAAACCTGTTGCGTTATGATGCAAAAATGAGCAGTAAATAAAAAGAGACTCTATTTCTAAAGATGAAAAAACCGGACGAAAGAGAAGCCCGGTTTATCTATATGGCGATATGGCGATGGCGACTAAGCCAATGAATTATTCTTCGTCAGGATATTGCGCCATAAAGCTTTCAGCTTGTTCAACCATCGATTTAGTCCCTACAAAGAAAGGCATACGTTGGTGAAGTTCTTTGGGTTCGATATCAAGAATACGTTCTTTACCGTTACTTGCTTTACCGCCAGCCTGTTCAGCTAAGAACGCCATTGGATTGCATTCATACAGCAAACGTAATTTACCAGTAGGGTGGCTTGCCGTACTTGGGTAAATATAAATCCCCCCTTTCAGTAAGTTGCGATGAAAATCAGCAACTAAAGAACCAATATAACGTGTGGTATAAGGGCGATTTGTTGCAGCATCTTGTTCTTGGCAATATTTAATGTATTTTTTTACACCTAATGGGAATTTGATGTAATTACCTTCGTTGATTGAGTACATATTTCCTGTTGGTGGAAATTGTACACTTTCATGAGATAAACAGAATACACCTAAAGAAGGATCATAAGTAAAGGCATGAACACCACAACCTGTTGTATAAACTAACATGGTTGATGAGCCATAAACGACATAGCCAGCAGCTACTTGACGATGACCTGGTTGTAAGAAGTCATCTAAGGTCACTGATTGGCCAATAGGTGTAATACGGTGGTAAATAGAGAAAATAGTACCGACGGAAACGTTTACATCAATATTCGAAGAACCATCTAATGGATCCATTAACACGACATACTTAGCATTTTCAGCACGATCACCTTCAAAGATAACAATATCATCTTCTTCTTCTGATCCGATACCCGCAACTTCACCACGTGCTTTTAATGCAGCCTTGAGCTTCTCATTCGCGTAAAGATCCAGTTTCATCTGGGCTTCACCTTGAACATTAGAAACACCGTTAGTACCAAGAATATCGACTAACCCTGCTTTGTTGATATCACGGTGAATAATTTTAGCCCCAAGCTTAATTGCTGAAAGTAATGCCGTAAGTTCACCAGTTGCATGGGGAAAATCTTGTTGTTTCTCGACGATAAATTCGCCTAATGTTTTCATGACGCAGGTCCTGAATGTGAGTGGGTAAAGTAAAAAAGGAGGAAAAACTCCTTGGTGGTGGCAAGTTTAGCCAAAGAATTGGATGATTCAAAGGTTAATCCGTTTCTTATCTGCTTTTTGATCGTTAGAATAGTGACCAACTTCATGCTATTGGACAGAAATTCATGCACATTCATATTCTTGGTATTTGTGGCACCTTTATGGGAAGTCTTGCCATTTTAGCTCGAGCGAAGGGACATAAAGTTACAGGCTCTGATGCTAATGTCTATCCACCCATGAGTACTTTATTAGAAAATCAGGGAATTGAATTGATTGAGGGGTATGACCCTAAACAATTAGAACCTGCTCCTGACATGGTGATTATTGGTAATGCGATGACACGAGGAAATCCTTGTGTTGAAGCTGTACTTGAAAAAGGTCTGCCTTATACTTCAGGCCCTCAATGGCTACATGATTATATTCTACCTGAACGTTGGGTATTAGCGGTTGCAGGAACTCATGGTAAAACTACAACAGCAGGTATGTTGGCTTGGGTTTTAGAAGATTGTGGTTATAAACCCGGTTTTTTAATTGGTGGCGTACCGGGTAATTTCCAAGTGTCAGCACAGTTAGGCGAAAGCCCCTTCTTTGTGATTGAAGCAGATGAGTATGACAGTGCTTTCTTTGATAAACGCTCTAAATTTGTTCATTATTCTCCACGCACGCTGATTTTAAATAACCTTGAGTTCGATCACGCCGATATTTTTGATGATTTAGCTGCAATTCAAAAACAATTCCATCATTTAGTTCGTATTGTCCCTGGCTCAGGGAAAATCATCATGCCTGACAATGATATGAATTTAAAACAGACTATTGGCATGGGATGTTGGAGTGAACAAGAGTTCACGGGAGAAACTGGGGATTGGCAAGCCAAAAAACTCAGTAATGACAGTAGTCATTTTGAAGTATTTCACAAAGATGAGCGAGTCGGAGAGGTGTGTTGGGGGCTTTCGGGTGAACACAACATGCAAAATGGCTTAATGGCGATTGTTGCAGCGCACCACGTTGGTGTTTTACCTGCTGATGCTTGTGAAGCATTGAATAAGTTTATTAATGCGCGTCGTCGCTTAGAGCTACGTGGTGAGGTTAACCAAGTCAGTGTTTATGATGATTTTGCACATCATCCCACAGCGATTTTGGCAACACTTGAAGCGTTACGTAGTAAAGTCGGTGGAACGGCTCGTATTATTGCGGTGTTAGAGCCTCGTTCAAATACCATGAAAATGGGCATTAGTAAGGATGATATCGCTCCAGCATTAGGTCGTGCTGACGAAGTCTTTTTATTCCAGCCACCGAATATTCAATGGTTAGTGAGTGATATTGCAGAGCATTGCGTACAGCCAGCTCGTTGGAGTACCGATCTTGATACATTAGTGGATATGATTGCGAAAGAAGCACAAGCGGGCGATCATATTTTGATTATGAGTAATGGCGGCTTTGGTGGTATTCATGAAAAACTACTTGCAAAATTAGCACAGCCTAAAGATCTTGATAATCCGTATTAGAAATAAGAAGCCACTGAAAATTCAGTGGCTTACTTTTTGAAGCGGTATAGAGACGAATTATAATTCCTGATCAAACAGATTCAGAATAGCGTCTCGTAATTCTTCTGTGGAAAATCCTGGTGCTGGTGTTGAAAAAATAGTGTCATCACCCGCAATACTGCCAAGGATCCCTTCTGCTTTACCTAATGAATCTAGTAAACGTGCAATAAGTTGTGCCGCACCCGGACTCGTTCTTATTACTACAACAGAATGGTTATGATCGATATCGAGTACCAGATTTTTTAATGGGCTACTTGCTGTTGGTACACCAAGCTCAGTAGGAAGGCAATACACCATTTCCATTTTGGCATTACGGGTTCTTACTGCACCAAATTTTGTTAGCATGCGAGAGATTTTGGACTGATTAATATTATCAAATCCAGCCTCTTGTAATGCTGTCACAATCTCGCCTTGTGAACTGAATTTTTCTTCTTTCAGCAGGGCTTTAAACGCTTTAACCAAGTCTTCTTGCTTAGAAGGAACGCGCATAGTTCACCTTTAGTGAGTTATCAATAACCTGTGTATTATGCAGAGAAGTGAATTTTTATGCAACATAAGACGAAAGAAGGTGAGTGATGGCCTCCTCAAAATTGTAAATTAGAATGTATTGCAAAAAAATTTTATTTACAGCGTGTGAATGTGATAATTTAAGTGAAGTAAAATATTTGTTAATTAAATGATAAGCTTAAATGATTATCATAAGGATGATGGTGTACTTAACACTTTATCATATTTATTGAAATTATTTATCAAAAGAGTGTCCGCTATCTCATTAACAGATAAGCAATTTGTTTAGAATAACCAAAGTATTATTTTTCACTGAAAATGCCTTATTATGCAATATTGCTGTTAAATAATTGTTTTTTAAAGGTGAATTGCGTAATAGTGAGTATCTCGAAGGCGTTCCACTATCTCGTAAACTAAGGAGTATCAGAATGAAAGTAGCAGTTCTCGGTGCAGCAGGCGGTATTGGTCAGGCACTGGCGCTTCTTCTTAAAAATCAGCTTCCAGCTGGTAGTGAACTCTCTTTATATGATATCGCTCCCGTCACACCGGGTGTTGCAGCTGACTTAAGCCATATCCCGACTCAAGTTACTGTAAAAGGTTTTGCGGGTGAAGATCCTTCCCCTGCGCTAAAAGGCGCTGATGTTGTTCTGATTTCTGCGGGCGTTGCTCGTAAACCAGGCATGGATCGTTCAGATCTTTTCAATGTTAACGCTGGTATTGTGCGTAACCTAATTGAAAAGGTTGCAGAAAATTGCCCGAAAGCACTTATTGGTATCATTACTAACCCAGTGAATACAACCGTTGCTATCGCAGCAGAAGTGCTTAAGAAAGCAGGCGTTTACGATAAGAAACGTCTTTTCGGTATCACTACACTCGACATTATTCGCGCCAATACCTTTGTTGCAGAACTAAAAGGTAAAGATCCACAAAAAACCAACGTTCCTGTGATTGGTGGACACTCTGGTGTGACTATTCTTCCTCTACTTTCTCAAGTTGACGGCGTTTCATTTAGCGATGATGAAGTTGCAGCGTTGACTAAACGTATTCAAAACGCAGGTACTGAGGTTGTTGAGGCAAAAGCGGGTGGCGGATCTGCAACATTATCTATGGGGCAAGCAGCCGCACGTTTTGGTCTTTCATTAATTCGCGCTTTAAATGGCGAGAAAAATATTATTGAATGTACTTATACAGAAGGCGACGGAGAATATGCCCGTTTCTTTGCACAACCTATTCTTTTAGGTAAAAACGGTGTAGAGGAATATTTATCTATTGGCAAATTGAGTGATTTTGAAAAGCAATCTCTAAATGGTATGTTAGATGTATTGAAAAAAGATATAATTCTTGGTGAAGAATTTATTAATAAATAAAGAAATACTTATTTTTTGCTATAAAAATAATGCAAATTTAAATAAAAACCGCTGATACTATATCAGCGGTTTTTTTTATTAATTATAATGCCTGTAATTATTAGTTAATTATTAGTTTTGATACGAATCTTTCGTTCAAGTAATTCTCCTGTTTCGGGATGGAAATAACGGCTAGGCCAAATTTCACTAGGAGCTACACCAAGATAATCTGCAATGATTTTCTCTCCTTTAGGCCAAGGTCGTGACAGTGCATTAGCGAGAGTTGAAGAGCTTAACCCAGCTTTGCGAGAGATGGCAGCAAGTGTTGTTCCTCGTTTTCTAAGTGCGGCAATAATATCGGCAGGATGCCAATCAGATTTCCTTGAAATCATTTTTAATCCTTTTTCTATAAAATTGATTGCTGTGTTAGTGGTATAAATAACAGTTTATTAGAAATGTCCTAAAGCATTTAAACTGATTATTTAGAAAATAAAATAACATTATTTTTCTAAAAAGATTTCTGATTTTTTTCTTAATAATTTCTTTTTTGAAGTTGATAACAATTTTAGATAAACATAATGAAAAAAGAGTGGTATACGGCAAAGGAATTGACGGGTATAGGTGGATTACCTAAATCACCACAAGGTGTAAATTCAAAAGCGAGACGCGAGTCTTGGCAAAAACAGAATGTAAAAAATAAGCAAGGTAATGGTGTTGAATATCATTATTCTTGTTTACCAGAAGAAACATTAATTGCTCTAGAACTTTATGAGCCATTAGCACATTACAAACTAAATAAAAAAGAGGAGCCACTCGTTATCTGGGTGAAAGCATTCCAACAACTAAATGATGGTGAACAAAAAACATTAACAGAGCTGATATTGCGGGATGGTATTAGAAGTTTTTTAGAAAAATTCGTTAATGATTAGGTGATTTTAAAGAATCTATTATTGCGTTATCCGCAACAGATATCTATCTGACTAACCTCTTAGTTGAATGTGAGATGAGATCATGAAAAAAGAATGGTATACAGCGAAAGAATTAGTGGGGCTTGCGGGGTTACCTAACTCCCCGCAGGGAGTTAACTTGATGGCGCGTCGTGAAGGATGGGAAAACCGTCGTAAACGTGGCGTGCAGGGTAAAGCTGTCGAGTATTCCGTAAAAAGTCTGCCTGATGAGGTGATTAGTGTGCTCGCTGCACATGAACCTCCAGCAGAGTATTTATCTAAACGTCAGGATGCCTTTTTGATTTGGGTTGAAGCCTATTATCAATTGACTAAATCAGAACGAGAAAAGATTGTGAAATTCGTACTGCGCGAAGGGCTAGCAAAGCTTATTAGCTATATTGATGCGGATAATCAAGATGCTATCGAACGAGAAAACGAAGAAGTTCTCAATAAATTAAAAAGCCCACCAGAATCGATGTAGTCGCTCTAGCGGGCTTCTTTACATTATTACATTAATGTTATGATTGACGTTGCACAGCGACGTGAGCAAGCCCAATAAGTGCATCTTTATACGGTGAGTTAGGTATAATTGATAAAGCTTCAATCGCTTTGTCTGCTTCTTCTTCTGCTTTTTGACGGGTATATTCCAAAGAGCCACACTGTTTCATAGTATTTAAAACAGTATCCAATAAATGACGGCCATTACCTTGCTCAATGGCTTGGCGAATTAATTTGGATTCTTCTTCATTGCCATTATGCATAGCATGAAGCAATGGCAACGTTGGTTTACCTTCATCGAGATCATCACCAGTGTTTTTACCCAACTGGTTGTTATCTGCATCATAATCAAGCAAATCGTCAATGAGCTGAAAAGCAGTCCCAAGATAACGACCATAATCTTGGAATGCTTTTTCTTGCTCAGGCGTTGCACCCGAAAGGATTGCTGATGCATGAGAAGCGGCTTCAAAAAGACGAGCTGTTTTGCTGTAGATAACTTGCATATAGTCATCTTCAGAAATGTCAGGATCGTTACAATTCATTAGCTGTAAAACTTCACCTTCAGCGATCACATTGGTGGCGCTAGACATTAATTTTAGTACACGCATCGAATCAAGATCCGTCATCATTTGAAAAGATCGTGTATAAATAAAGTCGCCAACAAGTACACTAGCAGCATTGCCAAAGACAGCATTTGCCGTTTGTTTTCCTCTGCGCATATCAGATTCATCAACAACATCATCATGTAACAATGTTGCAGTATGAATAAATTCGATCAGCGCGGCGACCGAGATATGTTTGTCACCTTGATAGTCCAATGCTCGTCCAGTGAGCACAGCGATCATTGGTCGGATCCTTTTACCACCACCACTAATGATGTAGTAACCAAGTTGGTTTATCAAAGAAACATCTGAATTAAGCTGGTAAAGGATTGCCTCATTTACCGCAGTCATATCAGCGGATGTTAGTTTTATAATAGATTCTAAATTCATGTTTTTTCGACTTTGGCTCGCCAATGAGCGCGTTATTATTAATAAAAAATGATCATGCCATAGATTTTACTCTCTTATAATTTAGATTGTACTTTAAAAATGGCTGAAATAAATATCGTGTAAAAAACTCTTTTTTTTAACGCTAGTTTGCGATCTGTACTTGTCATCGGCACTAAATTTGCGTAGAATTCGCGCCCTATGTGAATATTTTAATTGTGCACTCAAATTATACATATTGGGAGTGTGCGGAAAGCGGAGTTTATATGTACGCGGTTTTCCAAAGTGGTGGTAAACAACACCGAGTCAGCGAAGGTCAAACTATTCGTTTAGAGAAGCTGGAAGTAGCTACTGGCGAAACAATCGAGTTTGATACTGTAATGATGGTCGCTAATGGCGATGACATTCAAATTGGCGCTCCAATCCTTGCGGGCGTTAAAGTTAAAGCGGAAGTGGTTGCTCACGGTCGCGGCGATAAAGTTAAGATTGTTAAGTTCCGTCGTCGTAAACACAGCCGTAAACAACAGGGCCACCGTCAGTGGTTTACTGATGTTAAAATCACTGGTATCGCTTAAGGTTTAGGAGAGTAGTTCAATGGCACATAAAAAGGCTGGCGGCTCGACTCGTAACGGTCGTGATTCCGAAGCAAAACGTCTGGGTGTTAAACGTTTCGGTGGTGAAGCTGTATTAGCAGGTAGCATCATCGTTCGTCAACGTGGTACTAAGTTCCATGCAGGTACTAACGTTGGTTGTGGTCGTGACCACACCCTGTTTGCATTAGCTGACGGAAAAATTAAGTTCGAAGTTAAAGGTCCAAACAACCGTAAATTTATCAGCATCGAAGCTGAATAATTACTGGTCCTTTAAGCACCGAGTCAAAAGCCCTGCAAATCTGTTGCGGGGCTTTTTATATTTAAAAAAGGCCATCTCTGGGTAATTTCGGCCATCCAGCACGTTAATGGCTACTATACGGAGTAAAATCATGAAATTTGTTGATGAGGCCAAGATCCTAATCGTCGCGGGCGATGGTGGTAACGGCTGTGTGAGCTTTCGTCGCGAAAAATATATCCCTAATGGGGGACCAGACGGTGGTGATGGTGGTGATGGTGGTGATGTCTACATGATTGCGGACGAAAACCTCAACACCTTAATTGATTACCGTTTTACAAAATCTTATCGCGCAGAACGTGGTGAAAATGGTCACAGTCGTGACTGCACCGGTAAGCGTGGTCAAGACATTACAATTAGTGTTCCTGTTGGAACACGCGTCCGTGATTTAGCTACTAATGAAATTATTGCTGACTTGACTGTCCATGGTCAAAAGCAAATGGTTGCTAAAGGTGGCTTTCATGGTTTAGGTAATACTCGCTTTAAATCTTCGGTTAACCGTGCTCCACGCCAACGTACTATGGGTACTCCGGGTGAATCTCGAGAAGTTCTCTTAGAGCTAATGTTATTAGCCGATGTAGGTATGTTAGGTATGCCGAATGCGGGTAAATCCACATTTATTCGTGCAGTATCAGCAGCAAAGCCTAAAGTTGCTGATTATCCATTTACAACGTTAGTACCAAGCCTAGGTGTGGTGCGTATGGATAATCACCAAAGCTTTGTGGTTGCAGATATTCCCGGATTAATCGAAGGCGCTGCTGATGGCGCAGGTCTTGGGATCCAATTCTTAAAGCACTTAGAACGCTGCCGTGTGTTATTACACTTGATCGATATTGAT
Organism: Proteus sp. G2673; assembly: GCF_009915125.1. Classification (NCBI taxonomy): domain Bacteria; kingdom Pseudomonadati; phylum Pseudomonadota; class Gammaproteobacteria; order Enterobacterales; family Morganellaceae; genus Proteus; species Proteus sp. G2673. The sequence goes on from NZ_JAABLT010000018.1 coordinate 119,030, forward strand.
CCTATTGATGGATCAGATCCTGTGGAGAATGCAAAAATTATTGTCTCTGAACTAGAGAAATACAGCGAAAAATTAGCACAGAAGCCACGTTGGTTAGTGTTCAATAAAGTTGATCTTCTTGATGCTGAAGAAGCAAAAGAGAAGGCAAAAGCAATTGTTGAAGCACTGGGTTGGGATGAAAACTATTATATGATAGCAGCCATCAACCAAGAAGGTGTAAAAAAACTTTGCTGGAATATCATGGAATTCCTGAATGTTACTCCGCGTGAGCAAGATGTTGTTGCAACAAATGCAGAGTCAGGAAAAGTTGACTTTATGTGGGATGATTATCACAAAGAACAGCTTGAAAATCCTGATTTCGAAGAAGATGATGACGATGATTGGGATGAAGAAGACGATGATGGTATTGAATTTATCTACCAACGTTAAGGATCATTCTGGTTGTGATTAAAATAAAAAACGCCTGATTAATTAGGCGTTTTTTGTATCTGTTGCTTATCTCGTGTAAATCTAACGGTTATTGTACATATCTTTATACAGATTCGTTTCAAAACGCACTAAATAAGCGCGTCCAGCATTGCGATTCTTTGTGGGAGGTGAATACGCTGAAACGTACTGTACAAACGCAACTTTCTGCCCATTTGCCGTGGTCATAAAGCCCGCAAGATTGTAAACCCCTTTTAATGAACCGGTTTTGGCGGAAACTTTGCCATCAACACCCGCTTCATGAAAACCGCCTCGATATTGTAATGTACCGTCATGCCCTGAAAGGGGAAGCATCGTGATAAAGTTTAAATCACTCTCATGCTGTCCAATATATTGAAGGACTTGCATCATGGTTGCAGGTGAAATGAGGTTATGGCGAGAAAGACCAGAGCCATCAACCATAACGGTATTTCCTAAATCAATTCCGGCTTTTTGTTTTAAAATAGCACGGGTTGCCTCTGCACCAGATCGCCAAGTCCCTGCAACACCATAATACTCACGACCAATGGTTCTAAAAACGGTGTCTGCAATCATATTATCAGACTCTTTTAGCATGGTAGTCAGTAAGTTATGTAACGGTTTTGATTGCGTCTGTGCGAGTACAGTAACAGGTGCTTTTAGTTGAGATCGACGTTTGATATAGCCATCAAGTTCAATATTGGCGCGCTGTAACTCTTCTTTTAAAATTGTACCGGCCCAATGAGCTCCATCTTGAATAGAAAACATTAAAGGTACAGCATCGTCACGTTTAGGAATACAACCTGTGATGACATAAGTATTTAAGTCTCGAACAGTGACGTCTAATTCACAAAAACGGGTATGAGTTGATCCTTTTTCATAAGTTTCAACTTCACTTAAAACGGTTACAGGATAGAACGAAGCTTTACGTATTGTGGCAATATCACCTTCTTTGTTACCACTTTGCAATAAAACGGAAAAGCAGTTTTTATCAACAATCGCGGCACTAGGAGGGGCACTAAAGCATTGAGTTAGATCATTCCAAACCCAACCTGGTGCTTTATCGTGGCTTGAAAAAGCAGAGGTATCAATAAGCAAATCACCCTGTACTTTTGTAACGCCGGATTGCTTTAATACGGCAACCATTGCTCTTAATTGCTGGCGACTTAATGTAGGATCGCCTGTAAAACGAAAGATCAAATCACCATTAAGCTGATTGTCCTTTATTTTACCTTCTGTTTCCATTGTTGTGGTGAATTGATAATCTCCCCCTAATTGAAGTAATGCAGCAAGTGCGGTCACTACTTTCTGAGTACTTGCAGGAAGTGCTAATTGATCGGCATGATAGTTAAGATTAGGAGAAGCAGCGCCAACGGGTTGAGTTATTAAACCCACTTGTGTTCCTTCAGGAAGAAGGGATATATAGTTTTCAACAGGTATCGCTTGGGTTGAAAAACTGATGATACTTAATGTGTAAAGTATCCGTCGAAATGTTGATAGTAAGCGCATAATTTCTCTATCTGTGACTATAACGTGTAACGTTACAGTATTGATTGCCAGAGGCTAATACTAAAGGGCAATGAGGGCAAAAGTAAACGGTAACAAGCAGGATTAGCCCATTATCGGAAAAAGTCTGTTTATCTCTTCATAAAGAGAGATAAGGCGTGAAGCAATGCTTCTGTTGTGTTAGATTTAGTTTTAAGTATGGGTGGTTTAGTTTACGTCCCAATAGCATGAGTTGGGAATATATTAGCGCCCCTCATTCACCGAATATACGTAGAGACAGGCCCAATTTAAGGTTGCCTGTGTCTTTTTTTGTCTTGAGAAGAGTAAATAGATCCTTTTCTCTGTGTTGTTAGTATAAAAAATCAGGATGATACCTATTTTTTATTAGGAATAGTATTGAGGTATTAACACATGAATCAGATCCCTATGACAGTTCTAGGTGCAGAAAAATTACGCGAAGAGCTGGAATATTTAAAAAATGTTCGTCGTCCCGAGATTATTGCAGCTATTGCAGAAGCTCGTGAACATGGAGACTTAAAAGAAAACGCGGAATATCATGCTGCAAGAGAGCAACAAGGTTTCTGTGAAGGTCGTATACAAGAAATTGAAGCAAAATTATCAAATGCTCAAGTTATTGATATTACTAAGATGAATAACAATGGCCGTATTATTTTTGGTTCAACAGTTACACTGTTAAATGTTGAAAATGAAGAAGAGCAAACTTACCGCATTGTTGGTGATGATGAAGCTAACATTAAAGAAAACTTAATTTCTGTTAATTCACCGATTGCGCGTGGGTTGATTGGAAAAGAGTTAGATGATGTCGTTGTTATTACTACACCTGGTGGACAAGTCGAGTATGAAGTTTTAAACGTAGAATATATTTAATTTATAATTTTACGTTTCTATAGAAAACTAGAGTGCCATCCTGTGGTAATATAAAAAAGGCCTTAAAAGGCCTTTTTTGCCATAGAGTTAGTTATGGCATTTTTATATAAAGATACAAGTTTTATTTCGGTAAAATAATTTTGCGTGCTTCTGAAGGACGATAAAGAACAAGAATTTTTCCGATAACTTGTACATTCTGTGCACCGCTTTCGCGTACAATCGCAGCCACGATCAAGTTTTTAACATCTCGATCTTCGCCTGCGATTTTGACTTTGATAAGCTCATGGTGCGCCAGAGCGAGTTCAATTTCTGCAAGAACGCCTTCAGTCAACCCGTTGTTACCAATCATAACGACTGGATTCAGGTGATGAGCGAGCCCTTTCAGGTGTTGAATTTGTTTTTTGTTAAGAGTCATCATTAATTTTTGCTTTGTTGGGATTGAAAACGATCTATTCTAACGCCATCTCTCATTTATCACCATAAAATGTCGTTAATACGGGGTTAAATGAGTGAAAGAGTAAAAATATTGATAGCTAAGTGTATGATAGTTGGAAAACGCAATGGCCAATAAAAAACGTTCGGCAAGCTCTAGCCGCTGGTTACAAGAACATTTTAGTGATAAATATGTTCAGCAAGCACAGAAAAAAGGGTTTCGCTCTCGTGCTTGGTTTAAACTTGAAGAAATTCAGCAAAGTGACAATATCTTTAAACCAGGTATGACCGTTGTCGATTTAGGAGCAGCCCCAGGAGGGTGGTCTCAATATGTTGTACAGAAGTTAGGAAGCAAAGGTCGAATCATCGCATGTGACCTTTTACCTATGGATCCTATAGTCGGAGTCGATTTCCTTCAAGGCGATTTTCGTGATGAACTTGTGTTGAAGGCATTGCTTGATAGAGTAGGTGAAAACAAAGTCCAGGTTGTCATGTCTGACATGGCTCCAAACATGAGCGGTACACCCGCGGTCGATATCCCTCGATCCATGTATTTAGTAGAGTTAGCGCTTGATATGTGTCGTGATGTACTGGCTCCCGGGGGAAGTTTTATTGTCAAGGTGTTTCAGGGAGAAGGCTTTGATGAGTACCTGGGGCAAATACGCTCCCTGTTTACGAAAGTGAAAGTTCGTAAACCAGACGCTTCGCGGTCTCGTTCTCGTGAAGTATATATTGTAGCCACAGGGCGTAAACTTTAGTACCCTAAAGCTATTTGTTAACACAGTTGTAATATGAGGTTAATCCCTTGAGTGACATGGCGAAAAACCTGATCCTCTGGCTAGTTATTGCAGTCGTTTTGATGTCATTATTCCAGAGCTTCGGACCCAGCGATTCGAATAGTCGTAAGGTGGATTACTCTACCTTTATCAATGAGTTAACTAATAACCAATTACGCGAGGTCAGCATAAGTGGTTATGATATTAATGTAACTAAAACAGATAACTCAAAGTACAGCACGTATATGCCTATGCGTGATGACAACCTGCTGACCACTTTAATGAACCGTAATGTAAAAGTAACGGGCGAACCACTTGAAGGCCAAAGTCTTCTGACTCAAATTTTTGTGTCTTGGTTCCCAATGCTATTACTTATTGGTCTTTGGATTTTCTTTATGCGCCAAATGCAAGGTGGTGGCGGTAAAGGTGCGATGTCTTTCGGGAAAAGCAAGGCGCGCATGTTGACAGAAGACCAAATCAAAACAACTTTTGCTGATGTTGCAGGTTGTGATGAAGCGAAAGAAGAAGTAAGCGAATTAGTTGAATATTTGCGTGATCCGGGTCGCTTCCAGAAGTTAGGGGGTAAAATCCCTAAAGGTATTCTGATGGTGGGGCCTCCTGGTACAGGTAAAACGTTATTAGCGAAAGCCATCGCGGGTGAAGCGAAAGTTCCATTCTTTACCATTTCAGGTTCTGATTTTGTTGAAATGTTTGTGGGTGTGGGTGCTTCTCGTGTTCGTGATATGTTTGAACAAGCTAAAAAAGCAGCACCTTGTATCATCTTTATCGATGAAATCGATGCGGTTGGTCGCCAACGTGGTGCTGGTTTAGGTGGTGGTCATGATGAACGTGAACAAACACTGAACCAAATGCTCGTTGAAATGGATGGCTTCGAAGGTAATGAAGGTATTATTGTTATTGCGGCAACTAACCGTCCTGATGTGTTAGACCCAGCATTACTTCGTCCTGGTCGTTTTGACCGCCAAGTGGTTGTTGGTTTACCTGATGTGCGTGGACGTGAGCAAATCCTTAAAGTCCATATGCGCCGCGTGCCTTTATCACCAGATGTTGATCCAGCAATTTTAGCACGTGGTACGCCAGGTTTCTCTGGTGCTGACTTAGCTAACTTAGTTAATGAAGCCGCTTTATTCGCTGCACGTGGTAATAAACGTGTTGTCTCAATGGTCGAGTTTGAGAAAGCGAAAGATAAGATAATGATGGGTGCAGAGCGTCGTTCAATGGTGATGACGGAAGAACAAAAAGCATCAACTGCTTATCATGAAGCTGGCCACGCAATTATTGGACGTTTAGTACCTGAACATGATCCTGTGCATAAAGTAACGATTATTCCTCGTGGACGTGCATTAGGTGTGACTTTCTTCTTACCAGAAGGCGATCAAATTAGTGCGAGTCGCCAGAAGTTAGAGAGCCAAATTTCAACACTTTACGGTGGCCGTTTAGCTGAAGAAATTATCTATGGAGCAGAGCATGTTTCTACGGGTGCTTCTAATGACATCAAAGTGGCAACTAATATTGCACGTAATATGGTGACACAGTGGGGCTTCTCTGAAAAATTAGGACCATTGCTGTACGCAGAAGAAGAAGGTGAAGTGTTCTTAGGTCGTTCTGTTGCTAAAGCGCAGCATATGTCTGATGAAACAGCGCGTACAATTGACGAAGAAATTAAAGCTATCGTTGATCGTAACTATGTTCGTGCTCGTCAGATCTTAATGGACAACCTTGATATTCTGCACTCAATGAAAGATGCACTGATGACTTATGAAACTATCGATGCGCCTCAAATTGATGATTTAATGAATCGTCGTGATGTTCGTCCACCTGCGGGTTGGGAAGGCAATAATGGCAATAGTAGTACAACTACTGCCCAGCCAGCACAAGCGCATGTAGCGAGTGAGCCAAAAGATAAGCCAGAGTCAGAAAGTGATACACCTTCTGATAAAAATACTCACTAATCCTTATCGGGTTATGCACATTGAGTAAGCTATAAATACAAACCCCAGGCTTCTGGGGTTTTTTTATGAAGGTATCAATGAAATGAAATTAATGGCGAGAGGAACAGAACTTAACTTATCAGCACCTCAAGTTATGGGGATTTTGAATGTTACTCCAGACTCTTTTTCTGATGGTGGCACTCATAATTCACTTAATGATGCAGTTGATCATGCGGCAAAATTAATCGCTGAAGGGGCTACTATCATCGATATTGGTGGTGAGTCTACTAGACCTGGCGCAAGTGATGTCTCTATTGATGAAGAGTTGCAGCGTGTTGTTCCTGTTGTTGAGGCTATTCGTCAGCGTTTTGATATTTGGATCTCTGTTGATACATCCAAAGCTCAGGTCATTACTGAATCAGCAAACGTAGGTGCTTCAATTATCAATGATATTCGCTCTTTACGAGAGCCGGGAGCACTTGAAGCAGCCGCTAAAACAGGTTTGCCTGTGTGTATTATGCATATGCAGGGCAACCCCAAAACTATGCAACAATCACCACATTATGAGAATGTGATGATGGATGTCGATCGTTTTTTACAAGAAAATATTCAGCGTTGTGTTGATGCTGGGATCGAAAAAAATCAAATTATTCTTGATCCAGGATTCGGCTTTGGTAAAAATTTAGCGCATAATTACCAATTATTAGCACACTTAAGTGAACTTCATCACTTTGGCCTACCTATACTTGCCGGAATGTCACGCAAATCAATGGTTGGACAATTATTGAATGTGCCACCACAAGAGCGTGTTGCTGGTAGCGTGGCCTGTGCAGTTATTGCAGCGATGCAAGGCGCACAAATTATTCGTGTACACGATGTTAAAGAGACTGTTGATGCGATGAAAGTCGTACAAGCGACTCTTTCTGCAAAGGAAAATAATGAATGAGCGAACGTAAATACTTTGGAACAGATGGTATCCGTGGAAAAGTAGGTGATAGTCCGATTACACCTGATTTTGTCTTAAAACTAGGTTGGGCTGCGGGTAAAGTATTAGCACGTCATGGCTCTCGCAAAATCATTATTGGTAAAGATACTCGTATTTCAGGCTATATGCTGGAATCAGCATTAGAAGCGGGTTTAGCGGCTGCAGGTTTATCAGCCTCATTTACTGGGCCAATGCCAACACCTGCTGTTGCTTATTTAACGCGTACATTCCGCGCTGAAGCTGGGATTGTCATTTCGGCCTCTCATAACCCTTATTACGATAACGGGATCAAATTCTTCTCTATTGATGGCACAAAATTACCGGATGAAGTAGAAGAAGCTATTGAAGCTGAAATGGAAAAGCCAATTACTTGTGTTGAATCAGCCGAGCTTGGTCGTGCAAATCGTATCGTGGATGCGGCAGGTCGTTATATTGAATTCTGTAAGGGGACTTTTCCGAATGAAAACAACCTTAATGGTTTAAAAGTGGTTGTCGATTGTGCTCATGGTGCAACATACCATATTGCGCCAAACGTATTTCGTGAATTAGGCGCTGAAGTGATCACTATTGGTTGTGAGCCAACGGGTATCAATATTAACGAAGAGTGTGGCGCAACAGATGTTCGTATGTTGCAAAAACGCGTATTAGAAGAAGGCGCTGATGTTGGTTTAGCTTTTGATGGTGATGGTGACCGTATCATTATGGTTGATCATCAAGGTCTAAAAGTTGATGGTGACCAAATTCTCTACATTATTGCAAGAGAAGCGTTACGCCAAGGCCAATTACGTGGTGGTGCAGTTGGTACTCTAATGAGTAATATGGGATTAGAGATTGCACTTAAACAACTGGGTATTCCTTTTGTCAGAGCAAAAGTGGGTGACCGCTATGTGCTTGAAAAATTACAAGAGAAAGGTTGGCGTTTAGGTGCTGAAAATTCAGGCCACATTATTTTATTAGATAAAACGACTACAGGTGACGGTATTGTTGCAGGTTTACAAGTTTTAAGTGCAATGGTGCGTAACCATATGAGTCTGCATGATCTATGTAGTGGCATGAAACTATTACCACAAGTTTTAGTGAATGTTCGCTTTACGGGTAGCCATGATCCGCTACAAACAGCAGAAGTTCAGAAAGTCGCTAAAGCAGTTGAAGACGAACTGGCTGGTAAAGGTCGTGTATTATTGCGTAAATCAGGTACAGAACCTTTAATTCGTGTCATGGTTGAAGGTGAAAATGAAGAGCAAGTGACTGCGATGGCAAATCGTATTGCTGACGCAGTGAAGCACGTTGGTTAATTGATGATTTTTTCTTCAATCAATCACTTTGTAGTAAAATAACCTTGCTTGTCAGTTCAGCTTTGGTTAGTATTCACACCCGCTTAGTAAGGTCTTGAACTAAAGCGGGTGAAGCAATCGAAGGTTATCGTTAAGTCGATAAGTTCCATAGAAAAGGTAACGCAAATGTATACGGCACTCATTGTTATTCTTATCATTGTAGCAACAGGGCTAGTTGGTCTGATCCTGTTACAGCAGGGTAAAGGTGCTGATATGGGCGCTTCTTTTGGTGCAGGTGCTTCCGGTACAGTATTTGGTTCAAGCGGTTCAGCTAATTTTATGACCCGTATGACCGCTGTTTTAGCGACAGCTTTTATTGTACTTGCCCTTATTTTAGGTAATCTAAGTGCCAATAAAACTGTGCGTGAAGACAGCAAATGGATGTCTATCGAGCAGACTACAGAAGAAGCTAAAAAAGCTGAGCAGTTAGCAGCGCCTGTAGCGCCAGCAAATACAGATATTCCGCAGTAAACTAAGTAAAGATTTAAATGAGATTGTTAATATTTACGCAGTGACAGTCTCATTAAGTGCCGAGGTGGTGAAATTGGTATACACGCTACCTTGAGGTGGTAGTGCCTATAAAACGGGCGTACGGGTTCAAGTCCCGTTCTCGGCACCATTATTCCAGATAGCTTGCGTTTTGCTTGTTATCAGCGTAAAATTTGCCACGTTTTTCGAACGCGGGGTGGAGCAGCTTGGTAGCTCGTCGGGCTCATAACCCGAAGGTCGTCGGTTCAAATCCGGCCCCCGCAACCACTTCTAACAATACAGCACTTTTCTCATTAATCATCTTGTTGAACCGATTATGATCCTGAGTGGAATGTGCCGTAAGAAGAGGTTATTCTCGAATGGCAAGTTACAGGGTCCAGTTGCATAAAGCCCCGAATTTCGGGGTTTTTTGTTATCAGAGAATAGAATACTGGGCTATAGGCCCTTTTTTTATGCCTTGGGGGTGGGTTTGTCCACATTAGAGCAAAAATTAACAGCGATGGTTTCAGCACCAGTAGAAGCATTAGGCTTTGAATTTGTCGGTCTTGAGTTTATTCGTGGCCGAGAATCAACATTGCGCATCTATATTGATAGTGAAGACGGTATCACTGTTGATGATTGTGCTGATGTTAGCCACCAGGTCAGTGCTGTGCTGGATGTTGAAGATCCAATTCAAACAGTTTATAACCTTGAGATTTCCTCTCCTGGTTTAGAACGACCTTTATTCACTGCAACGCATTATGAACAATTTATCGGTGAAGAAGCCGCTATTGTATTACGAATTGCAATGCAAAACCGCCGTAAATGGCAGGGCATTATTAAGTCTGTCGCTGGCGAAATGATCACGGTTACTGTGGATGGTAAAGACGAAGTGTTCGCACTGAGCAACATCCAGAAAGCTAACCTGGTACCCCACTTTTAAGTTTTGAAGAGGCAACTAGGATGAACAAAGAGATTCTGGCTGTTGTGGAAGCGGTCTCTAACGAAAAATCTCTTCCTCGTGAAAAGATTTTTGAAGCACTGGAAACCGCACTAGCGACAGCAACTAAGAAAAAATACGAGCAAGAAATTGACGTTCGCGTTTGTATCGACCGTAAAACCGGTGACTTTGATACATTCCGTCGTTGGGTTGCTGTTGATGAAGTGACTCAACCAACTCGTGAAATCACACTTGAAGCTGCTCAATATGAAGATCCTAGTATTGAACTAGGTGGTTATATTGAAGATCAGATTGAATCTGTTACTTTCGACCGTATTACAACACAAACTGCTAAACAAGTTATCGTACAAAAAGTACGTGAAGCTGAAAGAGCAATGGTTGTTGATCAATTCCGCGAACAATTAGGCGAAATTATCACGGGTGTTGTGAAGAAAGTGAACCGTGAAAATATCACTTTAGATTTAGGTAATAACGCCGAAGCGGTTATTTTACGCGAAGATATGTTACCGCGTGAAAACTTCCGTCCAGGTGACCGTTTACGTGGTGTTTTATACGACGTACGTACAGAAACTCGTGGTGCACAACTTTTCGTGACACGCTCTCGCCCTGAAATGCTGGTTGAACTTTTCCGTATTGAAGTACCAGAGATTGGCGAAGAAATCATTGAAATTAAAGCTGCAGCGCGTGATCCAGGTTCTCGTGCCAAAATCGCAGTAAAAACTAACGACAAGCGTATTGACCCCGTGGGTGCTTGTGTTGGTATGCGTGGTGCACGTGTACAAGCCGTTTCCAGTGAATTGGGCGGCGAGCGAATTGATATTGTTTTGTGGGATGATAATCCTGCACAATTCGTCATTAATGCAATGGCTCCGGCAGATGTTGCTTCTATTGTTGTCGATGAAGACAAATGCACAATGGATGTTGCAGTCGAAAGCAGTAACCTTGCACAGGCAATCGGCCGTAATGGTCAAAACGTTCGTCTGGCAGCACAGTTACTGAAAAAACATCGTGGTGATGACAAGTGGGAATTAAACGTCATGACTGCTGATGAACTGAATGCAAAACATCAGGCAGAAGCAAACGCAGCCATTGAAATATTTACTAAGCATCTCGACATTGATGAAGACTTCGCAACTGTTTTAGTTGAAGAAGGTTTCTCTACCCTTGAAGAGTTAGTTTATGTGCCAATCAGTGAACTGCTGGCTATTGACGGATTAGATGAAGACACCGTTGAAGCTCTACGTGAAAGAGCAAAAGCTGCACTAACAACGATTGAGTTGGCTCAAAAAGAAAGCCTAGGCGATAACCAGCCAGCTGAGGACTTATTAGCTCTCGAAGGCTTGGAGCGCTCTTTAGCATTTGATCTAGCTGCCCGTGGTATCTGCACACTGGAAGATCTTGCCGAACAGGGTATCGATGACCTAACTGATATTGAAGGTTTAAATAGTGAGCGCGCAGGCGAACTCATTATGGCCGCACGTAATATCTGCTGGTTTGGGAATGATGCGTAACAACTGAGCAGGAAGGAACAGAATGACAGATGAAACAGTAAAATCACTGGCAGAAGAGATTCAGACACCGGTTGAACGTTTGGTACAGCAGTTTGCTGATGCCGGTATTAAGAAGACCGTCTCTGATTCCGTCTCCCAAAAAGAGAAAGAAACCTTACTGGCTTGGTTGAATCGTGATAAAGACGTATCAACCAACCAACCAGAAAAGTTAACGTTACAACGCAAAGTGCGTAGTACGTTAAGTGTTCCTGGTACAGGTGGCAAAAGTAAATCAGTAGCCATCGAAGTCCGCAAAAAACGCACTTATGTGAACCGTGACGCCATTGAAAAAGCGCAAGCGGATGAGCAAGCTCAGCGTGAAGCGGAAGAAAAGGCGCATCGCGAAGCCGAAGAAAAAGCCCAGCGCGAAGCACAAGAGAAAGCACAGCGCGAAGCTGAAGAAAAAGCAAAACGTGAAGCTGAAAAGGCAAAGAAAGACGCCGAAGAAAAAGCGAAACGTAAAGCTGAAGAAGCAAAACGTGAAGCAGCGGAATTAGCTAAGCGCGAAGCAGCGGAAAAAGATAAAGTGAAACAAAACGATAAACCAAAAGCTGATAAAGCAGCAGATCAGGAAAAAGCACGTCGCAATGCTGAACAGGCTGAACTGAAGCGTAAAACGGAAGAAGCACAGCGCCGTAAAGCGGAAGAAGAAGCACGTATAGCAGCAGAAAAAGCACGTCGTTTAGCTGAAGAAAATGCTGAAAAATGGACTGCTGAACCTAAAGCACCAGAAACTGAAGGCTCAGACTATCATGTAACAACATCACGTTATGCTCGTGATGCAGAAGATGAAAGTGATGCTGAAGTTGAAGGTGGCCGCGGTCGTGGTCGCAATGCTAAGGCTCCTCGTCCTAAGAAGAACAACCGCCATTCTGAAAAAGCAGATCGTGAAGAAGCACGTGCTGCTGGTCGTACTAACAAGAAAGGTAAACGTAAAGGTAGCTCATTACAGCAAAGCTTCAATAAGCCAGCGGCTGTTGTAAACCGTGATGTTATTATCGGTGAGACTATTTCTGTTGCTGAACTAGCTAACAAAATGGCAGTGAAAGGGTCTGAAGTTATCAAAACTATGATGAAAATGGGTGCGATGGCGACCATTAATCAGGTTTTAGACCAAGAAACTGCACAGCTTGTTGCTGAAGAAATGGGTCATAAAGTTATCTTACGTCGTGAAAACGAGTTAGAAGAACAAGTTATGAGCGATCGTGATACTGGCGAAGAAAGTGCAGTATCTCGCGCTCCAGTTGTGACTATTATGGGTCACGTTGACCATGGTAAAACATCATTACTGGACTACATTCGTTCAACGAAAGTAGCATCAGGCGAAGCGGGTGGTATCACCCAGCATATCGGTGCTTATCACGTTAAAACTGACAAAGGTGAAATCACCTTCCTAGATACTCCAGGTCACGCCGCGTTTACTTCAATGCGTGCTCGTGGTGCTCAGGTTACGGATATCGTTGTTCTGGTTGTTGCGGCAGATGATGGTGTCATGCCACAAACTATCGAAGCAATTCAACACGCAAAAGCAGCAAATGTACCTGTTGTTGTTGCAGTGAACAAAATTGATAAACACGAAGCTGATCCAGATCGCGTTAAAACTGAACTGTCTCAATATGGCATTCTGCCAGAAGATTGGGGTGGCGAAACTCAGTTTATCCATGTATCTGCAAAACAAGGTTTAGGGATTGACGAACTGCTGGATGCTATTCTTTTACAAGCTGAAGTTCTCGAACTGAAAGCAGTTAAAGAAGGTATGGCAAGCGGTGTTGTTATCGAATCTTACCTTGATAAAGGTCGTGGCCCAGTTGCAACAATTCTTGTCCGTGAAGGTACACTGAATAAAGGTGACATCGTTCTGTGTGGTTTCGAATACGGTCGTATTCGTGCAATGCGTAACGAATTAGGTAAAGACGTTCAATCTGCTGGCCCATCAATGCCTGTTGAGATTTTAGGTCTGTCTAATGTTCCTTCTGCGGGTGATGAAGCAACGGTTGTTCGTGACGAGAAGAAAGCGCGTGAAGTTGCATTATACCGTCAAGGTAAATTCCGCGATGTTAAACTGGCTCGTCAGCAGAAATCTAAACTGGAAAACATGTTTGCTAACATGGAAGAAGGTAAAACTTCTGAACTGAACATCGTTCTGAAAACAGACGTTCAAGGTACTTGTGAAGCGATTACTGATGCATTAGTTAAACTGTCTACTAATGAAGTTAAACTGAAAATCATCGGTTCGGGCGTAGGTGGTATCACCGAAACTGACGCAACATTAGCGGCCGCTTCTAACGCAATCATTCTTGGTTTCAACGTTCGTGCTGATGCATCTGCTCGCCGTATCATTGAACAAGAAAGCGTTGATTTACGTTACTACTCCGTCATCTATAGCCTGATTGATGAAATCAAACTGGCAATGAGCGGTATGTTGGCACCTGAATATAAACAAGAAATCATGGGTCTTGCAGAAGTCCGTGATGTGTTTAAATCACCTAAATTCGGCGCGATTGCGGGCTGTATGGTGGTTGAAGGTAACATCAAACGTAATAACCCAATTCGTGTTCTACGTGATAACGTGGTTATCTATGAAGGCGAACTCGAGTCATTACGTCGCTTTAAAGATGACGTCAACGAAGTGCGTAATGGCATGGAATGTGGTATCGGTGTGAAAAACTACAACGATGTCCGTGTCGGCGACATGATTGAAGTCTTCCAAGTTATCGAAATCAAACGTTCTATTGATTAATTTAGTACGTCTTGTTTTAAAAGGGAGCTTAAGGGCTCCCTTCTTATTCCTTTCTTTGTTGTATTCTTCGCTTATTTCCTCTCCAATTTTCAATATAACCGAAATAGACAGCCTTTCAGTAATTTATGAAAGTGAAATAACAGGGTAAAATAGCACCAAAGAAACATTTTATTTCTAAAGAAAGAAATCAGAGAAAGCGGTTGTTAAATACCACTTCATGTATACTCTTTAGATATCATTAATTTTAGATTTGAATTAATAATGACAATCAGGGCGATACCCTATTGTCAGGGAGAGATAAAATGGCAAGAGATTTTAGCCGTAGTCAGCGTGTTTCTCAGGAAATGCAAAAAGAAATCGCCATCATTCTACAACGTGAAGTCAAAGATCCTCGCATTGGAATGGCCACTGTGTCTGGCGTTGAAATTTCTCGTGATTTGGCTTATGCCAAAGTATTCGTCACCTTTTTAAACTTATCTGGTGGTGAAAAAAGCGAAGAAGAAATGGTTGCAGAGGGTTTAACCGCACTTAATGAAGCCGCTGGTTTTATTCGTTCTTTATTAGGCAAAGCAATGCGTTTACGAATTGTGCCTGAACTGACATTTGCTTATGACAACTCATTAGTTGAAGGTATGCGTATGTCTAACTTAGTTTCTAACGTCGTTAAAAGCGATGAAGAGCGCCGTCATAAAGAGGACAAATAATGGGGCGTCGTCGTAAGGGGCGCGAGATTAACGGCGTATTGCTACTCGATAAACCCCAAGATATTTCTTCTAACGATGCACTTCAAAAAGTCCGCCGTATGTTTAATGCCAGTAAGGCAGGGCATACGGGGGCATTGGATCCTTTAGCAACAGGTATGCTTCCTATTTGTTTAGGTGAAGCAACGAAATTTTCACAGTTTCTATTGGATTCGGATAAACGTTATCGTGTTATTGCCCGTTTAGGGCAACGAACCGACACCTCTGATGCACATGGCGAGATTATTCAAGAGCGCCCTGTGCAATTTACACAGCAAGTTTTAGATGATGCCTTGGATAGTTTTCGTGGTGAAACATTGCAAGTTCCTTCAATGTACTCTGCCTTAAAACATCAAGGTAAACCGCTTTATGAATATGCTCGACAAGGCATAGAAGTTGAGCGAGAAGCAAGACCGATTACCGTTTATGAACTTCAGTTTATTCGCTGGGAAGGTGATGAATTAGAGCTGGAAATTCATTGTTCCAAAGGTACTTATATTCGAACAATTATTGATGATCTTGGTGAGAAATTACAATGTGGTGCTCACGTTATTTTCTTACGTCGACTAGAAGTTGCCGATTATCCTAAAGAACGAATGGTAACGTTAGAGCAATTAAGCGCGATGAAAGAAAATGCACAAACTGCACAAGAAGATCCTTTCGCGGCACTTGATGCTCTGTTATTGCCTATGGATACCGCTGTTGCACATTTTCCTGCTGTGAATCTGACCACGATTATTGCGGGTTATCTCAAGTTAGGACAGCCTGTTCGCGTTAATCATGATATCAATGAAGGCGAATGGGTGAGAGTAACTGAAGGTGATGAAAAAAAATTCATTGGTCTTGCTATCATTAAAGATGGCTTAGTTGCACCAAAAAGAGTCGTTGTAGACTATAGCGCACAAGATAACACTTAATAGCAATCTTGCGCTAAAAGTGTTTGGAGCGTAGAATAATGCGGCTATCTGTTTAGGTGGCTGAGTTGGATAGCTGAATTAGAGATTGGCTATCTGAAAATTTTACTTAATTTGGAGTTTATTATGTCTCTAAGTACTGAAGCGAAAGCAAAAATCGTTGCTGAATTTGGTCGTGATGCTAACGATACTGGCTCAAGCGAAGTTCAGATTGCACTGCTGACTGCAGAAATCAACCACCTGCAAGGTCACTTTTCAGAGCACAAAAAAGATCACCACAGCCGTCGTGGTCTGCTGCGTAAAGTTTCCAGCCGTCGTAATCTGCTGGACTACCTGAAACGTAAAGATGTTGCTCGTTACTCTGCACTGATTGAACGTTTAGGTCTGCGTCGCTAATCAAGAGAGTTTCAGTGGAAAGGGGCCTGTTGGCCCCTTTTCTACTAGAAAGTGCTATTTTTAATATTAGTCGTTATGTTTTAATGTGGTGATTGTTATTTAGTCTCTCTAGTTACGACAATTCGCGCGGCTAATGAAAGTGTTTATCATTAAGTGGTTAATATTTTCATTAGTCGCGAGGGGACGTAGCGGAGAAAAGATCATTCATCGTCGCTAAACATCTGGCGACAATAAGATAAAGGATATTATTTTGCTGAATCCTACAGTTCGTAAATTTCAATACGGTCAACATACTGTTTCATTAGAAACAGGTATGATGGCTCGTCAAGCAACAGCTGCTGTTATGGTTGACATGGACGGCACTGCTGTTTTTGTTACTGTTGTTGCAAAGAAAAAAGTTAAAGCTGGACAAGATTTCTTCCCATTAACGGTTAACTACCAAGAGCGTTCATACGCTGCTGGTCGTATTCCTGGTAGCTTCTTCCGTCGTGAAGGTCGTCCTGGTGAAGGCGAAACGTTAATTGCACGTTTAATTGACCGCCCTTTACGTCCATTATTCCCAGAAGGTTTCTTAAACGAAATTCAAATCGTTGCTACCGTTGTTTCAGTTAATCCACAAGTTAACCCAGATATCGTTGCAATGATTGGTGCTTCTGCGGTATTAGCGCTGTCAGGTGTTCCATTCAATGGTCCTATTGGTGGTGCTCGTGTTGGTTTTATCGATGGGCAATATGTTCTAAACCCAACTGTTGATGAGCTAAAAGTTAGTAAATTAGACTTAGTGGTTGCCGGTACAGCAGGCGCGGTACTGATGGTAGAATCAGAAGCTGATTTATTATCAGAAGAAGAAATGTTAGGTGCAGTCGTATTTGGTCATGATCAACAACAAGTTGTGATCGAAAACATCAATGCATTAGTTGCAGAAGTGGGTAAAGAGAAATGGGATTGGGCGCCAGAAGCTATCAACCAAACTTTACATGACCGTATTGCACAATTAGCACAAGCTCGTATTGGTGATGCTTACCGTATCACTGAAAAACAAGAACGTTATGAGCAAATCGAAGCTATCCGTGATGAAGTTATCGCGACATTACTCGCTGAAGATGAAACTTTAGATGAAGCTGAAATTAGCGAAATCTTCTCAGGTCTTGAGAAAAACATCGTTCGTGCTCGCGTATTAGCTGGCGAACCACGTATTGATGGTCGTGAAAAAGACATGGTACGTGCATTAGATATTCGCACGGGTTTATTACCACGTACCCACGGTTCAGCACTGTTTACTCGTGGTGAAACTCAGGCTCTGGTAACGGCAACATTAGGTACTGCACGTGATGCTCAAACTATTGATGACATCATGGGTGAGCACACTGATACATTCTTACTGCATTATAACTTCCCTCCATACTCTGTTGGTGAAACAGGCATGATGGGTTCACCAAAACGTCGTGAAATCGGTCATGGTCGTTTAGCAAAACGTGGTGTGTTAGCTGTAATGCCAACAATTGAAGAATTCCCATATACTGTTCGTGTGGTTTCTGAAATTACTGAATCAAATGGTTCCTCTTCAATGGCATCTGTATGTGGTGCTTCTTTAGCACTGATGGATGCAGGTGTACCAATTAAAGAATCTGTTGCAGGTATTGCAATGGGTCTAGTTAAAGAAGGCGACAACTTTGTTGTTCTTTCCGATATTCTGGGTGATGAAGACCATTTAGGTGATATGGACTTTAAAGTTGCGGGTAGCCGTAACGGTGTCAGCGCATTACAGATGGATATCAAAATTGAAGGTATCACTCGCGAAATCATGCAGGTCGCATTAAACCAAGCGAAAAGCGCACGTCTACATATTTTAGGCGTAATGGAAGATGCAATTAGCAAACCTCGTGCTGATATTTCTGAATTCGCACCACGCATTCATACTATCAAAATTAATCCAGACAAGATCAAAGACGTTATCGGTAAAGGCGGTTCAGTTATCCGTGCATTAACGGAAGAAACGGGCACAACGATCGAAATCGAAGATGATGGTACTGTGAAGATTGCTGCAACAAGTGGCGATCAAGCAAAACAAGCTATCGCACGTATCGAAGAGATCACTGCAGAAGTTGAAGTGGGTCGTATCTACAACGGTAAAGTCACTCGTATTGTAGATTTCGGTGCATTCGTTGCTATCGGTGGCGGCAAAGAAGGTCTGGTTCATATTTCTCAAATTGCAGACAAACGCGTTGAGAAGGTGAGTGACTACTTGGAAATGGGTCAAGAAGTTCCAGTAAAAGTACTGGAAATTGACCGTCAAGGCCGTATTCGCTTAAGCATGAAAGAAGCTCAAGCTAATCAGCAGGAAGCAACAGAAACTTCTTCTGAAGATTCTGCTAATTAATGATACTCTACTACCGATATCTAGACATGGGTATCGGTAGAGACTTATTATGATTGACAAGTAGGACGTCTAGAACGCTTTTTGTTGAAAGGTCTGACTTTGGGAGTGAGAAATGAAAACATTTCTGCGCAGTTGTTCTATTGCTGTTTTCATCTTTATTTCCGGATGCAGCACTAGTCCAGAATGGCGTCAGAATGCGGTTTTTGCCACACCATTGCAGCCTTCTTTACAACAAGAAGTGATATTAGCTCGTATAGAACAAATCCTAGCGAGCCGCTCATTAACCGAAGATGAATACGCACAGCTTTTATATGAGCGTGGTGTGCTGTATGATAGTCTCGGTTTACGAGCTTTAGCGCGTAATGATTTTTCAATGGCGCTATCAATACGACCAGATATGCTAGAAATTTTTAATTTTCTAGGTATCTATTTTACGCAAGCAGCGAATTACGATGCTGCTTATGAAGCGTTTGATTCTGTTTTAGAGCTTGATCCAACTTACAATAATGCGCGTTTTAATCGTGGTATCGCTTCGTACTACGGTGGCCGATTGAAATTGGCGCAGGATGATCTGCAGGCGTTTTATCAGGTCGATCCAAATGATCCCATTCGTTCGCTTTGGTTATATCTTGTAGAAAAAGAGATAAACACTGATTTGGCTAAACAACAGCTAAAACAGCGATACCAGCAGGCGGATAAAACGGGACAATGGGGATGGAATATAGTTGAGTTTTATTTAGGCGACATTAATGAGAAAACATTAATGTTGAAACTAAATGAGGCTTCAACCGATAACACTTCGCTCGCTGAGCATCTTAGTGAAACTAACTTCTATTTAGGTAAGTATTACCTAAGTCTGGGGGATACGGATAGCGCAGAAGCGTTATTCAAGCTGACGGTTGCCAACAACGCACATAACTTTGTTGAGCACCGCTACGCATTGTTGGAATTAGCACTGTTAGGCCAACAAGAAGACCTAGCGGAATCGGACCAGCAATAGCTGACGAACATTTCTCTGATCAGTTTGAAAGCCATCATCTGTATAGGATGAGGGCTTGTTTGTTCGTTTAATAATATAATTTGAGCCAGTTCACATTTTAGATGATAAAGACCGACAAACCATGCGGTATGTTATGTCAACTGGCTGCCATAATGAATGAGGCACAGTGACATGACTACTGAAACCGATATGACTTTTGCTGATCTAGGTTTATCAGCACCTATTTTGACTGCACTGAATGACTTAGGCTACGAGAAGCCTTCTCCAATTCAGCAACAATGTATTCCTTTCCTTTTAAACGGTAATGATGTTTTAGGTATGGCACAGACCGGTAGTGGTAAAACTGCCGCATTTAGCCTGCCATTATTACATAATCTTGATGAATCATTAAAAGCACCACAAATTTTAGTTTTAGCGCCTACTCGTGAACTTGCGGTTCAGGTTGCTGAAGCAATTGAAGATTTTTCTAAGCATTTACCAAAAGTAAATGTTGTTGCTTTATATGGTGGTCAGCGTTACGACGTTCAATTACGTGCGTTACGTCAAGGACCACAAGTGGTTGTAGGTACACCAGGTCGTTTATTAGACCATTTAAACCGTGGCACATTAGATTTATCTAAACTGAAAGGTTTAGTTTTAGATGAAGCTGATGAAATGTTGCGTATGGGCTTTATTGAAGATGTTGAAAATATCTTAAGTAAGATCCCAGCAGAACACCAAACTGCGCTGTTCTCTGCAACCATGCCAGAAGCTATTCGTCGTATTACACGTCGCTTCATGAATGATCCTAAAGAAGTTCGCATTCAAAGCAGTGTAACAACTCGTCCAGATATCAGCCAAAGTTACTGGATGACATTTGGTGCGCGTAAAAATGAAGCATTAATTCGTTTCTTAGAAGCGGAAGACTTTGATGCAGCAATTATTTTCGTTCGTACTAAAAACGCAACATTAGAAGTTGCTGAAGCATTAGAACGTAATGGCTATAACAGTGCCGCATTAAATGGTGACATGAACCAATCATTGCGTGAGCAAACGTTAGAGCGTTTGAAAAATGGTCGTTTAGACATTTTAATCGCGACTGATGTTGCAGCTCGTGGTCTTGATGTTGACCGTATCAGCCTTGTTGTGAACTATGATATCCCAATGGATTCAGAATCTTATGTTCACCGTATTGGTCGTACTGGTCGTGCCGGCCGTGCTGGTCGCGCAATTTTATTTGTTGATAACCGTGAGCGTCGTTTACTGCGCAATATCGAACGTACAATGAAGATGACAATTCCTGAAGTAGAACTGCCAAATGCAGAACTCATCAGCCAACGTCGTCAGGAAAAATTTGCACAGCAAATCGCGCAACAATTAGAAACTAGCAACCTTGACCAGTACCGTGCTCTGTTACCTAAATTAGCTCCACAAGGTGAAGAAGCGCTGGATATGGAAACACTGGCTGCGGTATTACTGAAAATGGCTCAAGGTGAGCGCGCACTTATTCTGCCACCTGATCCCGTTCGTCGTCCTCGTCGTGAATTTAACGATCGTGACGATCGTCGCCGTGATAACGATCGCGAGCGTTCTCCTCGTCGTGAACGTCGTGATGCTGGCGAAATGGATTTATATCGTATCGAAGTGGGTCGTGATGATGGTGTTGAAGTTCGTCATATCGTTGGTGCGATTGCTAACGAAGGCGATATCAGCAGCCGTTACATTGGTAATATCAAGTTGTATGGTTCTCACTCAACCATCGAATTACCAAAAGGTATGCCAACTGATTTATTAAGCCATTTCACACGTACGCGTATTATGAACAAACCACTGAAT
This sequence comes from Proteus sp. G2673, assembly GCF_009915125.1. Lineage (NCBI taxonomy): Bacteria > Pseudomonadati > Pseudomonadota > Gammaproteobacteria > Enterobacterales > Morganellaceae > Proteus > Proteus sp. G2673. The sequence continues at coordinate 140,311 of NZ_JAABLT010000018.1, forward strand.
ATGCAATTAGTGGGTGATGCTCAATCTCAGCCTTTCCGTGAGCGTCGTAATAACAGCCGTCGTGATGGTCAGCCACAAGGTGGTCGTCGTTTTAGTAACGGTGACCAACCACAACGTCGTGGTAATAACGATCGTGGTGGCGAACGCGGTAACTTCCGTAGTCGTAATAACGAAGGTACTCCACGTCGTCGTAGCAGCTCTCATCACCAATAAGAGCCTACAATCGACTCAATATTAAATTGAGTCGATGATAAAAAATAAAAACCAGTCAACGAAAGTTGGCTGGTTTTTTTATGCGTATTTATTTTTATTGCTAGGCTTTATTAATTAGCTCAATCACTTTTGTTTCTATCTGTGGTGTGAGTTTTGCATTAATCATGATTTTTATATTTGTTACTAAACCCAGCCGCAAGGATCTCATTACATAAGCGAATTTCTACTTTTAACAATCCGTATGCTATTTATTGTCCCTTAAATTGATGAAAAATTAACTTAAACCAATCGCTTCTTTTAATGGTTTTAAATATCGGCGACTAACAGGAATTTGGCTATTATTGTGTAATATCAATTCAGCCTGCCCATTGTCACCAAAAATAATTTCATTAACATAATCCATATTCACTAAATATTGGCGATGGCAACGAACTAATTGTGTGCGTGTTTCTAATGTACGTAGTGTTAATTCAGTAAAGCCTTCTTGACCTTGATTATTGGTGACATAAACACCACTGAGTCTTGATGTGGCAAATACAGCTTCATCAATGGGCATTAACCAAATACGGCTATGACCTGTGCAGGGAATACACTTTAAACGCTCTTCAGGAGGTGTTAAGAGATCAATATTCTGTTTCTTACCTTGGCGTAAACGATTTAATGTTTTTGTTAAACGCTCTTGCTCCAATGGCTTGAGTAAATAATCAAAAGCGTGCTCTTCAAAAGCTTGAATTGCATACTCTTCAAATGCAGTTAAAAAGACAATATAAGGGCGATGTTCAGGATCTAACATTGTGACCATTTCAAGACCAGTAATACGAGGCATTTGAATATCTAGAAAAACAACATCAGGCTTTTTTCGATGTATTTCTCCTATGGCTTCAATCGCATTACTGCATTCACCAACAATATGAATATCCTTTTCAACTTCAAGTAAACAACGTAAGTTTTCACGAGCCAACGGCTCATCATCAACGATTAATATATTCATTTTTATGTAGTTTTATCCATGCTTTTTTCGAGAGGTAAGCAGATTTTCACCTTTGTATATTTATCGGCTTGGCATTCAACTAAAACACCATAAAGCTCGCCATAGCGTAATTTTAATCGTTTATCCACTAGTCTCATGCCTAAACCTAATTGATGCGATGGGCATTGATGACGGTAAAGTCCGGCATTATCACAAATTTCGATAATGATTAAATGGTGCTCTTGATATGCTCTAATTGTAATCTTTCCTGTGTCCAATAACTGTGATGTTCCATGTTTAATTGCATTCTCGACCATGGGTTGAAGAGAAAATGCCGGTAAGCGTGCATTAGCTAAATTTTCAGGAATTTGAATATCAATCTGTAACCGTTCCTGAAAACGCGCTTTTTCGATTTGTAAATACGCATTCACATGTTCAATTTCGTCACTTAATGTCACTACGGCTTCAGGTCTTTTTAAATTCTTACGAAAGAACGCAGAAAGAAATTGCACTAATTGTTTTGCTTGTTCACTATCACGGCGAATAACGGCTTGTAGTGTATTTAACGCATTAAAAAGAAAATGTGGATTTACTTGAGCATGCAGAAGTTTAATCTCTGATTCTAAAAGTGATTGCTTATTTCGCTCATATTGTCCTGCCAGAATTTGCGCAGATAATAAACTAGCAATACCTTCTCCTAAAGTACGGTTAATTGAACTAAACAGGCGATTTTTAGCTTCATAAAGTTTTATTGTTCCAATGACTTGATTATTTTCACCTCTTAGCGGAATAACTAAGGTTGATCCTAGTTTGCAATGAGGGGAAAGGGTGCAACGATAGGGTGTTTCATTACCGTCAGCATAAACAACTTCATTATTATTAATGGCTTGTTTCGATTGTTCTGATGAAATAGGCGTACCGGGTAAATGGTGATCAGCGCCAATACCAATAAAAGCCAGCAGCTTTTCTCTATCTGTAATAGCAACCGCACTGACTCTTAATTCTTGATAAATAACTTTTGCAACTCGGGTACTATTGTCTTGATTAAATCCTTTACGCAAAATACCTTCGGTGCAAACGGCGATTTTTAATGCTTGTGTTGAGAATGCACTGGTATATTTTTCAAATATAGCGCGTCTATCTTGTAATATTCGAATAAACATCGCCGCACCAATGGTATTGGCTACGATCATAGGGGCGGCAATATCTTTAACTAAGGCAAGTGCTTCATTAAACGGGCGTGCCAATAATAAGATGATGCTCATCTGTATTATTTCAGCAAAGAAGGTAACTGCCGCTGCCGTCCACGGATTAAATATTCGGTGCATCTGCCCGTGTTTTACGTAATAACGGTGAACTAGCCCACCAATTAATCCCTCTGCAATAGTTGATACCATACAGCTAAATGCAGTCATACCACCGAGCGAATAGCGATGTAAGCCTCCCGTAAAACCAACGAGAAAGCCGACATAAGGGCCGCCTAGCAACCCACCTAAGACGGAGCCAATAGCACGCGTATTAGCAATAGAATCATTAATATGTAGCCCAAAATAAGTACCCATAATGCAGAAAATAGAGAATATGACGTAGCACATCAATTTATGTGGTAGCTTTATAGTGACCTGTAAAAGTGGCGTAAATAGAGGTGTTTTGCTTAAAAACCAAGCAATAATTAAATAAACGCACATTTGCTGTAATAACAGCAAAATAAGATCAAATTCATACATAAGTATTGAGTACCGTTCTCTTTTCTATCTGATAAATATAAAAAGTTCAGATAAAGCGGGATATTAATTAGGCAATAAAGTTCGATATAAGAATAACTTAATCGCACTATCAAAGAAAATATTCCTTTGCATCAGTGATCTGGCGCACAAAATTCTTAAAGAAATTCTGAGTTATTGTGTAATATAACTCAGTCAGTGAGTGTTCTACTTCACTATTAAGGTCTAATCGTTATATGAAAAAAAGAGCCATTTATCTTATTTTATTAATGCTAATACTAATTGCATTAGCCGTACTTTTCCGCGCGCATAATCAATATTTATTATTGCAAGGAGAAGTTGATGCTCCAGAAGTGATTGTTGCCTCTAAAGCCAAAGGTCGTGTTATTGAACGTCATATAGAGCGAGGTGATGATGTTAAAAAAGGGCAGTTGATGATCACATTAGAAAGCCCTGAACTCAATGCGCAAGTTGCTGCACTTGAGGCCGCTAAAGCACAAGCTCAAGCTCAATTAGATTTGTCATTACATGGCACAAGAGAAGAGAGCATTCGCAACCTAGAAGCGGTGCTGGCTCAAGCCAAAGTAGAAGCAGCAAATGCGACAAGAGATTATCAGCGTATTAGCACAGTGGCTAGCCAAGGCTATGTATCAGCGACAGAATTGGATAATGCACGCCGTAGCCGAGATGTTGCATCACAACGCGTAAGAGCAGCGCAAGCAGAATTGGATGAAGCCAAAAATGGCGATCGTATTGAATTACGCCATAAATATACAGCAGCAGTACAACAGGCAGAACAACAACTTATTGAATTGAAGATCCAACAAAACGATCTCCAAGTTAAAGCGCCAGTGGACGGAGAAGTTGGTCCTATTCCTGCGGAAATAGGTGAACTTTTTAATGCCAATAGCCCGCTTGCTACCCTTATTCGTCTTCCTGAAGCTTATTTTGTTTATAACCTTCGTGAAGATATTTTAGCGAATATTCGCAAAGGTGATCGTATTACGATTACGGTTCCTGCATTAGGTAATAAAGAGGTAGAAGCTGAAATTCGTTATATCGCACCAATGGGTGACTACGCAACCAAAAGAGCGACAAGAGCAACGGGTGATTTCGATTTAAAAACGTTTGAAATTCGACTGTATCCTGTGGCGCCGATTGAGGGACTACGTCCTGGAATGAGTGCGTTATGGCGCTGGGATAAATAAGGGCGAATAATGAGAGTAAAAGCAGCTTGGCGTGGCTTTAGTAGCGCATTTTCACGAGAAACTCATATGGCAGTTCGTAGCCCGGTTTTTCACTGGCTAAGCTGGTTATTTCCATTAATGTTGTTCACGTTAATTAGCGCTAACTTTTCTGAAGGTACATTGCTGAATTTGCCAGTTTCTGTGATCAATAATGATAATAGCCCATTATCGCGAACACTGATCAGAGACTTAAATGCAGGCTCTCATGCGCAATTAAATACGCTAGATGGTAATCCTCGTACTGCAATGGAACGGCTTGGTAGCGCAAAGGATTACGCGATACTTACGATCCCCCGCCATTTTGAAAGCAACGTATTAGCTGGAAAGCAACCCACCACACGTATGTATTACAACGGGTTATATTATGCTGCTGGGAGTTATGCAATACAGGATTTTAGTGGACTAATTGCAGAACTTAATGCGCAATATCGCACGGTCTTAGCGCAAGAAATGAATAAACCTGTTCCACCATTGGCAAAAGTGACTTTCTCTTATGACAGTTTGTTTAATGCCAGTGGTAGTTATATTTATTATCAGCAATTTGCGGCTACGATCCATATGCTTCAACTATTTGTCGTGACCTGTACGATTTATTCGTTGTCGCGCGGTAATATGCTCTTGAATATTAAGCCCTTCACATTTGCACTTATAGGTAAGCTCACTCCTTACACTCTATTTTTCTTAACCTTATTAATTATTGAATTAGCAGCATTAGTGCATTTTTCGGGGGCGAAGGTGAATGGTAATCCGCTATATATGGTGTTGGTCGGATTCTTTTATATTATTGCGGCTCAAAGTGTGGGATTACTGCTTTTTGCGTTTACCAATAGTGCGATCACGGCATACAGTATGATAGGGATGTTGGTGAGTATTGCATTAGCATTTTCAGGCATGGCTGTACCTGAACTCTCAATGATATTACCTGCACAAATTATTTCGAATCTAGAACCTTTAACTCACGCCTTAAATGCGATGTTTGATATCTTCTTAAGAGAAGTATCATTACAAGGTATTTTGTATGTTTGCTCACTCTTGCTGATTTATCCTTTTGCTATCGCCTTCTTAGTTCGCAAACGTATTTTTAAACGATTGGAATTACAGGTAGGTGTTGCATGATGCAGATGTACTTCCAAACCTTTAAGCGCGTTCTATTAGGTATGCTAGAAAAACCTATGTGGATGTTGTTAATTGTTTCTCTGTGTGTGATGAGTTTGGTTTATGCCAAACCTGTTTTATGGGATCTACCTGTCGCTGTTATCAATCAAGATCACAGTCCTGCCAGTTATTCACTTATTCGCGCATTAAACTCGACACCTAAATTAAGCATCAAGAACTATGATAATTTAGATGAAGCACGCCACGATATGATTATGCGAGAGCTTTTTGCCATCATTATTGTACCAACTGATTTTGAGAAGAAATTACTCAATGGTAAAGATGTCACTGTTCCTGTCTTTGGTGATGCCACAAACCGTCTTGCTAGCGGGCAAATTCAGCAGGAATTAATGTTGGCTTATCAACAGTTATTAGATTCTTACAATGGGCGCATTTTACAAAATGCAGGCTTTAGTGTTAAGCAATCAAAAATCCTATTAAAGCCTATTCAGGGTGAAACTATTGCGATGTATAACCCTGGGGTAAGTTTTGCCGCGATTATTTTTCCAGGATTATTAGTGATGTTATTGCAACATTCCCTTTTAATTGCTTGTGTGCGTGTCAGTATTGCCGTGAGAAGTACGCCAAAAGGAAAGCCACCATTAGCGGTCTATTTAGGAGCGCTATCGGCACTTATTCCGATTTGGTTATTTTTATCCGCGGTATTCTTTGCATTATGGCCTTGGGTATTAGGTTATCGCCAAGAGGCTCCACTTTATCAAATCTGGATGCTGACATTTCCATTCTTATTGGCAGTCTTAGGATTAGGTAAATTAATTACAGAATGCTTACGTAGTGTTGAGATGATTTATCTAACACTGGCATTTGTTACAACCCCTGTGTTCTATATTTCCGGTACGATTTGGCCATTACAAGCGATGCCTAACTGGGTATTTGCCATTTCATCTGCATTACCTTCTACATGGGCAGTAAACGCCATGGCTGGAATTAACCAGATGGGATTGTCATTCCAAAGTATATTAGGTGATATCGTGATGATGCTGGTTTTAGGTGTGATTTACACCGTATTAGGTGTACTGGTGGGTATGTTACGTAATGGTGAATTAAGACATATTACGCACCAATTTAAGCATTGGTTACATCATCGCGGTGAGTCAAAATAAAAAGCCCTTATGGGCTTTTTATTCCAACATATTATATTTTTACTCTACTAATTCCAATCCTGCCAATTTACGCCAATAGCCATTACAGTCATGATGATGAATTGTTGTCAGTGGTTGTTGACCTTGTTCATTTTGTCGAAATTGCTGCAAGGTATCAAAAATCGTGTCAGATTCAGGAGATAAGCGGATAATATCCACTAGACCTGCCATTGACGCTAAATCATTCCCTAAATTGTAACAGTAGCCACTTTGCGTTTGAATGCCATTTAAAACAAAGACTTGTTGGTTCTCCTGCGATAATACTTCACGGCCTTGAGGGTATTTTTGGCAACAAGTTTCACAATCATCTTTAGAGCGATTTTCAGAACGGGCAGTAAAACAACGCGCAGAATAGGCTAAAGGAAGATGCCCGTAAGCCAATACTTCAACTTCAAATTTATCTCTAATCGCTAATTCTTCGCATTGAATTAACAGATTATTTAACCACTCACGAGAAAGCTCAACAGGCATACACCAACGTATCATGCCTTGCTTATACAATAAACGTAGTGCATAAGCGTTGTAGCAATTTAACCCATGGCCTGCGACAAAAGGAAGATTACGCTCATAAAGCATGTTGATCACACCAAAATCATGCGCTTCAACTAAAAATTCACCGTTATCAACTAACTTAGCAATTTCTTTTAATTCAGAAGGTGCTTGTAATAACGCTAAGGTAGAAAGAACCACTTGTTTACCACTTTTAGCGACTTCTTTGGCGAGATTTATCCAATCTTGAGGCTTGATTTCCCTGCGCTTACTGCAAACTGTTTCACCTAAATAGATAATATCTGCATCACACTGTTTTGCTTTTTCATAGAAGGTTTCAAGCGTCTCTTTTTGCCAATAATAAAGTACAGAACCTAATGCATATTTCATTTTTATATCCTTATTATTGCCATTTACGGTGATAAGCACCTAAGGTTGTTTGCGTTCCTTCTGATATTTTTCCTAATGCATTCATCCAACGCGGGTGAGTACTAAAACCTTGAGGATCTTTCTTGCATTGATCAATTGCAGCGCGCCAAACTCTTGCGACTTCAGTGACATAAGCAGGGCTACGCTGGCGACCTTCAATTTTGACGGATGCTATATTCATCGCCATGAGTTCAGGTAAGAGAGACAGTGTATTGAGACTCGTTGGCTCTTCTAATGCGTGATAACAGTGATCATCAACAAAATAGCGTCCTTTGCATAATGTCGGGTAACCTGCATTTTCATTGGGTGAATAGCGGTCGATAAGCACATCATTAAGACGAGATTCCATGCCTTGTGGAGTCTGTTGCCAACGTACAAAACGAGCAGGAGAGCAAGCACCAACGGTATTAGGAGATTCACCTGTTAAATAAGAAGAAAGATAGCATCGACCTTCAGCCATAATACATAAGCTACCAAAGGCAAAAACTTCTAAAGGTACTGGACTCGTTTGTGCTAATTGTTTCACTTGATGAAGAGATAGAACACGAGGAAGAACAATACGTGCCACATCGAAGTTACGTTGATAAAATTCAATAGCTTGTGTATTAGTTGCTGAGGCTTGTACAGAAACATGGCGTTCAATATGAGGATAACGCTCTGCAGCGTACTCTAACATGGCGATATCCGCCAAGATAAAAGCATCCGCACCTAAAGATGCTGCCATATCAACGGCTTTTTGCCAGCGGTCAAATCCATCAGGATGAGCAAAGGTATTTATTGCAATATGCAATTTTCGCTGGTGGCGATGAACATAATTAACCGCTTCTTGTAACTTCTTTTCTGTGAAATTTAAACCAGCAAAATGTCTTGCGTTAGTATCATCTTTTAAGCCGATATAAACGGCATCCGCACCATTATCTATGGCCGCTTTTAAGGCAGGTAAATTACCCGCTGGGCACAGCAATTCCATCTTCACTTCCCTTTAGAAATTAAGAATGATCAGAAATTGTAATGAGCAAGATAAAAAAAGGTTTTGATTTAGGGCAGAGAACTCTGTTTTTTGCTTAAGTAAAATCAAAGAACTCAAAATGTGAACAACGGATTAACCGAATATTGATATAGGATCGCAGAATATCTGTCTATATCTGGCACAATAGCCCGTAATTTTATTTATAGGAGTCCGAACGTGTTTAACAAAATTCGTACCCATTTGGTTAAAGAGGGACCTCGTTTTTTACGTTACCCTTTACAAGTTACGCCATTTGCTTTGCAACGTGACATTTTAGAACAGTTCTTAAGTTGGCAATTTCGTGAATCGTTAGCTGAAGGTGATTTACACTTTTTAGAAGATAAATGGCTAAAAGTTGAGATAAGAGACTTACATTTACAGTGGTTTATCAGTGTTCGTGATGATAAATTAGTGGTTAGTCGCTTAGAGAAAGAAGATGTCAGCTTTAGTGGAAATGCTAATGATCTTATTTTAATAGCTGCCCGCAAAGAAGATCCTGACACCTTATTTTTCCAACGTCGTCTACAAATTGAGGGTGATACAGAACTCGGGTTATATGTTAAGAACCTGATGGATGCAATTGAATTAGACTCAATGCCATCTGTGTTGCGTTTTGGTTTATTACAACTGGCTGAGTTTGTAAAAAGTGGGCTTCAAGAAGAAAAAGAAGACACGCTACACAGCCATGAACTGAGCTCAACTTCATGCTAATACGTGTTGAAATTCCCGTTGATATTCCTGCAATTGATAACCTTTTACGCCAAGCGTTTCCGACAAGTGCTGAAGCTGATTTAGTCGGACACTTACGTGAAGAAGGGTTATTAACATTAGGCATGGTGGCAATTAGCGATGAGGGCCAATTGATTGGCTATATCGGTTTTACACCTGTTGATATTGATGGAAAAGATTGTCAGTGGGTAGGGCTTGCACCACTTGCTGTTGCGCCTGATTTCCAAAACCAAGGTATTGGACGTCAACTGATTAATGAAGGGCTAGATAGTCTAAATGAATTTGGTTACGGTGCAGTTGTGGTGTTGGGTGAGCCTGAGTACTATCAAAAATCAGGATTTATCCCAGCTAAGTCACAAGGCTTACATTGCAAATGGCCTGATACAGAAGATGCTTTTCAGCTTTATGCGTTAGAAAATGGCAATGTTGATGATATCCATGGTTTAGTCAACTATTCACCATTGTTTGACCAATTTAGCTAAATTTATTTATCTTGTATTAAATACAGTGCAATGTCTGAAGGCTGGTCAATGATCAGCTTTTCTTTTTGCGTTTTTTTCAGCTGCTTTAATTGGTATTCAAGTTGAGAAGCTCGTTGTCTATCTCCTACCTGACAATAAAACTCTAGTAATAAAGGGCCTTTACCTTTCAGTGCTTTAGCGCCAGTTCCATTCTGATGTTGTTGAAAACGCCTCTCAACATTTGTTGTGATCCCTGTATAAAGAGAACCGAGACGATTTCTAACGATATAGAGTGACCATATTGTCTCCGTCATCATTTTTTCCTTTTCGTGCTATTTTTTCTTTTGATAAATAATATTTCTTAATTTTTTAAGTGAGTAATTTATCGTTTTATCAAAATAAAATCTATTAGATATATCAGTATGTTGTGAAATATTTGTGACAATAGGTTCTACCATTTAAAAAATAACATTCAATTTTTTTGAAAATGAACAGCAATTATTGCTAATTTTAAAGTTAAACGAAAGTGCATAATATGATCCACATCACAGAGAGACACTCCGCGATACTTAGCAAAATTAGAATATATTTGGAGTTTATTATGAAAAAATCTACATTAATCGCTGCTACATTAGCTTTAAGCGCTATTTCATTTGGTTCAATCGCATCTGATAGTGTATCAAAAAGTTCTTCGATGAATGGTGAGTATATCACAATCACAGGTAGTGATACTTTAGATGGTTTAACTGCTAAGATTGCCCAAATCGTAAAAGATGAAGGCGCAAAAAGCTTTAAAGTTGTAGGCGCAACAGGTGATAATTACCTCACTGTAGATGCTGAAATTTATCGTTAATATTAACTATTCCAGATAAATAACCTGCAATAAGAGACATTCGGAAAGACGCTCGTTTTGGTGATATAATTATCAACTAAACAGCGTCTCTTTGTGTGTCTATACAGGTATATTATGTCTTCTTCAGATTCGATCAAAATAATTAAACAATATATACGTGATAAGCATGTGTTTACCTTATGCACAACACGTTCATTGAGTGATGTTTGGTGTGCTAATTGTTTTTATTGGTTTGATGAAAATCAGATGAGACTTGTTTTTCTTTCTGAAAAGAAAACACGGCATGCTCAAATGATGCAGGAAAATTTATTAGTTGCAGGAAGTATTAGTACCCAAGAAATTGCAGTATCCGATCTGCAAGGTATTCAATTTACAGGTTCGGTTGCTTTATTGGCTGGTAAGGACGACATCAATGCAAGAAAACATTATTGTTTACGTTTTCCTGTTGCATTAGCCGCCATCCATGTGCCTTTATGGGAATTGCAATTACAAGAAATTAAGATGGTCAATAATCAGTTAGGCTTTGGAACTAAGCTCTATTGGCAGCGTGACTAAACTTATTTTTTCTTAACTTTCTACTATTCCCAAAAATAATGATTTTTTTGTTCCCATCCTTTTAAAGACATACAAGAAGTGTAGAAGGTTTTTCTGTCTTCTTGATTAATGTCTTCAACATAGCTTTCTGTCATGGGTACACGTTCAGTGTAGGTTTTTTTATCACCACAATGGTCTTTATCATCCTTACGACATGTCTTTTGTACATCACGATAGACAGTCCGTTGTAGCACTTCTTTGCGGATAGGGTAGCGAGTATTGGCATCGAAATCACAAATGAGTTTTGCTTCTTGTAACGTGTAATCTGATGCACCTTGAGGTTCCCAAGTAGTGCTGCAACCCGAAAGTAAGATCATTGAAAATACAGAGAAGAGGGCCAATTTCATATCAAATATCATCATAAAAAGAATAGTTAAGAGTATTAATAATAAAACAAAACTAATCACTTTTACCATCTTTTTTGAAAATGATTCGCATTTGATAACAGGAGTGATTAAGTAAGTATTTGGATAACCTACTACTGGATAAAATATATAAAGACCAATATCGTAAGATTTAGTGAGTTATATAATACTAATTAATGCTCCTTTTTTTTCTAAATCAGCTACAACTTGTACATCGGTTGACAAAGCCAAATATTCTTCATTAAACAAAACAATTCTTCCATAAGATGTCACTAAATCAGTCGTTTTTTGTAAATAATCATTAGGTTTGTATTTACAGATGGTAAAACCATAGCTTTTTAAGGTACTACACTGTTTCTCAATATTTATTTCTTTTATATGCCCTTGATTGGGGGCGCAGAGAAAATACTCGACTGCATAACGTTGTAAAACAGGTGAAGTGCAAATTGCGTCTGTGAATTGGTGGGGGGCTATACGGACTAGTAGACTCATATCTATTAGAGAGTGTGAATTACATCGTTCAACAAGGCTTGGTCCAAGACCTCCATGCATTCTTGCTCCAGATTCAATCAGTACTGGGCCATTTGAAGACATAATTATCTCATTATGTGAAGTACCATTTTTGATACCGAGTGAAGTAAGTACAGATTTTGTATAGTCAACCAGTTCTGGAAATAGATTAACAGGCTCCGTAACCATCTGATGATAAATTGGAATGCCATTTACTTTTTGTTTTAGATACTTAAATATATTTACAATGAAATGTACACCATTACTACTCACTGCATCTACTACATATTCTATACCATTGATTTTTTGTTCAATAAGTAATTCTTTGTTTTTATTTCCAGAGTAATCAAATGTATTTATTAACAAGTTAAATGCATTTTTTATTTCAGCCGTATTTTTACAGAAAAATACACCTTCGGTTCCAAAGGAACAAACGGGTTTTATTACATATTCCTTGAAGGGGTTTTCTTCACACCATGTTAATATTTTGGATAATTGACCCGAGCGATAGTGAGGAATGTAACGAATCCCATCAAGCATCAATTGTTTCTGCATCAGATATTTATCACGCCTAGCTTGGCTGAGTTTAAATAGATTAGGGAGTAGATTCCATCTATGACAAAGTAGATCAAAAATAAGAACTCCAGGCTCTGAACCACATATGATGAAATCAGGTGCACGCCCCAGTGCTAATTCTATTTGCTGTGCAGCTTCTTCATGTGAAGCATAATTAAACACAGCAGAATAATCCTCTTCCTTGAACGTAGACACAATCGTAGGAGGAAGATTATTATTTGTAATCAGAGCAATAACGTTATATCCATAAAGTTCTTTAACTCTATTTGCAAAAATAGCGCCACTGGAAAATGGATCTACGATCAATACATATTTATCGTTCATTTAACCTCCTTATATAATTTCAATCTCGAAATCTTCATCAGGAAAGGAACAACAAGCAAGGTAGATGTTTTCAGCTATTTCCTTTTCTGATAAACAAAAATCGGGATTATTTCTGACTTTTCCATTTTTTAATTTATATTTACAACTACCACATATTCCCAAATGGCATTTGTGTCTAATAGGAATGTTGTGATGTAACAGATTATCAAGAACACTTTTATTGTTATCGACTAATAATTCACAATTAAGATCCTGGACTTGAATAATGCAGATAGATTCCATTTTTAGCTCATTATTGGCGCTATAAGCCAATTCTAGAAATAATAGCTTCCACAGATTCAAGATAAATATTTATCTCATTACAATTATCTGTTTCTTCAATGATTTCTCTCGCATAGGGCATGCGAGAAAGTCTGAAGGCTTCTTTCCAAGCTCCCAGTTCATTATTGGCAAATAAATCAGCAGTTCTTAACATAATATTTTTCATGTGCTTGCGTTCACTAAAGGTTAAATCTCGCACAATATCATAAGCAACATAGCTGAATACGCTTGAATGGCTCCATTCATCTTGAGCATGAACTTTTGTGACTTCATGGCAAAGTCTTTGAATACTATTATCTTCAGCCATGACTTTCAGATAATCAGTTATGAGGGTTTCGCTCGCACATGCTACTGCAAAACAAGTAAGCCTTCTTTGCCATTCTGCATTACAATCAGCAAGCATCATCTGGCGACATTTAATTAAATTAAAATCTGTATAATGTAGAGGCTCTAATCTTCGACGGTCGTATATATAGTTACAGGCTATTATTGACATTCTAGTATGTAATGCTTCATCCAAAAGGGCTTCGGACATTACATCCTGTAATTCCACTCTATTTATCGAATTTATTGGAGGACGTTTTATAATATCTTCACAGGCAGGCGTCACGACATCGCATTCTATATAGATTGTTTTTAGGTTATAAATACCCCATGCATAAGATAAGCAACGGCTTTTAATATCTTGAGATGCTTCTCTCCATGCATCATGGTTTCGAAATGGCAATAACGATTCGCTAAAATCACTCTTTGATGGTTCAAAAGCTAATTCAGAATAATCAGTGTGTTTGTTGTTTACCGCTGCTCGGTTTTTCCAGAGTGCAGAAAGTTTTTTCAGCATAAATGCAACATTTTCACTATCTGGTATTACAATATCCTTTGTCATAATTAATTCCTTTTAAATATTAATTTCCTACTTATTTTCCCTGCGAATAAAACTCATAAAAATGGCACCTATAAGTGCGAAAATAGAAGAAATTATTAATGTATATTCCCATTGGGCCTCATCTAATAGTTTTCCATAAAAGACAGCAGATAGCGCACTACCCAGATAAAAGGCAAGCTGTCGTATACTTGTAGATAAAAGCATTCTCTTCTTGGCAAAACCTGTAATTGCAAGAGTATCCAATAATGGCATTAGGCAATAGTTGAGAAATAGCCTAATAAAATAGAGTGAGGTGAAAATGATTAACGGTATATTATATGAGGCTAGATAGAGGCATAACGCAGTTAGTATACCCACAATAATAATAGTTGGCTTTAGGGGGAAGTTTTTAACTAAAAGTGGGGCACATAATGCACCAATGATGCTAACAATTTTATCTCCTCCCATTATTAAGGCTATTTCACTGACATTTATGGAGTAAGCTAGGCTAATCACAATATTTATAAATCGAAAAATGAGAGTAATAGAGGCTCCTAGAAGTAGTGATGCAATGAATAGAGCGACGAAATTCTTCCACTCCATATTGTTATCCCAAGTAAATTTTCTAATATCTCGTTCAGGTTCTGAGATACCTTGGATAGATTTCGCACGAAAATAAATCATTAAAAGAGAAACTATAAAAGATGCAATGAGAAGCCCTTGGTAATTGGTTAAGGCTGTTGCGGGAGAATAATAGGTTACTAAACTGGTTACTACTGAACCTATCATTGCTGCCCATAAGTAAGAAACAAAGAAATAACTGAATAATGTTGTTCTATATTCAACCTTAATGTTGGAACCAATCAAAGAATTTCCCAAAGATAAGAGAGCTATCATGCCAGAAAGGATAAATCCTAATGCGATAGCACTACTCCATACGGATGTCAGTATTGGAAGTAAAATAAATGGGATTGCATAAACAAATGAAAAAAGAAGGAGTAACTTTTTTTGAGACATTCGTCTACTCAAATAGATCAGAGGAATTACGGCACAAGCCATCATTACCATTGCTATTGCATATATGTAACCTGTCGTAGTCTTGTCTACACCACGAGTTTCAAGATAAAAATTATATATAGCATCGAATATCCCATTACTTAATCCCATCAAAAATGTTGCGATAAGAAAGTGAAGCACAATAGGATTGAAATGTTTAATCTTTCTAAACATTGTTATACCTTTTTTCTTGTATGTAATAATGGGATCCTCGTGAATTCTTCAAATAATTTTTCACCTTCTATCCATTCGCCATATCCAGATGCGCTATGAATATGTCCAGCCCCTTGAACGCAATATGTTTTACTTCCCCACAATTCAGCGAGTGCACGTGCACGAGTTTTACTGAGGTATTTATCATTATCGCTATATATCAGTAATGATCGTACACCTAATGGTGTTGATGGTAGTGGTCGTTGCTGATGAATTGGAGAGATTGCTGATTTAGCATCTACATCGGCTGGTGCTACAAGGATAATGGCTTTTATTTTGTTACATCTGTTAGAAGATGCCCACTGCGCAATAGTGACTGCACCACAACTATGACCAAGAAGTATAATATCTCCATCGGTTTTATTAATAATTTCGTTAAGTTTTTCAATCCACTCAGAACGGGAGGGATTATTCCAATCATTTTGTTGTACACGAGTGACATTGGTATATTTTTTTTCCATATAGGATTGCCAATGATCTGCACCAGAATTTGTATATCCAGGAACGATGAGATAAGTTGCTTTCATTTAATTTATTCCTCTCGTATTTGTTGAAAGGGAATTTCAATGCCAAAATTTTCTAATAACAAATCCGATAGTTCTCGTTTATTCGCAATTTGAAAAGATGAAGATAGATATCCTCTAACTTCAGTAAAAACATTATTTCGGATACTTATTCTTCCATTTTCTTTTGGTAAACTAGCAACTATATTGGTATTAAGAAGACTTTCTGAGGAATTAATTGTGTAAAAATGAGCCATACTTATATCGGGTTCTAGTGCCTCTATATCGTGAAAGGCATATATATTTTCCCAAATTGCATCATGTTGACTATTTTCCTTTATTGAAACAATCCACCCAAATTCAGAATGCCAATTAACTTTTGAAGAAAGAAAAGAATGCTCATGTACATAACCATCTATCAACATCAGTGGTGAGCGAGGTCCTTTTGCACCATATCCAATATCAAATATCCATTTGGTTTCATCAATTGTTACAATAAAGAGTAGA
The DNA here is from genome assembly GCF_009915125.1 of Proteus sp. G2673. Lineage (NCBI taxonomy): Bacteria > Pseudomonadati > Pseudomonadota > Gammaproteobacteria > Enterobacterales > Morganellaceae > Proteus > Proteus sp. G2673. The sequence continues at coordinate 156,587 of NZ_JAABLT010000018.1, forward strand.
TGTGTTGTAGGTGTTATTAATGGAGTTAAAAGCCTTGCTAACCTAACACTATACGAGTAGCCAATGTGCTCAAAGAATGATTTAATTAAAATAGAAAAATCAAAACAAATGCCACCTCTTTTATTAAATATTATTCTATTTGCAATATTTTGATAAGAAAGAAGTTTAAAAGTGTTTTTTTTCATTTCAATATTTTCAAACGGAATAGAATAAAAATGTGCATGATGAAATTTAGATAGAAATTTATAATTTGCAACTAATGGAAGATCTATATTTAATCGCTTTAGATAATGATGTATGTATTTCATATTTATTGATCTCTAATTTAATTTCTATCTGGAATTATAGAAAAGATAAATAATGCAATCATAATTTTAAATCTTTAATTAAAATATGGGTTGTTAAAAACATATTACATAAAAAAATCCTGATCAATATTTTTTTACCAAATTGAATCTTTTATTAATAGATGCGGTTATTTTAATTTCTTTGTATTTTAATTATATTTAAATATATTGATTTAATAATAATTATTTTATTTTTTATTTTTTATTTTGATATTTTTAATTAAATTTATAGTTGAAATGAAAAATGAGAATATTTAAATAATTATTGATTATATTAAAAGGCCTGATCCCAGTTGAATATCGGAATCAGGCCTTACAAGTTACTTAATAAAAGTGTCCAATTTCAAGGATCCACTTCAAAAAATGGGCTTTTAGGTGTTATTCAAATGATGAAAGATTTTTTTCTATCTCTGCATCTATTTCAGTGTGTTGAAGATGTTTAACACCGAGTTTCTTTTTCAATTCAGTGCCTAGCTTCACGAGTTGTTCTCGATTCGCTTTAGACTGCTTCTTACCCCATTTTTTTAAATGGTAGTTCAGTTCATGATCTTCAGAAAAGCTTACATATTTATTATCACTTAAAGGCATACATCCTCCAGTTAATTCAATGTGTATTATTTCAACTTATGGATCACCTGATTACGACTACCACGCCACAGTAATGCGGGATCATAAAGTTCTTGTATGAATTTTCCATCAATCAGTACGTTAATATAGTTAACGACTTCTTGCTGCTCTGGGGTTAAGTCTGCTAGCAAATAGCCAGTCCAAACCCAAATATCTTTTTCAGGGCATTGCGTTTTAACACGTTTTACCAATTTTAATATAGCAGAAAGATTTTGAGGGTGTAGGGGATCGCCACCTGAAAGTGATAATCCTTGTCGTTTGATTCGACTGTCTTGAAGATCGGCAATAATCTGATCTTCCATCTCTTGTGTAAATGGCTTGCCTGACGTTAATGACCACGTTGATTTGTTATAACAGCCTCGGCATTGGTGTATGCACCCTGAAACAAACAGGGTGCAACGAGTACCTGGACCATTGACAACATCAACAGGGTAATATTGATGGTAATTCACACTCTTAACCTAACTGACCATTTGCCAGATGTTTCACACGACGTTTAACTTCTTCTTGCTTACCCGCATTAAATGGACGTGAATCTGGGCTACCTAAATATCCACATACACGGCGAATAACAGACACTCTTGCTGGATTGTGATTACCACAACGTGGGCAAGTAAACCCTTTGCTAGTGCAAGAGAATTCGCCGGTATAACCACAGTCATAACATTCATCAATCGGAGTGTTTGTCCCGTAATAAGGAACTCGGGTATAGCTGTAATCCCATACATCTTCTAATGCTTTAAGGTTATGTTGTAAGTTGGGATATTCGCCATAGCAAATAAAACCGCCATTGGCTAATGGTGGATAAGGTGCTTCAAAATCTAGTTTGTCGTATGGATTTACTTTCTTTTCAACATCTAAGTGGAAGCTATTGGTGTAATAACCTTTATCTGTAACACCAGGAATAATGCCAAACTCAGCTGCATCTAAACGACAGAAGCGATCACATAAGTTTTCACTTGGTGTGCTGTAAAGGCTAAAGCCATAACCTGTCTCAGCTTTCCACTGATCTGTTGCTTCGCGTAGACGATTGATAATCGCCACCGCTTTTTCTCTTAAGATCTCGTCATCAAAAACGTGAGTTTGAGTACCAAACAGTGCATTAATGGTTTCATGGACACCGATATAACCTAATGAGATTGATGCTCTGCCATGTTTAAAGATTTCAGCTACATTATCATCTGCTTTTAAGCGAACACCACAAGCACCTTCCATATAAAGGATTGGGGCAACACGGGCTTTGACGTTTTCTAAACGAGCAATACGTGTCATCAGTGCTTTTTTCGCTAATTCGAGGCGAGAGTCAAGTAGTGACCAAAACGTGGCTTCATCACCTTGAGCTTCAATAGCGATACGCGGTAAGTTCAGGCTGATAACGCCTAGGTTATTACGACCTTCATGGATCATCTCACCATTTTCTTCGTAAACACCTAAGAAGCTACGGCATCCCATCGGCGTTTTAAATGAACCCGTTACTTTAACCACTTGATCGTAATTTAAGATATCGGGATACATGCGTTTACTTGCACATTCAAGAGCAAGTTGTTTGATATCGTAATTAGGATCACCAAATTTATGGTTTAATCCATCTTTAATGGCAAAAACGAGTTTAGGGAAAACCGCCGTTTTACGGTTTTTGCCTAAACCCGCCATACGATTTTCAAGAATAGAACGTTGAATTAAACGTGCTTCTTTTGACGTACCAAGGCCAAAACCAAAAGTGACAAATGGTGTTTGTCCATTAGCGGTATGTAGTGTATTAACTTCATACTCTAAAGATTGGAATGCGTCGTAACACTCTTTTTCAGTGCGCGCATTGGCATAGGCTTCTTTATCAGCAATTTGCCATTCTTGCGCGACTTTATAGTGTTTGTCATAACTTGATTTTACAAACGGCGCTAATACTTCATCGATACGATTTATCGTTGTACCACCATAAATATGGCTTGCCACTTGTGCGATAATTTGTGCAGTTACTGCTGTTGCTGTTGAAATAGATTTAGGGGGTTCTATTTCCGCATTTCCCATTTTAAAACCATTGTTTAACATGCCGTTAAGGTCAATTAGCATACAGTTAAACATAGGGAAAAACGGTGAATAATCGAGATCATGATAATGAATTTCACCACGCTCATGAGCGAGTACCACATCTCTTGGCAGGATATGTAATTTTGCGTAATGTTTAGCCACAATACCCGCAAGTAAATCACGTTGGGTAGGGATAACCTTACTGTCTTTATTCGCATTTTCATGAAGAATAGAGACATCACTTTGTTCGATAAGACCTCGGATTTCCTGAGTTAATCTTCCTCGTTGCTCACGGGCAACATCTCGGTCATGACGGTATTCAATATAGGCTCTGGCAACATCTTTATGCTTGCCAGCCATCAGCTGATTTTCTACGGCGTCTTGGATCTCACGGATATCGACATTCGAACGTCCTGCGAGAGATTGTGAAACAGATTGAGCGACAGATACGCAATAATCATCATCAGTGATCTCACAAGCTACGGCGGCTCTTTTGATAGCATCGCTGATGCGGGTTTGGTCAAAAGAGACTTTACATCCGTCTCGTTTTATCACTATGGTTTTCACAATCTTACTCCTTAACTATTTATCCACAGGCTCAAATCCCATAAAAGCAGGTGATGGCACAGCATTCAGGCTCATTGTGGATAAGATGTGTATAATTACTATATGTTGTAGGTCTGTATGTATTAAAGCACAATATATAGTTATTGGCAGGAAAATAATCTTCATTAAAACTGATCTACATCAAGGTATTTTTGCTACATCAGGCATCAAGAGGGATTGGCAGAATTGTAAATATGCGCCAAAAACAGAAGTGATAAATTATTCATCAAAAAGTGAGAACATAAAAAAAGCAAAGTGCTCATAAAGAGACCTTTGCTTTTTTATGGCTTGCTATTGAGACGAAATTAACGGATAGCGATAACTTCGATTTCTACTTTTGCATCTTTTGGTAAACGTGCAACTTCAACACAAGAGCGAGCAGGGAATGCAGCGTTATGCTCTTTGAAGAATGCTTCATAGGCAGCGTTGATTGTACCAAAATCATTTAAATCTTTTACGAAAACAGTTGTTTTGATGATATTAGCAACAGTTAAACCTGCTTTTTCGATGATTGCTTTTACGTTTTCTAAAGATTGACGAGCTTGTTCTGCTGCATTATCAGAAACAAACTCACCGGTCGCAGGATCAACAGGTAATTGACCTGAAGTGATCACTAAATTACCTAAATCAACGCCTTGTACATAAGGGCCAATTGCTGCAGGGGCTTTATCGGTATTAATTTCGTAAGACATGTAGAACTCCTGTTTTTTATAAGATTAAGACTAACGCTTGATTAGCACGGCGCTATTATAGCCAGTGCTGTAAGTTAGCAATATGACAGATATCAGGCTTTATCATAAAGTCTGTAAGTATAAAAAGAAAATGAACATAGAGCTGAATTACGGTTTAGCGCTAGTTTTAGCCCATAAAAATACTAAAGCTATAGTAATATTTTTTATAAAAAAGAGGAAATAGACTATTTCCATTTTTACTAAAAATAGTCTTGAGGCTTTTAAGAGATAATTATTCTTTTTTTTATAAAAAACTATCTGCCCTTGCGAGCAGATAGTTAAAAGAATTAACGAATAACCGCGTGGCGTTCGAATTCTTTTTCACAGTACTTGCAGGTTAATACAACATCTGAGGCCAGTTTTTTGACTCGGAAACTACTTTGTACTGGCTCGTTATGGCTAATACAGTTGCTATTAGGACAAGGCACCACATCTTCAAGTAATTCTGGCAAGCTTAATGCCATCTTATTAACGACTTGATAATCATCGATAATATTGACCGTTGCTTGAGGTGCATACATGGCTAAACGGTTTGCTTGCTCAGAGGTTAAAAAGACATTTTCGATTTTAATTAAGTCTTTCTTACCTAAATTTTCTGAAGGTAAATTAAAACCTACTGTTATTCTTTCGTCCGTTTCTGTTAAGCGAAACAGCGAAAGAATTTTAAAGCCCACCTGCGCTGGAATATGATCAATAACAGTCCCACGTTTGATAGCTTCAACTTTTAGTTTGTGATCATGTGTCATGGTGTGCTCCTTATTAAAGAACTAAGTTTTTATTTAGAACTAAGGCAAGTAATGCCTGACGTGCGTAGATACCGTTGCCTGCTTGTTGGAAATAATAAGCGTAAGGTGTTTTATCGACATCTGTCGTAATTTCATCAATACGTGGCAGTGGATGTAGGATCTTGAGGTTGTCTTTAACATTCACTAAATCTGCGCTAGTTAAAACAAATTGTGCTTTTACATTCGCGTATTCAGAGGGATCTAAACGCTCTTTCTGTACGCGTGTCATGTAGAGAATATCCAGCTCTGGCATCACTTCATCTAAGGTTTCATGCTGGCTATATTCAACGCCATTTTCTTCCAGTAAATGAAGAATATGCTCTGGCATCGCAAGTACTTTAGGGGCGATAAAATAGAGATGATTACCTTTAAATTTCGCTAATGCTTGTGCCAGAGAATGCACAGTTCGACCATATTTTAAGTCACCGACCATCGCGATATTGAGATTATCTAAACGGCCTTGTGTTTCTTGAATGGTAAACAAATCTAGCAAAGTCTGTGTTGGATGTTGGTTTGCGCCATCACCTGCATTGAGTACCGGAATATCGCCAGCAAACTCAGAAGCTAATCGCGCTGCGCCTTCTTGAGGATGGCGAATCACAATGGCGTCAGCATAAGTACGAAGAACTGAGATGGTATCTGCCAATGTTTCACCTTTTTTACCCAGTGACGTGTTGCTTCCATCTGAAAAACCAACAACTGATGCGCCGAGGCGCTGGATAGCTGTCTCAAATGATAAGCGAGTGCGTGTTGATGCTTCAAAAAAGCAGCTCGCAATCACTTTGTCTTTCAACAATTCGTTATTAGGTTGCTGTTTTAGTTTGTTAGCAACGTGAAGAACAGACTCCAAATCTTCCCTGTCCAGATCATTGATGGAGATAATATGCTTTTGGTAGAGCGGATTAGTCATTAGAGTTCTCCTTTAGCGATGAATTGTGCGATGAGTGGTTTTTTATAGGCCAAAAAAAACCCCTCAATAAGAGGGGTTTTAAAAAATTGAATTATTGGAAAAAAGAGAATGCGCTTGCGACCAGTTAAGGTGCTTGTTTTTGTTACGAATTGGAATAGGCGCTGTTTCATCTTTCCTCCTGACAAATTGTGGCGCATTATACGCATCTTAGTGTTGTGCGCAAGCGTTTGCTTTTGCTTTTTACAAAAAAAATTTTTTTAATTTAAAAATCAATAAGCTTGAGGTAAAACGAAGAAAACACCTATTTTTTCATCAATAAAAAATAGGTGTTTTGCATGATTATGTATTTTAGAACGGATTGGCAAGGGTCGCTACCATCACAGCTTTTATGGTATGAAGACGATTTTCTGCTTCATCAAACACAATGCTGTGTTTTGATTCAAAAACCTCATCAGTGACTTCAAAACCACCATATAAATTAAACTCTTTAGCTAATGTTTTACCCATTGTGGTTTCTTCATCATGAAAAGCGGGTAAACAGTGAAGGAATTTAACGTCTGGATTGCCTGTTAATTTAATTACATCCATATTAACCTGATAAGGCTTCAGTAACGCAATACGCTCTTTCCAAACTTCTTTTGGTTCACCCATAGAGACCCATACATCGGTGTAAAGAAAATCAGCATTTTCGACACCTTCAGCCACATTTTCAGTGAGTGTGATTTTTCCACCATTTTTCTTGGCAATGTCTTGGCATTGAGCCACTAAACTTGCTTCAGGCCAACATGCTTTAGGTGCAACTAAACGTAAATCCATACCAGTTAATGCTGCCGCTTCTAGCATGGTATTTCCCATATTATTACGAGCGTCACCAAGGTAAGCAAAGACTGTTTCTGATAATGGTTTAGTTTGGTGTTCAGTGATAGTTAATAAATCTGCTAATAACTGTGTTGGGTGAAATTCATTGGTTAAACCATTCCAAACAGGTACACTTGCATAGTGTGCAAGTGCATCTACCGTTTTTTGTCCGTAACCCCTGTACTGAATACCATCATACATACGCCCTAATACTCGAGCGGTATCTTTTATCGATTCTTTATGCCCAATTTGGCTTCCACCCCCTAAATAAGTCACTCTTGCACCTTGATCAAATGCAGCAACTTCAAATGCACAACGGGTACGTGTTGAGTCTTTTTCAAAAATCAGTGCGATATTTTTTCCAGTAAGATATTGAGTTTCTTTGCCTGATTTTTTGGCTTTTTTCAATTGTGCTGACAATGCCAGCAATAGCTGAATTTCTGCAGGTGAAAAATCAAGTAAACGTAAGAATGATTTTTGATAAAAAGGGTTCATAGAGTGATATCCTGTCGTTGAATTTATATTCAATTTATATCAATAAATATTCACCATCAACCCCTAAAGGAAAACTTTTAATTTAAACAGTATGCGATAAGGGCATCATATTAAGTATGGAGTGTTGATCCTGCCTGTGGGAGAATGAACAAGATACCTTTTCAGACTATTGCGGAGCATGATTATGGCGGACAGCAAAGAGTTAGCAGAACAACGTGAAGAAACACGTCTTATTATTGAAGAATTACTGGAAGATGGCAGTGATCCTGATGCACTGTATGCCATTGAGCACCATATTTCTTGTGAAAATTTTGAAACACTAGAAAAAGCAGCTGTTGAAGTTTTTAAATTAGGTTACGAAGTGACAGAGCCTGAGGAAATCGAAGTCGAATCAGGTGAGATCTTATTTTGCTTTGATGCTGTGAGTGAAAGTGGTTTGAATGCTGAACTTATTGATGCTCAAGTTGAGCAATTAATGAATTTAGCTGAAAAAATGGGTGTCTATTACGATGGTTGGGGGACTTATTTTGAAGATCCTGACGCAGAGTATGATGATGAAGACAGTGACGACGAAGACGGCGAAGAAGAAGAGTCTGATAAGTCATCACGCTTACATTAATTTTTGCTAAATGTTGTCCCTTTGTACCTGATTTATCAGTGCAAAATAATAGTACCAGCCACAAAATCGTTACTTTGTGACTGGTACTATTGGTTTTAAGGGGAGAGCTATTAATCCATCACACCAAATTTGCCATTGTCATAATCATCAAAAGCCTGTTGTAACTCTTCTGGCGTGTTCATTACAAAAGGCCCTTGTCCTGCAATAGGCTCATTAATGGGCTCACCAGTTAGAATTAAAACAATGGTGTCACCCATTGATTCTAATGTCAGTGTATCGCCATGATTATCTAACATCACCATATCGTGTTGACGTGCAATTTCACTGTCATTGATATGTACAGCACCTTTCACCACAAACAGCATTGCATTATGGCCTTCAGGAATACTGTGATGTGAAACACCCGCGCGATTTAAACGCAGATCCCACACATTTAGCGGTGAGTAGGTCATTGCCACACCTTGTGTATTGGCATAATCACCCGCAATCACTCTGACATAGCCTTGGCTATTAGGTAATTCAACATGAGGGATATCCTCTGCTTTCAGCGCCTGATAACGAGGCTCTGTCATTTTGTATGCGGTCGGCAGGTTTACCCAAAGTTGCACCATTTCTAATACGCCACCCTCTTTGGTCATTTTTTCAGAGTGATATTCTTTATGCAAAATACCAGAAGCAGCGGTCATCCATTGCACATCACCTGCGGTAATAGTTCCTGCATGGCCTTTAGAGTCATGATGAGAAACCTCACCTTGATAAGCGATTGTCACAGTTTCAAACCCACGATGAGGATGCGCGCCTACACCACGGGCATTGGTAACAGGTTTAAACAGTGTCGGTTCAGCATAATCCATCAGCAGAAACGGGCTATGTTTCTCACCATTCTCCTGATAGGAAAATAAGGTGCTGACTGGAAAGCCATTGCCTACCCAGTGTGAATTTGGCGCCGAATAAATATGATTAATCTGTCTGATAGTCATGATTGTTCTCCAAGTTTAGGAAAGAAACCGCAATAACCAAGACACAGAAGGAGGTAATACAGATTATTGCGATTTCTTAATGAAGCTGATCATAAAGTGTTCGCGATATGAACAAAATAGGGGGATTTTGTTGATGGTGTTCAAAAAAAATGAATAACTTGAGTGGATAAAAATAAAAGATCTGTAATAAAGAAAATAGAAACAATAAATAGGTTATATTTGAATAATTGAGTAAGGATATTTTAATTGAATAAATTTAATTATTGTTTTTTCTATTAAATAGAAAAAACTACATTCTTTCTTAGCAACAATAAGCCAGAATGTAGTTTATTAATACGATTGTTTCTTAAACTTTATTTATTTGTGTCGCCACAACCACCAATAATTTTAGAAACAGAAACGGCTGGGTGCAGTAAGTAGTCATAGTTACAGTCTTTTTCTTTATTGTATACGCTACCAGTACAACCAGTCATTACAGTAATGACAGAAGCAATAAGTGCAATTTTAACAAAGTTTTTCATCAAAAATTCCTTTTAAATTTTAGAGTTATAAAAGCCAACACATGACTTTATCTGTATAAAGATATTAAATTAGCTATAAATAGCAATATAAAAAAATCTTTTTTTTAAAATATAAAACAAGATAAATAATATTTTATTTAAGAGGGGGGATCTAATTATCTAGAGTAAAATGGAAAATAATTTAAACTTGTGAGTTTTAATAATATTTAAGATAAAAAATTCATTAATAATTTTTTAATGATATTTAATTAAGAAACTAATTATGAAAACAAACATAGAAATATACTGTGTTTATACCATTTTGATGAATAGAATTTGTGCTAATAGATGCTATTGGGGCTAATAAAAACCCGCATAAGAAATACGGGTAAAGTAGAGCTTATTTTATTTATGGTATGGCGTAGGGAACAGCAAGAACGCTTAAAGTGGCTTCACCATACGGATCTCACAATCACTATGTCCAGTGTTACCTAATGCTTCATCAATAAATTCGAATCCTAGTTTTTCGTATAAACCGACAGCCGCTTTTAAGATATCTGTGGTTTCTAAATAGCAGCGGCTAAAGCCTTGCTCTTTACCAAATTCAAGAGATTGCAGAACGATTTTTTTCGCAATACCTTTGCCGCGCAGCTTGGATGAAAGATACATTTTTTGTAATTCACAAGTATTGCCATCACCACCAGCAAGTGGTGCGACACCGCCACCGCCAACAATTTCTCCATCCATTTCTACCACCCAGTAAGCACTGCGCGGTTGATGATAAACTTCATAGAGAGTATCTAAAATCGGATCGGCAACCGCAAAGCCTTTATCAGCAGTTAAACCATGCTCCGCAGAGACTTCACGAATAACGCGTGCAATACCTGCGTTGTCTTTTTCTTCAATAGCTCGGATAACAATATTTGGGGTTATAGTTTGGATTGCAGTCATAGTTGCACTCATCGTTTCACTTATTAGTAGAATATTTTTTGATTATTTATTGAGAGAGCACCGGAAAGGAACTTCTTCATTGAAAGTAGCGCGGATGGCTACAAAAACTATCTTAATTGATTAAGCGTGTTTGTAAACCGTAAACCTTTTTTCTTTGCTTACTTACCCTCTTTATTGCTAGCGTTATATTTTAGTGGGTGATTAAATTTAAGAGAAAATAAGTAATAGAAAGACATATTAACGAGAATAGAACCGAGAATAATAAGAAATAAAGTGAAAAATGGTTTTATTTTTTGACTGAAAGAAACTAAGTAAAAACCCGCGATAAACGCGGGTTTTCATTATCAATCTCTGTGACTTTAAAGCGATAGTGCTTATAAAGAGGCGATAGAGACTTTCTGTGCAATGAGCTTTTCTTTTGCGCTTAGACATGTCGCTAAGCGTTCACGCTCTTTAGCAACAACTGCTTCTGGCGCACGGCTAACAAAGCCATCGTTAGATAATTTGCTGTCTAAAGTTGTGATATCTTTCTCTACTTTTTCAATCTCTTTATCTAAACGTGCAAGCTCTGCATCTTTATCGATAAAGCCAGCCATTGGGATCAGCAATTCTGCACCGCTAACCAGTTTAGTCACTGATAATGGTGCTTCTTCACCTTCTGCTAATGGACGAATATCAGCTAAACGACCCATAGCTTTTAAGAAACCAATATTGTCACTAACACGGCGTTTAGCATTGTCATCAGCGCCACGTAAGATAACGTCAAGTGGTTTACCTGGTGCAATATTCATTTCAGCACGGATATTACGAACGGCAACAATCACTTCTTTGATCCACTCAAGATCGTTAAGTGCTTGTTCATCCACCAGCGAAGCATCAAACTCAGGGAAAGCTTGTAGCATGATGGTTTCACCTTCAATGCCTTTCACTTCCTTCACTCGTTGCCAGATGGTTTCTGTGATAAATGGAATGATTGGATGAGCAAGACGCAGTAAGCCTTCTAACACTTCAATCAGAGTATGACGAGCTGCGCGTTTTTGTGCATCATTACCTTTGTGTACTGCAGGTTTTGATAGCTCCAGATACCAGTCACAGAATTGGTTCCAAGTGAACTCATATAAAATACCGGCAGCGATATCGAAACGATAGTTGTCTAATGCTTCACGATAGGCTTTAACGGTATTGTTAAATTCAGCTAAGATCCAACGGTCAGCGAGTGAGAATGTCATTTCGCCACCTTGGTAACCACAATCTTGCTCTTCAGTATTCATCAGAACAAAGCGGCTTGCGTTCCACAGCTTGTTACAGAAGTTACGGTAACCAGATAGACGTTTCATATCCCAGTTAATATCGCGACCTGTTGACGCTAATGCGGCTAAGGTAAAGCGCAGCGCATCTGTACCGTGTGCTTCAATCCCTTCTGGGAACTCTTTGCGAGTACGTTTAGCAATTTTTTCAGCCATTTGTGGCTGCATCATATTACCAGTACGTTTTTCTAACAGGTTCTCTAATGAAATACCGTCGATCATATCCAGAGGATCTAGTACGTTACCTTTGGATTTTGACATCTTCTGGCCTTCTTCATCACGAATAAGACCTGTCATATAAACCGTATTAAATGGAACTTGCGGTTTACCGTCTTCGTCTTTGATAAAGTGCATGGTCATCATGATCATGCGAGCGATCCAGAAGAATATAATATCGAATCCACTGACTAAGACATTCGTTGGATGGAATGTTTTCAGTGCTTCAGTATTTTCAGGCCAGCCTAATGTTGAGAATGTCCATAGTGCAGATGAGAACCATGTATCCAATACGTCATCATCTTGGCGTAATGCCACATTAGCGGCGATATTGTTTTCACGACGAACTTCTTCTTCGTCACGACCGACATAGACATTACCTTCATTGTCGTACCAAGCAGGGATACGGTGACCCCACCACAGTTGACGAGAAATACACCAATCTTGGATATCATTCATCCATGAGAAGTACATATTTTCGTACTGTTTTGGTACAAATTGGATATCGCCATTTTTAACGGCTTCAACTGCGGGTTTCGCTAAAGGTGCTGTGCGAACATACCATTGGTCTGTTAATAAAGGCTCGATAACCACGCCACCACGGTCGCCGTAAGGTACGGTTAAATCGTGAGGCTTGATCTCTTCTAGTAAACCTAGACGTTCAAATTCAGCGACAATTGCTTTGCGGGCAGCAAAGCGTTCCATACCTTGGTAGGCTGCTGGAATTTCAGTGCTGTAAATATCAGACTCAACACCATTAGTATCTAATACTTCTGCACTCACACGGATATTGCCGTCAAAATCCATGATATTAATCATTGGTAATTGATGACGACGTCCAACTTCATAGTCATTAAAGTCGTGAGCAGGGGTGATTTTTACGCAACCGGTACCTTTTTCCATATCCGCGTGTTCGTCCGCTAAAATAGGAATACGACGGTTAACGATTGGTAGAATAATTTCTTTACCAATTAAATCTTTATAGCGAGGATCTTCTGGGTTAACCGCAACACCAGTATCACCTAACATGGTTTCAGGACGTGTTGTTGCAACAATCAGGTAATCTTTACCTTCTGCTGTTTTTGCCCCATCCGCTAAAGGATAACGCAGATGCCACATAGATCCTTTAACTTCACGGTTTTCGACTTCAAGATCAGAAATCGCAGTGTGTAATTTAGGGTCCCAGTTAACAAGGCGTTTACCACGGTAGATAAGATCTTCTTTGTGTAAACGCACAAAAGCTTCTTTAACCGCTTTAGATAAACCCTCGTCCATGGTGAAACGTTCACGTTCCCAATCAACCGAGTTACCTAAACGACGCATTTGGTTAGAGATGTTACCGCCTGATTCGGCTTTCCATTCCCAAATTTTGTCGATAAACGCATCACGACCATAGTCATGACGAGTTTTACCTTCTTCAGCGGCAATTTTACGCTCAACGACCATTTGAGTCGCGATACCCGCATGGTCAGTCCCTGACTGCCATAAGGTGTTTTTACCTTGCATGCGCTGATAACGGATCATGGTATCCATAATGGTCTGCTGGAAAGCATGACCCATATGTAGGCTACCTGTGACGTTTGGCGGTGGGATCACGATACAGAAGCTTTCTTTTGTTGTATCGCCATTGGCTTTGAAATAGCCGTTTTTTTCCCAATGCTGATACAGAGGTTGTTCAATCTCTGCGGGGTTATAAGTTGTGTCGAGCGATGGCTCTTTCGGTGCGGATTTATTTTCCATATTCTTTACGTATTCAATAGGTTGGCGGCGTAGCCATTGTCAAAGTAAAGCCGACGCTACGATAAATTTTATATCGTTCACGCGCCAACTGTTTTAATTGTTCATCGATAGGTACAAAGTCTATCACTTCATGGAAAGCTGTGGCAAAGTCTACGAATTGAGATTGCAAATTAATCAAGAGATCACGAGGTGCATTACCACGTTTTCCAGGCCAACATAATTCAACAGGAGCGCCATAACGAGGCCCTTCACCTGCAAGATTATGAGGAACAAACTGATGAGGTTCTCTTGCCCATAATGCCTCATCAAGCAATTCAGCTTGAGCCTGAGACTCACAAACCAACAAAATACGTTTGCCTAATCGCCAATGTTCAGCGGTAAGTTGACAGGCAAGCCACTCATGAGCCTGTAAATCATCGTGTATTGATGGGTGTTCCATTAAATAAAACGTGGCGTTTTTCATGATATCCCGATAACAGAAGGGTATTGCGTTGCAATACCCTTCTTGGAGTCTGCTCTATTTACCCTAATAATAGGGTAATACCTTAACCCTGATAATTATGCGGTATTACTCGTCGCTATTCAAACCCGCGCGATTAAGTAAGAACTGAGACAGTAAAGAAACAGGACGACCTGTTGCGCCTTTGGCTTTACCAGAACGCCATGCTGTACCCGCAATATCCAAGTGAGCCCAGTTATATTTCGTCGCAAAACGCGCTAAGAAACAACCGGCAGTAATTGCGCCACCTAAACGGCCACCTGTATTTGCTAAGTCAGCAAAATTAGATTCGATTTGTTCATAGAACTCATCGCCTAATGGTAGACGCCAAGCTCGGTCACCCGCTTGCTCTGATGCATTCATTAACTCATGTGCTAATGGATTATGGTTAGACATTAATCCGCTATAGTGATGCCCTAAAGCCACCATACATGCACCTGTTAATGTTGCGATATCAACAACTAACTCAGGCTCAAAGCGCTCAACATAAGTTAACGTATCACATAATACTAAGCGACCTTCAGCATCGGTGTTTAATACTTCAACGGTTTGGCCGGACATTGTTGTTAAGATATCACCAGGACGATAGGCTTTTCCACCCGGCATATTTTCACAGCCCGCAAGTACACCAATGACGTTAATCGGTAACTGGAGTTCAGCAACAACACGCATCACACCATAAACCGTTGCAGCACCACACATGTCATATTTCATCTCATCCATGCCATCAGCAGGTTTGATAGAAATACCACCCGAGTCAAATGTCAGCCCTTTACCGACTAACACAATTGGGCGAGCTTCAGGATCTTTATTGCCTTTATATTCGATAATCGACATTAAAGATTCATTTTGAGAGCCTTGTCCTACCGCAAGGTAAGCATTCATATTGAGCTCTTTCATTTGCTCTTCGCCAATAACACGCGTAGAAACATTTGAAGAGGAGTCTGCTAATTGACGCGCTTGAGAAGCTAAATAAGCAGCATTACAGATATTTGGTGGCATGTTTGCTAAATCTTTACATGCTTTAATGCCTGATGCGATAGCTAAGCCATGAGCAATGGCTCGCTCACCACTAGGTAGTTCACGGCGAGTAGGAACATTAAAGACCATCTTACGTAATGGGCGACGTAATTCTGTCTTATTGCTCTTTAGTTGATCAAAGGTATAGAGGCAGTCTTTTGCAGTCTCAACCGCTTGACGTACTTTCCAGTAATTATTACGACCTTTAACATGTAACTCAGTCAGAAAGCATACGGCTTCCATGGAGCCAGTCTCATTGAGCGTGTTAATGGTTTTTTGAATGATCTGTTTATACTGACGTTCATCCAATTCACGCTCTTTACCACAACCAATCAGTAAAACGCGCTCAGAGAGAACATTAGGTACATGATGTAACAGCAGTGATTGTCCAACTTTGCCTTCCAGCTCACCTCGGCGTAATAAGGCACTGATATAGCCATCACTGATTTTATCAAGTTGCTCCGCGATCGGAGATAAACGACGAGGCTCAAACACCCCCACGATAATACAAGCGCTGCGTTGTTTCTCTGGGCTGCCGCTTTTTACATTAAACTCCATGCGTTCTCCTGAATATTAAAGACAAAAACGGAAAGTATCGTTTAGAATAGTGATCCGCATTAATCTACCCCATAGAAAGTTTACTTTTTATGTTAAGCTAAATGCATTAATTGAACACAACTAATTTAGCTAACTTATAAGCTTGTTCTTATTGGGAACCTGTTTATAGCATGTTTTGATATCATTTGGGCTGCAAGAATGTCTAACTGAGATGCACAAATGATAGATATACAACGAAGTTAGCGATTTTCCTGCAAAAAGACAAGTTTTCACAGGCATAACTAGCGTGATTATAATTCGATATTTAGCTCGGGAAACCCTTAAAAGCCAGATAGCCATCTTATTTATTTTGATGCTTATCTTTTTTAGCCAGAAACTGGTTGAAATTTTAGGGGCTGCTGTTGAAGGTAACATTCCTACAAACCTCGTGGTTTCTCTGCTGTGGCTGGGAATTCCTGAGATGGCACAGCTTATTCTTCCATTAAGCCTTTTTCTTGGGCTTCTGATGACTTACAGCAAACTTTATGTTGAAAGTGAGATAACCGTCATGAATGCGTGCGGAATAGGTAAGAAAGCATTAGTGCAAGCGGCACTGTTGCTCTCATTACTGACCAGCGCATTAGCTGCAGGAAATGTCATTTGGCTTATTCCTTGGTCTTCGGTGCATCAAGAGCAAGTCCTTGAGGATGCTAAAGCAAACCCAAGTTTAGCCGCGTTGATGGAAGGGCAATTTAAAATGTCCAGTGACCGCAATATGGTACTCTATCTTGGTAGTGTAAAAGGAAACCAATTCCAAGATGTGTTCCTTGCACAATTGCGTCCAACGCAAGATCAGCGTCCTTCTGTTGTAGTGGCAGATAAAGGCTATACCAAAGAATTACCTAACGGGAATCAGATAGTCGTATTGAGTGAGGGGACTCGCTATGAAGGTACGGCAGTACTACGTGATTTTCGTATTACCGATTTTAATGACTACCAAGCGGTAATTGGCCATCGAGAATCTACGATTAATCGCAATCGCGTAGAACAAAAGACAATGTCTGAGCTTTGGCATTCTAATGAAACAGAATCTATTGCTGAATTCCATTGGCGCTTAACTTTGATTTTCTCTGTTGTCATTATGGCGGTGATGGTCGTGCCTTTAAGTGAAGTTAACCCACGCCAAGGTCGCGTATTAAGTATGTTACCCGCAATGTTGCTTTATCTGGTCTTTTTCTTATTACAAAGTTCGCTACATTCTAATGGCGAAAAAGGAAAAGTTGACCCTCTCATTGCGATGTGGAGTGTTAATGGCGTTTATCTTGCCTTGGCAATCTTATTGAATGTTTGGGATACCTTGCCTATGCGTAAATTCCGAGCTCGCTTTAAGAAAGGAGTTGCCTGATGTTTGGTGTATTAGATAGATATATCGGGCGTACTATTTTACAGTCGATTTTGATGACACTATTTTTGCTGGTTTCTCTATCTGGCATTATCAAATTTGTCGATCAACTCCGTAAAGTAGGGCAAGGGGATTTCACCACACTTGATGCGGGTATTTATGCGATCTTAAATATCCTTAAAGATGTGCAAATCTTCTTCCCCATGGCTGCGTTACTCGGTGCATTATTAGGGTTAGGCGCATTGGCAACACGTAGTGAGCTGGTGGTGATGCAGGCATCTGGTTTTACACGTTTGCAAATCGCAGGTTCTGTGATGAAAACCGCTATTCCATTAGTACTGTTGACAGTCCTGATTGGCGAATGGGGAGCACCACAAGGTGAACAATATGCACGTAACTATCGTGCTGAAAAAATCATGGGTAACTCTTTAGTTTCTACTAACCGTGGTATGTGGGCTAAAGATGGCAACCAATTTATTCATATCAACCGAATAAAGAGCCAAAATGAGATGCAAGGCATCACGCTCTATGATTTTAATAATGATAGAAAACTAGAAACGGTGCGTTATGCATCAAGTGCAACCTATGATGTCGATAAAAAAACGTGGATGCTAAAACAAGTCGAACAATCAGACTTAACCAATCCACAAAAAATCACCGGTAAAAAACAGGTATCACTTGAATGGCCAACCCGATTAACGCCAGAAAAACTGAGCGTTGTGGCCTTAGATCCAGATGCATTATCGATTAGTGGACTCTATCAATATGTTAAATATCTAAAACAGAGTGGGCAAGAATCAGCAAACTATGAGCTGAATTTCTGGAAAAAAATCTTTGCGCCAGTTTCTGTTGCGGTAATGATGCTGATGGCATTGTCATTTATCTTTGGCCCATTACGCACTGTACCAATGGGATTAAGAGTTCTAACGGGTATCTCTTTTGGCTTCTTGTTTTATATCGTCAATGAAGTTTCAGGACGATTAAGTTTGGTTTATGGTATACCTGCCGTGATTGCAGCATTAGTACCAGCAATATTATTCCTAACATTGAGTCTATGGTTATTGATGAGGCGTAATCGCTAGGTAATATCCACTTCAGCCAGAAAAACAAAAAGCGCCTTAGGTAAGGCGCTTTTTTTATCGCTATCGTGTTTGCGATCACTGATAAAAATCTTTTGCTAGTGCTCGAACAAGCGCATTAGTCCCCTGAGTCACTTCACTAAATTTAGTGCCATTAGGTTTACGGGTGATCACCACAAATACACCGATATTTAATTCAGGAATGGTTGCCATATAAGTATTAAACCCGCCACCGCCGCCGGTTTTTTGGTAAATCGCCGGAATTCCATTGGCGGGAGCCATATAAACCCAACCTAAACCTACACCATCAGCACGACCCGCAACATCCATTCCTTCTATTGAAGAGAGTCGATTACGAGGGAAATAGACAGATTGCTCTTTGCTTGCCGTTGCTTTTCGCATGGCATTATGAGAAGTCAAAAAGCCTTGCATCCAACGTTGCATGTCGGCAGGCGTCGAGTACACACCACCACTTCCGGCTGCAGCAATAGTGTCAGAACATGGACTTGGTTTATATCCTATTAATAATCTTTGGCACTGTGCAGGGGTTGGCGTCAATGTTGTGTTAGTCATACCGGCAGGCTGAGTGACATATTGTTGTAAAAGTTGAGGATAACTTTTACCTGATGCTTTCACTAAGGCATCTGCTAATAAGTCATACGCTAAATTTGAATATGCAGCTTGATTACCCGCAGGCGATGTTAATGTTGCTTTTTTTAACCAGTTCCAACGGTCGCCATGAGTTGGCCAAATAAAAACAGGTCTTCCCCATTTTCCGCCAGGTTGTTCTCGTGGAAAACCACTGGTATGGCTTGCTAAATGATAAAGACGGATAGGGGATTGAGCGCTAACTAATGGGATGTCTACACCATAGTAGCTATATTTTTGCAGTGGATCGGTGACTAATAATTTTCCATCATCTTGTAACTTTAACATCACTTCACTCGTCATCAGTTTTGTGATAGACGCGATGCGGATCAGTGAGTTCATGGATGGCGCATTACGGCTTTCAGGTGTTGTTGTCCCAAAAGAACGATTCAAGGTTTGAGAGTTATTGATCATGACAATAACCATGCCTTGAGGATGACTTTTTTGATAAATTTGTGAGGCATATTTATCAAACAGTGTTCTTGTATTGCTTACATTAGGGCTTAATGCCGTAGGCCATTGTGTTAATTCAGGCACACTGTTCTGTTGATTTAACATAGAAGGTTGTGTCGCTGGTGGTAATGACGAACGTTGGCTACACGCATTCAATGTCAGTAAAGCGACGGGGATCATAAGATATTTTAGAAAATGTTTTTTCATTTTTACTTTCAACAGAAGTCAGTGAAGTGAAAGGAATGCGATAAACATAAAATGATTTATGTTTTAAATTGGTGCCTTTCTTATCGCGCTATTTTTTCTTTATCATTTTTAATACGGCACCTAAGATAATACCAACAAATATGCCTGTAATAATCCAGCCAACAATGCCCATAACACCGCCTTCTAATCAGATTTAAACCAAATTTTGATTATATTATCAGAAATAAGAATGTCTATCAGTGCAAGAGCCAGTTATCAAAAAGTTGGCATTAAATGTGTCAAATTGTCTCTAAGAAAAAGATAGTGAAGAAAAATTGCATCATAAAAAGACATTTTCCTTATATTTATCCTCTAAAAATGAGGTAAGTATTACCGTTAAGTTACATTTTTCCTCAATTTACCCTTGTTTTTAATCATCTCATTAGCTTTCCTTTATTATTAAGTTAGGAAGTGTATATCAAGAAAATGTTAATGAATGGTATTATAATCTTAGTTGTCGATATTTTATAGTTTATTATTCTTTATTATATCTTGGTTTGATTTGTTTTTTGGGTGTTTATAAAAGTAATATAAGAGTGTGTCATATTTTGTAATAATTTACTGATTGTGGGATTGTACAATTAAACTTATTATAGCTTCATCAAGTTGAGAGACTGAGAATATAAGCGTTACAGAGCAAAGATAACACAGCGATAATAGAGTGAAGCAATAAGAAGGCATATATAAAATGAGCCTCTTCAATAATAAGTAAGTTATATATTAATAGTAATCTTTCAACACCATTATATTAAAGAATAGTACCTTCGTTATAGCAGTAAATAAGTGCATTATATTAATAAAACATAACTACTTTCTTCCTCACACCAGGGAAGAAAAGGGCAGTGACGCTATAAAAATAACTTATAGTCATTAAAATAAAACTAAGCCCTCTATTAGCAGTACTGTCGGATCAAAACACTAACCCAAGTTTTGATCCTTTTTTTATTTATCGCTATATATTTTAAAATATATAGATTGAGGTAAGTTAGTTTTAATAAATTTATATTATGATGATGTAATCTTTAAAAGAAAAAAGATAAGAAAAAAAGATAAGAAAAAAGTAAAAATAAGATAACGAATAAATTCAGACACAAAACAAGTGATCTATCAATACAATATGATTAAAGCATTAACGATAGATACTCTGATGTAAACTATAAGTTGTGTTTTATGATAGCAACAAACCTTAAATGCACTTTTTTTCGCCAATCAAACTGAAAACAAACAATAATTGTTGCGAGTGTTCTTCACGCAAGTATAATGGGCGGGTTTTCCAGACACACTTCAGTGCCGGAGTGGCGAAATTGGTAGACGCAGTTGATTCAAAATCAACCGCCTTCGGGTGTGCCGGTTCGAGTCCGGCCTTCGGCACCATAAGAACATCAATGGACGTCAACAGACGTCTTTTTTTGTATCTGAACTCCCAGTTTTACAAGGCTTTTTCCCACTTTTCAGTCTTCCCAAGTATACTAAGGTCAACCCACATCAAGTACCTGCTGTTGGTATATGTGTTGGTATCTCTCGATTCGATAATAGTTTGTACCAACGCAAGGAGATAAATTATGGCTCTTACTGATGCTAAAGTCAGGGCTGCTAAACCTTTGGATAAATCGTATAAATTGACCGATGGTGATGGTATGCACTTGATGGTACATACCAACGGCTCAAAATATTGGCGTTTACAGTATCGTTTTGGCGGTAAGCAAAAAATGTTAGCTCTGGGTGTTTACCCTGATATTTCACTCGCAGAAGCCAGAGAGAAAAGAGATGCCGCCAGAAAGTTAATTGCTAATGGTTTTGATCCAAGTGAAAAACGCAAAGAAGTGAAAGAAGAGCAGCAAAAAGAATTTAATACATTCGAGAAGGTTGCACGTGATTGGCATGCAACCAATAAGAAATGGTCGGAAGGGCATAGCCATAGAGTCCTCAAAAGCCTTGAGGACAATATCTTTGCGGCTATTGGTAAACGCAATATTACCGAACTAAAAACTCGTGATCTACTCGAACCTATTAAAGCGGTAGAGATGTCTGGACGTCTTGAGGTGGCAGCACGTTTACAACAGCGTGTAACAGCCATCATGCGCTATGCAGTACAAAGTGGTTTAATCGACTATAACCCAGCCCAAGATATGGCTGGCGCAGTTGCTACTGGTAAACGAGTCCATAGAGCAGCCTTAGAGCTTAAACGTCTACCTGAGTTCTTACAACGCATCGGTGATTATAAGGGAAGGCCTTTAACTAAACTTGCAGTCAAACTCACCTTGTTAGTCTTCATTCGTTCCAGTGAACTACGCTTCGCCCGTTGGGATGAAATTGATTTTGAAAATGCCATGTGGACGATCCCTGCTGAACGCGAAGCGATAGAAGGGGTTAAGCACTCTCATCGCGGATCAAAAATGCGTACTACTCACTTAGTGCCTTTAAGCCGACAAGCGATTGAGATCTTAAAACAGATTTATCAATTCAGCGGTAACCACGAGCTGATCTTTATCGGCGATCATAATCCTAGAAAACCAATGAGTGAGAACACGGTTAACAACGCATTACGAGTGATGGGTTATGATACAAAGACGGAAGTCTGTGGTCATGGGTTTAGAACGATGGCATGTAGTTCGTTGATTGAGTCAGGGCTATGGTCGAAGGATGCAGTAGAAAGGCAAATGAGTCATCAAGAACGTAACTCAGTGCGTGCGGCTTATATCCATAAGGCGGAGCATATTGAGGAACGGCGATTAATGGTGCAATGGTGGGCTGATTATCTGGAGGCGAATAGGGAAGGGCATGTGAGGGCGTTTGGGTTTGGGAAGTAAGGAATGTAATATCCACTTAATCAGTAGGTAATTTAAGCTTTAATACATTGAATTAATAGGAATTAAACTGTTTGTATGTTAATTGTGAACAGTTTAATCGCATTAAGTCATATTTAAAATTTTTACTTGTATTTTTACATGGTGTACTTATTTTATAACTAATTTTTTGATAATACTGAGTCGATTATAGTTAAGTGAACATGCATTTTATGTCAGAACAGTAGCTCGCCTGCTGCGAGAGCTAAGACTCTGTAAGTGAATGGTAGTCCTCAGCAATCGGCATCCGTTATAATTCAGGGTAGTTCAGACTCTGGTCAGATTGAAGATGCCTTAGAATATGGAAGGAGATAAAGCATGGCCATGCGACTGGTAAAGAAACGAGCACCCCGGGGGCGCCTCAGCCGACAACTGAGTGAGGCGGAAGAATCAGCGGTACAAAAAATTTACGGTCGCAGAGAAATCGGGAGTTAGGCAGAAGAAGCTCTGGTACTTCACGTGCTGACGGAGATGCGCCAGACGGACACATGGCTGGCCTGCAGCTGTGTGGCGGGGGATATGCCCCCGATGAACAGCGCGAACCTTCGAAAGGATACCGGCTCGATTTATCTGCGGACGTTCAGCACCCCTCACGACGTGACCTGTCCGATGTTCAGAGAGCAGGAGGAGGATGACGATACCACGCGTTCAGGAACCCGTAAAACGGCAGGCAGTCAGCCTGTCAATTACCAGAATTTTCTGCCCAGTGAAGAGCAAGGTGCACGCCTGCAGGCTGGACTCGGCCACCCAGATAACTGTGATGACCGCCTGCGAAGAAAACGCCGCCCACGCCTCTCTCGGTTACTGCTAACTCTTATCGAAGATGCAGGACTCAACATCATTGATACTCTGGCTCCCTTTCCCTCTGCTCCTGCGCGGGAAGCTATCGGCAGGCTTGCCGACGTCACCCGGAACAATGAATTCATACGGGGCCGCCCGCTCTCAGACATCGTTCGTTTCTGGCCGCTGATAACACAGGATAAACAGCAGAGACTAATGGGGCAGCTGGAAAACCCTGCTTTACCTTGGCCAGCCGGTCGTGCCCGTCATTTTTACCAGATTTTCATGTCTGATGATGTATCCCGGGAACGGGCCATATTCAGGTTCCTAAGTGAAGAAGCTATTTTCACACCGGAGAAGGGACTGCGGATCAATGGGGAGGGTCAGGACGGACTGCGGCCGCCATACTGGGTAATACTGGAATTCAGACGGTCAGCAGACGGCAATGTCGTCTGCTGCGATGGCTATGCCCATGCGCTTCACACCCGGAGCTGCCCGGTACCGGTCGACAGCGGGCTGGAACGGCAGACACTGGAGTCGCTGGCCACATGCGCGGCTTGGCTGTCGAAGAAGGAGGATGTGCCGGTTCGCTGCCTGTCCCTAAAAAAACCGCTGTTTGATTATGACGTCACCGTGGACGGCGAAGAGGGCTGGGTGCTGCCTGATTTTCTGGTCGACGCCATGATGGCTACTGGTGAAAAAAAGACGTTTGTGATTGAAACAATGGGCTATCAAGACGAGGACTACATCGAACGGAAGTCACGTCAGCACAGAGGCATGAAGATACTCGGACAGTTACAGACTGACCCAGTAAGGTGGCCCGAGGAGACAGATCGAACGCTGGAGAAGCAAATGTACGGAATTCTTCTCAATCTAAAATAAATGTATTAGCACAGACTTGAGCTGACAGTTTTCACTGACAGCACACAACCAAACCTGACAGGTCTGCTCTGAGCAAGGAGCGGAAGTTCACTTTAGGGTAATCTAATTCACATGTCAGAGGATTTCTAAAAAGAAAATAGTGCAGATTTTAGGGATACTTACACTTAATATGGCATACTTTTTGAGACCCCATCAGTTTAGTGATCTGACTATTTTGGTCATTTCACATAGCAAAAGTAATCGACAAGGATTTTTATGACTGAGTTTAGTTACAATGAATGGTTGAAAGAATACTGCAGCAAATGTACCAACGTGTTCGCAAGAGATTCCGAAGAAATAGTGAAGCAATTCCTCGAATCTGATGAGCTACTACCGAGTGAATATGGTTGGCGGTTCTCTGATGTTGAGTCACTGTCTAAACAAGCTTTGGTAGCCAAAACAGTCCAAGAATTAAATAAGGTTTACTGGACAGATCTGGCACGCAATATTGAAGCCTATGCTGTGATGACATGGTGGCGAGGCAATGAGTTAGTAAGGTCTTGTCTAAACAGCCTGAATGCGCGAGAAGTGATTGTACCTGCTATAGCTGCACGTTCACTACTTGAGCTGTCATCAGTGTTCTTATTGAACGCAAATTCTTTAGATCAAGTTTTCAAAAAATTAACTTTCCCACCTAACACGGTTATTACTTCTGAAGAATTAGATAATTTAGTGGCTAAAATGATCTGGGGTACAAGATACCAGCCAGAAAGTGACTTATTGAAGCAGACTAATATCATGACATCTATTCAAAAGATAGCTAAAAATGCTGGAGCGGAAGAAGTCCTACCTAATTATGAATTCCTGTGTGACATCGTTCATCCAAGCTTCATTGGCAATACGACATTTTGGTCACATGTTCAGCAAAAATATCCTGATGGTTCTGAAAGACGACTGATGTCTCGTTTAACCGAAAGAACGTACAATACAGAAATTACAGACAAGACTCTATGGGCATTGGGCTGGTCAACTATCTGCTTACAAAATGCCTTTGTGATGATGCGTAATGCCTACGCTGGCATGTTAGAAAATTTGAATAGACCCTAACGAGCTTTCGTTAAAGAAAAGTGCCCCTACTCAAGTAACACTGATCGGTTAAGCAAAATGACCGGTTGAACGATCAGGTGGGTAGACGACAATAGTCAGCCTCATCAATTCTCTGATGGGGCTTTTTTAATGCTTTCGCCCTTACTTGACGATACAGACCTTGATTTGATCCTCGTTGATCCACACAGACTGTTGTTAGATACTTCCGCTTCTGGCATAGAGCCGCCTGTCAGATCAAACCTGAGCTAATACAGCTAAACATGGTGATCTACATGTTGAACACATGACACAATATTTTTATTTATTATATATTTATAGCAAACTATATTTAACTGGCTCAGGAAATATCAAGCCCAGATCTCTTGAGTTGATTTTAAACAATGGCCCTTTTTCTGATACTCTACCATTTTTTGCTGATCGTTTAATTAAATGATCCATCGTTATGGTTCCATTTTCAAGCAAAGGCATTAATTGATTCAAGAGAGGAGCTTTTGTATGAGTAACAGATATTAGCTGAAAGTATTCAATACCATCAATAAATTGACTTTTAGCTTCAATCCAAAATGTTTCAGAATGCTTTTCTTTCAATCTCTTGCGAAGAAGTTTCCCACTCCAACTTGCTACGTGCTCTTTAAATATATTCCTATCATCTTCATGTTCAGCACACCACTCCTGTAAAACATCCTCTTCAACCTTAAATATTAATCCTTGGCTGTTAGGTTTTCGCGTACTAATAGTACAATAGAGCTTAAAATCATCCTCTCTGAAGTAACCAAATCTATCCAAAATCTCAGCACTTTTCTTATAGGGGCTTATTTCCCATTCAGCAACTTGAGCGAAAATTGTTGTTCTATTTTTTTCTGCATTACGTCCAGACTTTAGTTCAATGCCTTTATAATCTGGTAACTTACTTGAGTTTGCTTGAATACCTAATGCATCTTCAATAGACATACCTACTGCGGTATCACCAACATGTGTCGCTTTTATTGGCGTTTTTGCTAATTCTTTTAGCTTGTTGAGTAATTCATTAGCAATAGCATTATTTTCGTTTAAGTAATTATCAACGAACTTTCTTAGCTGACTTGCTGTAGATTCCAGTTCTAAGGTCAGATTTACTGAACTTAGATCTATTAGATAGGCACCGTCATTATGAATAACAATAGCAATTTGTGCTCCGGCGAATGTGAAATGTTGGAGGCCGGGGAACCACATCCTTGGATCACCTTTTTTCGTTTTAGGGCGATATAAACTAACAGTGGTTGGTATCTGATTTTCAGATGTGAGTAAAAAGGCTGTTTTATTTATACCATATTCTTTCGCCCCTTGGCTTTGTTGCTCATAGTGATGAAAATTTGTTATTTCAAAGTGAGTTCTTACGACTTGGGTTGCATCTAATATCCCTTTTTTTAACCCTGTTTTAGTTGGTTCAAAAATAGAGAACTCGATAGCTAATTGTGCAAGAATTTTTTTATTATTGTTGACTCGCAATTTTGTTGCTTCGTCAATATCTTCAGTTCGTTCCTGCAGAAGTAATTGTTGGTCACTATCATCTAAAACGACATCGGAGTCATCAACAAAAGTTTGAGATACATTAGGTGTAGGTGTTTTGATGCTAGCATCATTATCACGGGCTTTAACTACAGCTTTCCAATTACCAAAGTAATTACTTTTAGCAACAATCTCAAGCGCTTTAGCATGGGATATATTTTTTTCTTTTTTGATTTCTTTTGCTTGTTTTTTAAGCTTTTCGAATTGTGACGCAGTAATACGTGGGGGTTGTGACATGTATAGCCTCTCTGTAATTTAGTTTCAGAAAAAAATACATGCACCATTTCTTACTGCCCATAAATAAGTGATGCATAGATATTGAAACTTAAAAATTACAGAGAGGACTCGAAAGTCTTTGCTTGCTTGGGCTGAAGGCTTCTCTCTAAGCCGTAAATGGACTCTATAATTTCAGAGAAACTATGTCAATGAAATTGAAATTTAGGCCTGGACATTTCTAAATAATTCCTTTAGAATCTGTCAATTATTATCAATACTGTATATTTATATAGGCTATGAAAAAAGAAAATAAATTCAATCATATAGAGCTTTTTTCTGGGTGTGGGGGGCTTTCTCTAGGTCTTGAAAAAGCAGGATTTGAATTATTAATGGCTAATGAGCTATCGCCTATGGCGGCAGAAACATTTTCATATAACTTTTTTAATGAAGATTACCAAGATCTTGCTAAAAAAGATAAAAAGCCTAAACATTCATTTTGGATCAGTAGCAAGCATGAGATGTTATTACCTCGACTGAGAGAAAATCCTTTTGAATACCCTGAATGTACAGATAAAAGCAGTGTTACTGATATTCCTAAAAATATTAAAAGCCTGAAAGGTAATTTATTAATAGGAAATATTATTGAGCTAAACAAGCTTATAGAAAGCAAGGAAGAACTACGCCAAGCGTTAATATCAGGTTTTTCAGGTGGTGGTGTTGATCTTGTTTCTGGTGGTCCTCCATGCCAAGGTTTTAGTATGGCTGGATTACGGGAAAAAGATAGCGACAAAAATATGCTTCCTTGGGAGTTTGCTAAGTTTGTTGAGTATGTGCAGCCTAAAATTGCTGTTTTAGAAAATGTAACAGGGATCTTAAGGGCATTCAAAGATAGCGATGGAAAGCCTTTCTATGCTTGGTTTGAGGTTGCAAAAGCGTTCGCTGAAAAAAAATATATTCCACTATGTTTACATGTGAACGCTAGATTTGCAGGCATCCCACAGAACAGGCCTCGTTTTATTATGATAGCAATACGCTCTGATATATTTGAAGATATCAAAAGCTCATTTGATAGTGAGAGTGTTGATTATCAATTACTTTCGTCATCAGAGAAATTCTACAAACTTGTTCAAAATAGTCCAGATAAAGCGACCATGGGAACACTTAAATGTTATGATCCAGTGAAGGATATTTCGTTGTTTGAAGATTCATTTTTACACCATCTTGTTGGTCATGACCTTGTATCAGTTAAAGAAGCTTTAGATGATTTAAAGCAAATATCTCCTACAAAACCATCGAAATTTGTTGAAAGCTTGAATGAAACATTCTCAACTGTATTGTTAAGGCATGAGAAGTTAAGTAATCATGATTATAGATGTAATGGCTATCATGTTCAGCGTAGATTTCGGTTATACCAAGTTGTACAAGAGAGCCAAAGTACAATGGTAAGGAAAGAAATATTCGATATATTAAAAGGAGATTCTTGCTCGCTATCAGATGCTGTCTGGAAACAAGTAAAAGACTATGAGTTTTTAAAAGATAACAACAAAATTGAACGTTTCGATTCAAAAGACAGTTTTATTGAATATTTACGAAATCACCCAACTAAGAAGCATTCACAAAAAGCGTTAGATCCTAATCAACCTGCTCCTGCTGCATTATCGATACCTGATGATGCATGTCATTATGATAAAAATGAATTGAGGGTTCTCACGGTTAGAGAAATGGCAAGAATTCAGTCATTTCCTGACAATTTTGTATTTCGTTCAAAAGTGACTACTGGTGGGCAAATGCGTAAATTTGAAGTACCTCAATATACTCAGGTGGGAAATGCAGTACCACCATTACTAGGGGTGGCAATTGGTAAGGTGGTGACTGAGTTGCTTATTCAACTAACTAAAACTTAATACATATACTTTAATCAATTATTTACTAAACCCACCAATTAAATGTTTTTAAATAACCGCCATCATTTGGCGGTTATTTAGTGGCTATTGGTTTTTTATAGTCATAAGCACATAATATTCTTCTGTATTCAGTTTCTTTTTTATCAGGCATTTTATTTATTTTAAAGGAAATTAACTATGGCTTGTTTAGCCCCCGGCTTTAGGTGTGCCAATAGTATTCGTAGTGACCCCCCATTAACGATTGAAGAATTATTTTGTATATTACCCAGTGTTTTCTCTGAAGAAAAACATGAGTCGAGAAGTGACCGTTATACCTATATTCCCACCATTACCTTACTGGATAGTTTACAAAATGAAGGGTTGTATCCGTTCTTTGCTTGTCAAACAAGAGTGAGAGACAGTAGTCGAAAGATGCACACGAAACATATGTTACGTCTTAGACGTCATGACCAAATTACAGGCGTACAAGTTCCTGAAATTATTTTGTTAAATAGTCATGATGGCACAAGCAGCTTGAACTTATCGTTTTGGTGAGGAACATCAACCGATTACCGAGGAACAAGTATTACAACCGCGTCGCTGGGAGGATAAAAAAGATGATCTTTGGACAGTATATCAACGGTTGCAGGAGAATTTAATCAAGGGTGGATTATCGGGTAGGAATGCGAAAGGTAAGCGCGCTCGTACTTGCTCTGTCAATGGTATCGATGGGGATATTAAATTGAATAAGGCGCTGTGGGTGATGACGGAAAAGATGTATGAGCATTTTTCTGGAAGAGAGTGCACTTAGTCGCATAAATAAGGGTGAGTTTTATTTTAGTATTGTAAGTTTGGCTTAAGTGTAAAATAATCTATCCTCAGTTAAGGATGAGGGTAGATTATGGCAATAGGATATTTTTTGCGGGTCGGTGATAGAACCACTTGTGGAGGACAAATATTAACGGGAGACAATACCATGCAATGGTATGGTGTTGCTGGCGCTCGTGAAGGCGATATAGTCAGTTGTGGCAAGCATTCAGGTCGCTTTTATATCATAGGTGGCTGTGATAGTGTTTGGGATGAAGGGCGAAAATTGGCAGGGACACTTGAAAGTTTGAGTTCATGCCCTTGCCATTCCCGATTCATTAATTCCATTCAAGATTGTTATAGTAATGAGAGTAATCGCTCTTATCAAGATACTCAATCCACTGAGATTCAAAAAGTACCCGTATCAATTCAAAAGCATCATATTCGTTACCGATGCCTTAATGACAATGGTAAGCCATTTGCACAACGTGAATATCAAATATATCTACCTGATGGACAGATATTTCAGGGTAAAACAGATAGTGATGGCTATACTCAATGGCATGATACTAAAGGAAAAGATGAAGTTACTATTCACTTGTTAATGGATTAAATCATGTCTATATATACTGTTTCTACAAAAATAGAATCTAACATTCCTGCCGATAACTTGTTATATGACTTAACCATTTATAGGATGGATTCTAGTAAGAAAAAACATTACATATTGTCGGGTATTTCTAAGCAACCAGTGCAGTCAAACTATGAAACATTAAAGCATCAAACTTCTGAGACTACTGACTTAACAACAACCATTTATATGGTTGAGATTATGCTGTATCGCAAGCACTTAGGTAATGTGTCTCCTGCGTTAAAAGAACCTTTCATCAGAATGTATACCTTAGATGACTTGATCGCAGGAAAAGCTTGTTCCGAGAAAAAAAGAGAAAATGCATGTTACTTTGAATCTACAGGACAAGCTGAGCTAGAAAGCAAAGGGGATAATACGATAGAGCTTCGTATCTCCGTACCGGAAAGACAATTTATTGCCAAAGAATATCCTGTAGGAAGCCCTAGAGACCTTTTCAAAAAGGATTTATTTGAGTTTGAATTAGTACAACGATTAGATCATTTTGATTATCCATACCAAGGTTCAACTAGTCTCTGTGGGCCAGCAGCATTATTTTATAGTTTGCTTATTGATAGGCCTGATATATACAAACAGGCAGCTAGAGAATTATGGCAGTACGGAACAACAAAAATAGGAAAACTAAGAATAACACCAGGTAATAGTTGCAAAAGGCCATCTGGCTCATTTTATTATGACAATGGGAGTGTAAAAGTTAGCGGATTAGATTGGATCACTTTGGCGAGTTTGCGAGACTCTGAAAATGCCATATTTAGTTATAGCTCAGCTGAAGATGAAGCTGCTGGGGTCACAATGTGGGGGATGTTATCTGAGTGGTTTGAAAAGGTCGGTTACCAAAAAGTTTTTGATAACATAAGTTTATCCTCCTCTAATTTTAAAGATATTCTTGATTTAAATGAATATCAGAGAAAAGGATATCTGGTCGTTTCGTTAATATCTGCTGGTATGCTAACTGGTTTACCAAACCAAGACACGTCAAGTAAAAATCATTGGGTCGTCTGGAACGGAACTCTTGCTGGAGCAGATGATTCGGTTCTTACTAATGAAACTAATTTAGATACCGTAGTGAATTTAAATTGTTTTTCTTGGGGTGAAGTTAAGGCTTGGGTTAAGAAAGAAAAATCACTGAATTATGTATTAAACCATATATTTGGTGCACTTGTTTTCAAGCGAATATTGTAAAATGAAGATTATAATTTTATTTTTTGCATCACTAATATTGATGGGGTGCGGCAACCCGACTCCAAAAGTAACGCCTGATCAGTTACCAGTAGGAACCTCCGGCATTGCGTATAATGCGACAATTAATATATCCGGAGGGTATATTAGCCCCAAAGGTATTTCTGTCAAAATAATACCTCAAGACTCTGGATTGACATGGAGTCCGAAGATTTCATATCTAACATTTCAAGGTAAAACCCAAAAAGATGAGGACTTCCATGAGATTAGTATCACTGGAATACCATTATTAAAGGGAGTTATTCAGATTAAAATTGATGGATATACTTCTGGCATTATGTACGCAGGCAAGGAGTTTCATAAAACCTATGAAATAGAAATTGACTAAACAATAAAATTTACTGAAATTCAAATTAACCTATCGATATGATTAATAAGTGTTTATTGATTTATGTCTTGCTCGTGTTTGTTTGAAAAAAGAGCTTAAGGTGAAATTTATAATTTTTTGTTTCTTTTTTATATTAGCTGGGTGTGTTAATTCGACACCTAAAATAATGCCAAGTCAGCTTCCAGATGCAAAGATTAATCAGATGTATTCTCAGATTATCCAAATATCAGGAGGTGCATTGGGTGGTAAAACAACTGGAGTGATAATCAATCCAACAGATTCAGGCTTAAGCTGGAAGCCAAAAACTTGGAATCAAGAATGGAATGGTGAAACTTTTAAAAAAGAAGATTTTCATAATATAACTATTTATGGAAAGCCATTAAAGAAAGGTAGGGTTACAATTAAAGTCAGTGGATTCACGTATGGAACAATGTATCTAGGCAAAGATTTTAGTAAGGTTTATGAGATAACCGTTAAATAGAAGTTAGTAGTTTCTATGTAAAATATTTGGTTAAAATCACTAATGCTAGTAATTGCTAGCGTAAGTATTGGTTAACTCATTTTTCAACCCCCAAACTACTGAGTATACATTTAAGTATACAAAATTTTTTCTATAAATTTATACCAAATAAAAACAATGCATTGCCTAATAAAAGCGAGTCCGGCCTTCGCACCATAAGAACATCAATGGACGTCAATCGACGTCTTTTTTTGTATCTGAAATCCCAGTTTTACAAGGCTTTTCCTGCGTTTTCAGTCAATGCATGTCAATCTAACTCAACCCACATCAACCTCCGTGTGAGTATATAACTGAGTATATACGTCACTTCGATAATTTTTGTACAGGTGATGGATAAGATCAAAGCAAAGGCGAAGCTCCCGATATTTCCAGCCAGAAACACCGGGAACCTGTTATTACCTAGCGATGAGCGCAAACACGCCCCAGCCAAAGTATTCCCGCGCGTACGTTACGTGGCGTTTCGGCGAGAGTGTTAGCTCGGCCCTGACTTCCTCAGCGAAGTCGTCATCAGGATTAGCCTCGAGCCAGCGGCGCATCGTCAGCCATTTCGCAGCCTCATACCGATCCCAGCCTTCTTGATCTGCCAGTACCATTTCCACCACGTCATAGCCGAGGTCGTCGAACGCGCTGACAAGCTTTGGCAATGTCAGGAAATCAGTCGTCGAGCTAACACCACAGGCCTGAGCTATTTCTTCCGTTGCTGGTAGCTGACGCCAGTAGGGTTCTCCAATAAGCATGATCCCACCCGGTTTGAGGCTTTTAGCCAGGAGTTCGATCGTCCCGGCGACGCCGCCTGCAATCCATGTTGCACCTACGCAGGCCGCAACGTCGCATTTTTCATCCGCCACGAAACCCGCCGCGTCGTTATGAATAAAATGGACGCGTTCACTGACGCCAAGTTCTTCTGCGCGTAGCTTTGCCTGAGTAGTGAAAAGCGGGCTCATGTCGATACCGATACCGGTAATGTTGTAGTCGCGTGCCCAAGTACACAACATCTCTCCCGAGCCGCTGCCGAGGTCAAGGATGCGGGCATCCGGCTTCATGCGTAACACGCGTCCCAGTGTGGCGTACTTTTCAGGCGTAAAAGGGTTATGAATGCGGTGCTCGCTTTCACTGATAGTAAAAATGCGTGGGATATCCATGATCCTCTCCTTAACGGTTATCGGGCTGGGCGCGGACGTTATTCAGTCCGGTGGTGTTAATACGATAAGGCTGACCGTTAACGGATTTGATCAGCTTTTTGGTTTTGAGTTTTTTGAAAACGGCGAGCGTGCAATCGGTAAGCAACAGCCCTTCGCGACTGTAGCATTCAACGGAAGTGACGCGGCCAGATGCATCGCGGACGTACGCAATACGTCCACCTTTAGCGAGAACGTGTAAGGTACGTTGTTCCTGACGGGATAAATTCATACTGGAAAACCTGTTTAATCATCATGTGCAAAATGTGCAAACACACAGCGGTGTCCGCATTCGATTTCGGCGCATTGATAATCAGTCCGGCCTGTAAAGGTCGAAGGAACTGATTATCAGATGATGACATTCTCCAGCATCAAAGCCTCGGGTTGAGTTGAAAAGGTATTTACAGAGTGAATGATAACACCTGTTTATTATAAGTGAAAAGGCTGAAGTGAAAAGTGTGATCTCAAACAGGCAACCCTGCCGGCAGTGTGTCGAACTACCGGTAGGATTGTCGCCATGAAATGAAGGTGTCAGACTGTTTTGAACTGACCCCAGTTTATTGGACAGAGGTTTTTTAATCTAAATGTCTATTATGATGGAAAACCGCATTCGCTGTCTGTTGTGTCAACAACATCACTTAAGAGATCATCTGTTTTTGCAAAAATAAACTGCTTTAAAAACTGATCAATACGAATATTTAATTTAAATGGAGGTAAAGTGACACCATCTTGTTTTTCAAAGTAAGCTTTCGCTTTCGCTTTATTTACAGTTGCTTTTAATGCATCGAAGCGACCAAAATTGTTAAGGTTTTTCTCATTAACACTATCCGCCATTAACGCCATCAGTGATGCTTTATTTAAACCAAGTGCATTAACAACGGCACCTATTTGTGCATTCTCGGCGTTATCTTTATAGGTATTGATATAGTCTCTAAAAGTATGGCCTTCAATTAATTGCGCATCGCCGCGCTGTAAGTCATGTAAGAAAAGCTTAGCGTATTTCTGCTCGCTTTGTGTCAGTGATGCAAATGACTTATGCAGCTCGTTTAATGTGGTTTCAATACTTGCAACGTCTTGAGGATTATTAAGTTCTTTTAAATATTTATCAAAGCGACTGTTCATGTAGTCAGCATCAATTTTTCCAGTATCTATTTCAGTTAAATAACCGCTGATATCAAAAGGAACATCCCCACCATCAGAACCACTACTATCCGCTTTACTGACTAACTCTTTGTAACGAAGGACGAGGCTTAAATAGGTTTGTTCATCAATGGACAGTGTGACTTCATGTTCTTCATCGTTTTCAGTAAATGAATAGACTAATTGATCCCAATGTAAACCTTGTACTTTAGCCGCCTCTAAATGTTGGTTAAAGGTATTGAATAATTTAGCGAATTTGGCACAAGCTTCGATATCATCAGGTAATTTTTCAAAATCATTAACACTTGCGTTAACAAACAACTCTGAAATATCCACCATTAACGTATTCATGGCCTCAAGATTGCTTTCTAATCTATCAACAAATAGGCCAATCGGTCTGTCACCCGAATAGAGTTTTACAGCATCGTTAATGTGCTGTTCCATCGTATGTGGATAGCGGTAATAACGAATAATACCGTGGGGTTTATCAGGGCCAAATAAGCGATTAGTCCGTGAGAATGCTTGAATAATATTTTGATATTTAATGACTTTATCTAAATATAACGTATTTAGCCATTTAGAATCAAAACCTGTGAGCATTTGATCTACAACAATCAGCAAATCTAATTGTTTTGTTGGCTCTGTATGAATGCGCTCATAAGGTTTTTTATGAGCAAGACGAGCAGCTAGATCTTTCTTAAAAGCAGCGTGGCGAGCAAAATCAAAATCTTGACCATAACGATCATTATAATCAGCCATAATTTCTTCTAAGCCATCACCTTTAAAAGTGGGGCCACGGTTACCGCTGCCGTCATTATCAATATGGGGATCAAATAGGGCGGATACTTTTAGTTCAGGATTGGCTTTTTTTAAACGACGGTAATAATCAATGGCTTCGGCGATACTATTAGTGGCTAAAATGGCATGAAATTTATTACCTTGGCTAAGGACATCCCACTTATCTAATATGTCACTTACCACTTTTTCTTGGTGGGCATCCGTTAAATATTGGCTTTTAGGAATATAATCTTCAATTCCTTTATGATATTTACCTTTGGCATCTTTGTAGCCAGCCATAGGAACATCATTCATAAAATAATTAAATTTTTTCTTTTTGGCCGGATCACCCATGACCTCTTGCACGGAGTTAGCCTTAGCTTGCTCTAATGCAACAGCCTTTCTTATGTCACTGTCTTTAAATGTAGGGACTTTGTAAGGGTCAAAACCCAGTACGTTGCCATCGCGTATTCCATCAGCAATGCTATAACGATGTAATTCATTGCCAAAAACGGTGCTAGTCGTATTCCCATTTTTTTCGTTTTCTTCTTGGATCGGCGTACCTGTAAAGCCAAAAAAGAGGGCGCGTGGAAAGGTTCGTTTAATAATAACCAGCATATCGCCGAAAGTAGAGCGGTGTGCTTCATCAATAATAAACACTAAGCGCTTGGCACGTATTGTTTCAATATCCACAGAGTTCGTCGCCGTTCCTTCATCATCAACTTCCTCAAAAATATTGCTCATTTTCTGAATGGAACTCACAATTAAGGTATCGGCTGGATTATTGCTTTTTAATTTAGTAATAAGAACATAGGTATTTTCAGTGGCTTGTACGTCTTCGCCATCTCCTGCAAAATTACGATATTCGGCAAGCGACTGAGTTCCTAATTCAATTCTGTCCATTAAAAAAATAACTTTATCGGCATCTTTAGATTGTGCAATCAACTGTGCTGATTTAAAGCTGGTCATGGTTTTACCTGAACCGGTGGTATGCCACACATATCCGCCAAGGCGGTCAGGATTATTTGTTGCACTACCCAGTTGGTGCCAATGCGTTTTAGCGACTTTATCCGATATCGCATTGGCTGCGTAATATTGATAACTACGCATCACTTTAAGAATGCCGTCAGTATCATCTGCAACGGTATAAAAGCCAATTAACTGGTGTGCCATGGGAATGGAAAGCAAGGTTGATGCAATATCTTTCCAATGATTCATCGGCTCGTTATTAAAATCGGCCCAGTTAAATTGATAGTTGGGGTTAAATTTACCGTCCATTCCTGGGTTAGCAAAGTATTTGGTTTCGTTTGGCTCCATTGCCACAAATACTTGGATCAGTGAAAACAGCCCGCTAAATATCCCTTCTGCACTGTATTTTTCGATTTGGTTGACGGCTTGGCTAACAGGAATACCACTGCGTTTTAGCTCAACATGGATCACAGGCATGCCGTTGATAAGTAATAATACATCACCACGTCTATCGTTACGCAAAGGGCTACCACGTTCAAATTGGGGTTGCTGTGCAATTTGGTAACGACTTTGGCCGGCGGCAATTTCTTGGCGATCGTAAATTTTTAAGCTGATTTCTTTACCAAGATGCAAGGTATCGTCAGGGTTATCGCGCTTAATGGCGATAGTTTTGCCATTAATTAAACCGTTTAATTTGATTGGCGTTTTTAGCGCTTTGATTTGCTCAATAATCTGTTGCATTTCGCCATCGGTTAATGGCACATCGTTTAGGCGATCACGCTGGCGATTATTCTCAAATAAAATATTTGCCCAATTTTGCAGTAAATCCGCTTCGGTTTTGTTTTTCAGTATTTCAGGCTCCCATCCTTTTTGGGTGAGAACGTTAATAAAAGCCTGTTCAAATTCTGCTTCAGTTTTAAACGTTGTCATAATGGCACTCCCTGCTAGATAAACATTTTGCTTAAGCAAGCTTGCTTGATATGGTTAAGTTTAGTGATCTGTTGTTGGTGCTGGTTAATTAGTTCGTCGAGCTTTTGGAAATAATTGCCGATGGCGATTTGTTCATTTTTCTTAGGTATACTTACTTTTGTATTTTGTACAATACTTATATAGTGTCGGGCATGTCCCATTACCTCAATTTGAGCGGTATTCAGTAAATAAAATGCGAATATAAGGTCATATTTTGTACTGTTCTTTATCGTAAGAATTTTAATCGCTGACGATTTTACCATATAAGGGAAATCAACAAATTTACAGTCAAGAGTAAAATCATCAAAAATAATACTCGGATCATTATATGTCGATTTCTCATGAGTATAGCCAAGAAGAAACCCCTTGTTAGCAGTTAGCACTGGTGTCTGATACTCATCAGAATATACAGATGATTTAACAATGTAATTATCAGGTCTTTCATAAGTAAATACTTCGCCCAGCCCTTTTTCGCTCCATTCCTCACTAAACCCTTTAAAACGAATTTTTGGCACGGTTTCGCCTTGTTTAGGGAACATTTTTTCCAGCATGGTTTTTTTAATATTGCTGAGTTTGTCATGCTTTTGTTGGTGCTGGTTGATTAAATTATCGAGCTTTTGGAAATAGTTGCCGATTTGGGTTTGTTCTTTGTCGCTACACGTATTTATCGGTGTGGTTTTCGCTTGTTCAATAGTGTAGTGCGCTATCGTTCCTGTATGAGAAATACTTTTAATGTGTTTTTTGAAAGGTTCGCTAAAGAAAAAGGAATATAGAAAATATCCATTGAATTTTTTATTATTTTTTAGCCAAAGTAAATCAGCATCTTTGAAATATAAAGGTTCATCGTTCGGCACTAGGTAAGGTATACCAATAGATCCTCCACCTGTTATAAGTAGATCGTCTTTTGTTACCTTTCCTATCTTTTCAGATAGCCCTCGATAAACAGTATGAGATATATAGGCTTTGTTATTTTCTTGCCCTTTATAAATAGAGACAACATCGCTTGTTCTAAAAAATGGCACACCTACTTCTGTCCATTGTTCTTTATGAACTCGAGCAGCTGATCTAATTTCGATTAGATTACCTAG
The DNA here is from genome assembly GCF_009915125.1 of Proteus sp. G2673. Lineage (NCBI taxonomy): Bacteria > Pseudomonadati > Pseudomonadota > Gammaproteobacteria > Enterobacterales > Morganellaceae > Proteus > Proteus sp. G2673. The sequence continues at coordinate 195,076 of NZ_JAABLT010000018.1, forward strand.
ATTATTTTCAACCCACTCCTCACTAAACCCCTTAAAGCGAATATCAGGTACTTTCTTATCTGCACTCATCTTATTCACCCTTTAATAAGCTAGCGAGTTCAGTTAAACCCTGCATATCAAACTTATTACCCGTCAGTTCGCCCATCATGTCAGCCAATTCTTTTTCAGTGGTTTTTATTTCATTGGCGACTTGTGAATAAGTCACTGCATATTTATCGGCTAATGCTTGTACTTGACGGGTTAGTTGGGTAATTACTGTGTTTGGCAAGGTTAGAAGTTCATTGCACAGTGGGGCAATCCATTTAAGGTGTAGCAGCGTATGGACTTGCTCATCACTTAACGCTTCGAGGGTCGTCTTTGTTTTTAAATGAAGCGCGATGCTTGCGTCTTTTACCGCTTTTTTCAGCGCTTTTTCTTTATCGATAAGCTTACTTGCTTCAATGATTTTTGCTTCATAGCTCTCTGGCGCGAATTTGGTTTTTGCGTCTTTTTGCTCTTTTAAGAAGACTTTAGCCGCTTTACCCACTTCCGTATTCGCAAAACCATCTTTGCTCTCTTTTACGGTTTCTTGCTCTTTTTCTTCTTCAGTCAGTGATTCAAAAATCTCTTCTAGGGAGCTGGTGATTTCTGCTAACCGTGTTTCTTGATCAGTCAGAGCTTGTAAGTCATCGCTTAAATAGGTTTGTTGTACTAAATCAAACGGCAGTATATGACCCTTCCAACCGTCTTGCACTTCGATATCTTTGCCATTTTTTTTCTTTATCACCATATTGGGATCGACTTTTTTAGTGGCGTTAAAGTCTTCCGTTTGTATCATTTCTAAATCGGCGCTAATGACCTGCCATTGGTTATTAAGAAATTGATAAGCTTGGTATTTGTCGATTAAGGCAATAGGGGCTAAGCGAGTAAACAGTTCAACACTGAGTGCTTCTTCTTGCTGATTACGATTAACGTTTTTGTAGTTTTGTATTAGCTGGTGGTTTAGATGATCATCAAAACCATTAAAAGCTTGATTGTAGTGTTTGATAAACGCGACTACTTCAGCGTGCTGGCTAATAAAAGCATTAACCGCGGATTTTTCAATCGCAAGCTCACTATAAGCCTCTGATTTTGGTGTAAACAACGCATGGTGTAATTGTGGAAATGCTTGCCAATACTGATGTAGCGCTGCAATTTCACTGTTAGGAATACCACCTAGCATCGTAGCATGTAAATCCCAACTTTCTGGCGTTTCCGAAGAGTCGACATAGCGCGGAATATTCAGGTTGTAGCCATTATCTTGGAGCGTTTTTTTGCTGACTACTTGCGAAAATTTATCAATATTTTCGCGATTAATCACTGCGTCAGTAATGCGTTTGATATCACTGGCTTGTAACTTATTATTTTTACCTTCTTTTATAAAATGCTTGGAAGCATCAATAATTAATACATCAGTATTTTCACGTTTTTGTTTAAGAACCAAAATGACGGTAGGAATACCTGTGCCAAAAAAGATATTGGCGGGTAAACCGATAATGGTATCAATGTGATTTTGTTCAATAAGTTGTTTGCGAATTTCACCTTCTTCACCGCCACGGAATAACACACCATGGGGCAAGACGATAGTCATAATGCCATTAGGCTTTAAGTGATAGAGGTCATGCAGTAAAAATGCAAAATCGGCTTTCGTTTTCGGGGCGAGACCAAAGCGTGAATAGCGAGGATCGTTACTTTTATCCGTAGGTTCCCAATTTTGAGAATAAGGGGGATTGGAGACTACGGCATCGACATATAATGTTTCGTATGAGCCTTGTGGATCATTTTCATCAAAATACGGCCAATCGTCTTCTAGTGTATCCCCATTACGGGTTTTAATATTGCTGGCTTTAATACCGCGCATGATTAGGTTCATACGGGTTAAGTTGTAGGTATTCGCTTTTAATTCTTGGGCGTAATAGGTGACGCTATCTTTATTTTTAGCATATTTCTGAACCGCTTCACCAATATTGATCAATAACGAACCTGAGCCTGAAGTCGGATCGTAAATTTCAATATTATCTTTATCTTTTAATGCGTGAGCGACAATATTCGACATCAGTACAGAGACTTCATGTGGAGTATAAAACTCACCCGCTTTTTTACCTGCATTAGCGGCAAACTTTTCAATCAAGTATTCGTAAATATAACCCAATACGTCATATCCTTGATTGGCATTCATTGGAATGCTTTTGATCAAGTGTAATAAATCACTGATAGCTTTGGTTCGTTTACCTGCACTTTCGCCCAGCTTGCTTAAACCTGTTTCTAAGGTCGTAAAAATGCCTTCAAAGAGTTTTTTGTAGGTAGGTGAAATTAAACGGCTGAAGGCAGAAAGCGCATCACGCACATTAGATTCATCAAATTCAAATTTTGGATCAACCCATGTAGAAAAAAGATTGTCATAAGCAATAAAGTAACCCAAGTTACTTTGCACATATTGAACAGTATCGGTGTCTTCTTCATTAAGGTTTTTGATATCTTCGGCTGTCATCCCTTCTTTGGTGACAAACTGCACTAGTTGGTCGCTTAGGTATTTGTAAAAGATAAAACCAAGTATGTAATCTTTGTATTCGTTCGCTTCAATTTTAGAACGCATTTGGTTAGCCGATTCCCAAATCTTTGCGGCTAATTGTTGTTTATTCATATCCTACTCTAATAATTATTTATTTGTGACTGAGCAATGCGCGTAAAGAGGGCAAAGCAAGTACCGAAATTGGATTTGTCTGTATTAAACACTATTGGTATAACAATGTCTGCAACCCATTGTCATTACTCAAAATAATCCATATCCAACTTAGGTAACTTGACTATTTGTGAACTTACACCAATTTCGTTATCCATCATCAAGTTAACTAAACGATTACCATCAATAAGTACTAATCCTTCAACTGACTTTGCAAAGTCAATGGCTTGAGCACTATAACCCGATGTGGTAATAAAAATGCCTCGCTTGGCTTTTTGACCGATAAGGGCGCCATAAAACGCTTGTAAATTAGGGCGTCCGACAGTACCTTGCCAGCGTTTTGCTTGAACATAAATTTTTTCTAGCCCCAGTTTATCTAGGGAAATTATTCCATCAATCCCCCCATCACCAGCCCCACCAACGCGTTTTAAATCATCACGATGGCCGCCATAACCTAGTTTATGCAGTATATCTAATACAATAAATTCAAAGCGAGTAGGTGATACTTGAAGTAAATTTTCAAGTAAATCAATGGCGATAGATTCACGAATTTCTTTTAATGCATCGTTTAGACGCTCGTCTGGGCTTCGTATCTGTTGGGAGGTATCTGGGGTGCGCGGTGTATCTTCATCGAGTAATACGACATCAGGATTAGTGTTGAGTTTTACATCAACAAAATCCAAGGCTAAGTGATCGATTTGTTCTTTAGTGAGAGGAAATGGATTATTTTTGATCCATTCAAAACCGGCTTCTGTTAGGCACCATTTACCTCTAGATAAGCTTTGCGACAGTCCAGCCCGTTTTAATCTATCATGAGCCCAGCCCGCACGATTTTTATAGACTAATTGTCCACTTGAAAGGAGTTCTGCACACTGATTATCATCTAATTCTAATATGTTGGCGACGTTTTCATGGACATCTTTTGCTGCAATACCTTCAGGGTGATGTTTTAAAAAACGTAAGACAGGTTCAATAAATTTATCGTAGGTTGGGACTGCCATGGAAATCCTCTATAAGAGATGTTTAGCATGAATTTCTATACTATGGCACTGAACTTCATGGATGTTAAGTTAGAGATTGAGTGTATTATAAATGCCCATAATTAGGGGGTATCTAAATTTAAATAATCATGCTTATCTTATAATTTTAGATTTCCTTCTGTTTCCATTTTTGTTTTGATCCCTAGTGATTTTTTATTTTTCTATATAAGGTAGCAATACTGATCCCTAAGATTTCAGCTGCTTTCTTCTTTCCTTCCAGTGTTGTTCCTGTTTTTTCTAATATGCTCATAATGGTTTGATATTCTGATGTCAGGCTTTGAGTTTTGAGAAGCTCTTGTGTGTTTAATGGCTGAGTTTTATCTTTATTATCTGTTTTCTGTATGGATACTACGGTTTTGTCTTTTTCTAAAGGAGCAGAATGTGGTGTTTCTAATAAATAAGGCGGAAGGTGACTAAGGTTTAAATCAACAGTATCGCCTTGCATAACATACATATACTCAATGACATTGCGTAACTCTCTGATATTGCCAGGCCAATCATAGGAATATAAGCAGTTAATAATGGAATTTGGGATCTTCGTCGTAGGCCGTTGATAGGTTAATGCTAAATCGTCGGCAAAAAATTGTGCTAGTTCTGCAATATCTTCTCGATGATCACGTAATGCAGGCGTATGGATCGGTACAACATTGAGGCGATAAAACAGATCTTCACGGAATTGCCCTTTATTTACCATTTCACGCAGATCTTTGTTTGTGGCGGCAATAATACGCACATCAATATTAATTAGATTATTAGAGCCAACACGGGTAATGCTTTTTTCTTGGAGCACACGTAAAAGTTTGGCTTGTAAATGCAAAGGCATATCCCCAATTTCATCAAGAAATAGGCTACCACCATGTGCCAATTCAAATTTACCAATACGTCCTTTAGGATCAGCACCACTAAAAGCGCCCCGCACATAACCAAAAAGCTCACTTTCTAAGAGTTGTTCAGGAATAGCCGCACAGTTAATAGTAATAAAGGGCTGCTTTGTGCGTAGGCTTTGTTGGTGAATAGTGTAAGCCACCACTTCTTTACCTGAACCGCTTTCTCCGGTGATAAGCACACTGGCATGACTTACGGCAACTTTACTTAGCATGCTTTTTAATTGGAGCATATTTTGTGAATTACCAATTAAAGGAGAGTGGGGATTTTCATCAACGGAAAGGGTATTTATTTGTGTCATATAATCACGAGCATCATGAAAGATAACCATGGTAAGTTGGTCATTATCAACCGATGAAAAGGTGATTTTTTTACACAGAACATGATAGTGTTGTTGGTTTAATATCAGCCACGCTTCTTCATCACCATAAAGGATGTCGCCTGTCATATTGATATCAAGAGACTGACCAATAAGCTCACAATCAAAAAAACGCAAAGCAGAAAGATTGGCGTGCCAAATCTTACCTTGGCTATCAATAGCAATTACGCCTCTATCCATCACATCAATTAAATTGCGAAAAGTACCAAATCGCTCTTGTTCACGAAGCCTTTCAAGGCATTCAAAAACACGACTTGAAATCATCTCTGAAAATTGTTCAATAAAGGTGATAAAGGCTTGTTTTTGCTTCATTAAAAACATTTTCTGTTCTCGGTTAGAACAGATAATGCCAATGACACCAATAACTTGGTTATTCAGAAAAATAGGGGCATTTAGATCAAGCTCTTCAGTGCATGTTAAGCGATTTTGACACAGTTGGCAGAGGCTATTTTCTTTCGGATCTTCAATCAAAATAGTCTTTTGTACTTGCAGCACATGGCGATAAATATGCCCATTATTGGAGACATCTTGATTGAGCATATAACGGTAACGTCCTGTACCAGCAATACGAATTAAATTGTTATCAATAATTTCAACATCAGTGCCAGTGATCCCTGCAATGGCATCGGTATATTTGCTGATTTCATCTTGTAGGGTACTTAGCAATGAGTGCATCACATTCTCACCTTAAAATTATCAATATTGATAATAAATTATCATCACTTATTTAGATTGGTTAATTTAATTGTTATTTATTAAATAGTTATGTATTTTTTGTATAAAGCTCACACAGTTTCTTATTATTGATAATTTATCACTTAAATAAAACCGCCTAGATCACAGCTTTTCTGCATGATTAATTTCATCTTTTAATCAGTTAAATAATAAATCTATTTAAAATCAAAATATTGCATCTCTATTAAATGCTTTTTGAGTGAGTTGGCATACATATTGCGATATAGGGGATAACCCTATGTATTTCGATTAATCGCGATATTGGGTTATCGCGAATTTTAAAGTGTGATTAAGAGGTAATTCCATGCAGGAGCAATTGCAGTACCTGATTAACCAAAGTTCATTTACGCGAAAACCAACCGCTGAGCTAGCCCCTTTTCGTTATGAAGAGTTAGCTAAAGCGTTAGATTTTCATAGAACTATTCCAGGATACGCACCTACACCGTTATTTCATTTACCCCAGTTAGCTAAAACTTTAGGGGTGGGTGAATTATATCTTAAAGATGAGTCTTTCCGTTTTGGTTTGAAGGCGTTTAAAGCGTTAGGTGGTGCTTACGCGATGGCGCGCCATATTGCTGATTTCCTCGAAATGGACATAAGTGAATTACCTTATGAGGTAATGATCAGTGATGAGATCAGGAAAAAGTTAAATGGCGTCACTTTTGCGACAACCACTGACGGGAATCATGGACGTGGTGTTGCTTGGATGGCAAGACAGTTAAAGCAAAAAGCGGTGGTCTATATGCCAAAAGGATCATCACAAGAACGCTTAGATGCCATTTTACGTGAAGGTGCCGTCGCTGAAATCGTTGATATGAACTATGACGATGCGGTGAGAATGACGGCGGAAATGGCTGAAAAGTATGGCTGGATCGTGGTTCAAGACACTGCATGGGATGGCTATGAAGAGATCCCACTTTGGATCATGCAAGGCTATGGCACTTTAATGCTGGAATCTCTCGCGCAATTACATGAAGTACCTCCGACGCATATTTTTGTGCAAGCCGGCGTAGGCTCTTTTGCGGGTATGGTGCAAGGTATGGTCACCGCTGCTTATGGTAAACAAGCGCCAAAAGTGATTGTGGCAGAAGCACGTATTGCCGACTGTTTATATCGATCTGCCGTATCAGGAAAAGCGGATGCCATTCCTGTTGGCGGAGATTTACAAACCGTTATGGCGGGGCTTGCTTGTGGTGAAGCGAATAGTATTGGTTGGAATTTATTACGCGATTATTCAGCGGCATTTTTCTCTTGCCCTGATGCCGTCGCGACTAGGGGAATGCGGATTTTAGGGAACCCTTTACCCGGTGATCCGCACATCATTTCTGGTGAATCTGGCGCTGTGACAACAGGGTTGCTCTCTATTTTAATGCAATCACCGGTTTATCAAAGCGTGAAAGAAGAGCTGGGATTAGATGAAAATGCAAGAGTGCTTGTGATCAGCACTGAAGGTGACACAGATCCTGAGCGTTATCGCGATATCGTGTGGGATGGCGAGTTGCCTAGCTTCAAACAATTTTAAAAAACAAATAAGTCTTTTGGAGTGAAAAAGTATGTTATCAGCAAACCGATTTGATGAAGTTATTAAGAATTGCCAATTATTAATCCAACAAAAAAGCTATTCAGGTGAAGAAGGTAACGTTGTTAAAGTCATAGAAGAGATGATGAAAAGCTATGATTTTGATGATATTCATATTGATAAATACGGCAATATCATTGGCGGAATTATAGGTCAACACCCAGGGAAAACCCTTGTTTTTGATGGTCATATCGACACTGTGCCAGTAAGTGAACGTGATTGGAAAGAAAAGCCTTATGGTGCAGAAATCAAAGATGGCAAGATTTATGGTCGTGGCACCAGTGATATGAAAGGTGCCGTCGCTGCAATGATTTCAGCGATTGGTTTTTATGGCCAAGATAATCAGCGCAATTTTGCCGGTCGTATTTATGTCTCTTGTATTGTGCATGAAGAGTGTTTTGAAGGTGTTGCCGCTAGATTAGTTTCTGAGCGCTATAAGCCAGACTATGTGGTGATTGGTGAAGCCTCAGAATTAAACCTCAAAATTGGGCAACGAGGTCGTGCCGAGATTGTTGTTGAAACCTTTGGTAAGCCCGCTCACTCCGCCAATCCAGATGCAGGGATCAACTCTGTTTATAAAATGGCAAAACTGATCGAGAAGATCAGAACCCTAACACCACCCGTTCATCCTGTTTTAGGAAAAGGGATCTTAGAACTTACGGATATTAAATCATCACCTTATCCAGGCGCTTCGGTTGTACCTGAATATTGCCGTGCCACTTACGATCGTCGTTTATTAGTCGGTGAAACTAAAGAGGAAGTGCTTGCACCATTACAAAAAGCCATTGATGAACTAACTTCTCAAGACGCTGATTTTAAAGCTAAAGTCTCTTATGCCTACGGTACTGAAAAATGTTACACCGGCGCCACTATTGAAGGTGAACGTTTCTTCCCAGGTTGGGTATTAGAAGAGAGTGATCCTTACGTGCAAAGCGTTTTAAAAGGGCTGCATGAGTCCGGCTTTAACCCTACCGTCACACAATACTCTTTCTGTACCAACGGTAGCCACTATGCGGGTGAAGCGGGTATTAAAACCATTGGTTTTGGCCCATCTCGCGAAAACTTAGCACACACCATTGATGAATATATCGAAATTGAACAGTTAAAAGGTGCGGCGAAGGGGTATTACAGCATTATGAACAGCCTTTATCACCTTTAATTCTTACTCAAAAAAATCCTTACTAGAAGAGTATCTGGCGAAATAGTCAGATGCTCTTTGGAGAAATAACAGAATGAAAACAATATTTAAAAACGCCACTGTTATTGATGGAACAGGGGCAAGTGCATTTCAAGCTGATGTTGTGGTTAACGAAGGAAAAATAATAAAAATCGGTCAGTTTGATGCTAAAACGAATGATCAAATTATTGATGCTACAGGGAAGATAGTCTGCCCCGGCTTTATTGATACCCACACTCACTCAGATCTTTCTGCTCTGCTTAATCCCGCTTTATCTGCCAAAATCCGCCAAGGGATCACCACTGAATTGTTAGGGCAAGATGGTGTCGCGTTAGCACCCTTACCAGAACAGTATATTTCTGCATGGCGCAAGAATATTGCGGGGTTAGATGGAGATTCTGACAGCATTGATTGGCATTTTAAAAATACCGAAGGTTACTTAGGAATGTTGGAAGCCCGAGGCTCAGCAACCAATCTTGCTTACCTTGTTCCTCATGGCAACATCCGAATGGAAGCGATGGGATTAGAAGGTAATCCTTCTACTCGTGAAGATGTCGCCAAAATGTGTGAGATCTTAGAGCGTGAGTTAAAAGCAGGGGCGTTTGGTTTATCAACAGGATTGATTTATATGCCTTGTGCCTTTGGTGATACCGCTGAAATGATCGAACTTTGTAAGGTTACAGCAAAACATAATGGTATTTTTGTTGTACACCAGCGTAGCGAAGCTGACGATATTATTCAATCAACTCAAGAGCTTATTGATATCGCCAAAGCATCAGGTGTTTGGTTGCATATTTCCCATATGAAAGTTTGCGGTAAGAAAAACTGGGGATTAATCGACGAAATGCTTGGTATGTTAGAGCAAGCACAAGAAGAGGGCATTCGTATCTCTTTTGACCAATATCCGTATGTGGCAGGCAGTACCATGCTTGGGGTGATTTTACCGCCTTGGGTTCACGCAGGAGGTACAGAGAAATTATTAGAACGCTTAGCTTCTCCTGAACTGCGTAAAAAGATGATTGAAGATATCGAAAAAGGTATTCCGGGTTGGGATAACTTTATTGATTTTGCAGGCTTAGAAAATATTTATGTCACTAGCTCTAAAACAGAAAAAAACCAAGATGCCGTTGGACTTAGCCTTGTCGAGCTAGGCAAATTGAGAGGTAAAGATCCGTATAACGCAACCTTTGATCTGCTATACGAAGAAGAAAATGCGGTAGGAATGGTGGATTTTTACGGCACAGAAGAACACGTTATCAAATTCTTATGTCGTCCTGAACAAAACGTCTGTACTGATGGGTTAATGGGAGCTGGTAAACCTCATCCTCGCGTATTTGGTGCATTCCCTCGTGTTTTAGGGAAATACGTCAGAGAAGAAAAATGTCTCACTTGGGAACAAGCTATCCGCAAAATGACAGGTAAACCAGCTGAAGTCCTTCGATTAACCGATAGAGGCTTAATTAAAGAAGGCTATGCGGCAGACATTGTGATGCTTGATCCTGAAACCATTATTGATAAAGGCACGTTTGTTGAACCAAACCAATACCCAGAAGGGATTGATCTGGTGATGGTCAATGGGCGTATCGCTTTAATTAATGGAGTCGAAAGTTACGCCTGTAGCGGTCATGTTTTAAGAGCATAACAACACAATAGCGCTCTTAAACGTTAAATCTTATCTCTGTTTATCACGGTTGTTCTTCAACCGTGATGGTTTCCCCTTACTTGAGGAACAGGAAAATGAGTTCAAATATTATTCCAGACCTTCAACCGAAGAAAACATGGAAAGCTCGTTACACCGTTTTATCCTTAATTTGGTTAGCATGGTTACTTTCATTTTTAGATAGAATGGTGATGAGTGTTTCGTTACCTTTTATTGGGCGTGATCTTAATCTTGATACCACACAACAAGGCTTAATCATCAGTGCGTTCTTTGTCGGTTATGCGGCATTCCAAATACCGGGTGGTTTCTTAGCTGACCGCTTTGGTGCTCGTAAAATTATGGCAATTGGCATTGCATGGTGGTCAGTCTTCACCAGTTTAACGGGTATGGTGTTTACATTACCGTTAATGTTAGCAGTGCGATTCTTATTTGGTATTGGTGAAGGCTGTTTTCCATCCGCTTCTTGGAAAATGATCTCGACTTATTTCCCATCTAAAGAGCGTGGTCGTGCAACGGCAATTCAATCAACAGTCAATACGTTAGGGCCAGCATTAGCCGTCATTGTTGCAGCCAGTATTATCGGCGCTTTTGGCTGGCATATGGTGTTTATTGTTTTAGGTATTCCGGGCTTATTAATTGCAGCGGGTATTTATTTCTTTACTCGTGATAACCCAAAAGATCACCCAAGTATTACTCAACAAGATCTCGATGAATTAGCAGCGGATGGCACATTAACGGATAAACCTGTTGAAGCCGTACCTTTTAAAGATGTGTTAAAAATGCCAGTGTTATGGCAAATGGCGGCGATTTGGTTTCTGTTTGATATTACCTTTTGGGGATTTTCAACGTGGTTACCAAGCTATTTAATTACTGTTCGTGAATTCTCTTTGGCTAAAACAGGGGTAATGGCGGCTATTCCATTCTTATTTGGTGCGGGTGGGACATTATTAGGCGGTTATGTTTCTGATAAATGCAAAGCACAGCGTAAATGGTTATATATGATCACCGCAGTGATTGCCGCGGGCTTCTTATATATGACTTATACTGTTGAAAGTGCGGATATGGCTGTTGTATATCAGTGTATTTCAGCACTGTTTATGTTCTTTGCCATGGCAATGTTCTGGGGTATTTTAATGGATACTATCCCCAATAAAATCATGGGTCGTGCTTCAGGAATTGTTAACTTCGGTGGCCAAATGGCGGGGGTTGTTTCCGCACCGGTTATGGGCTTCTTAATTAAAGCGAGTGGCGGCAGTTATGACAGTGCATTTATGTTTATGATAATTGCATTAGTCGCTTCTGCTGTTGTGACGTTCACTGTTAAAATGCGCAATACACCAGCACCCGTTTAATTAATCAGTATCAATAACGTTTATATTTAAATAAATGTGATGTTATTAAAATAAATAAGATTAATTAAATAAAATAAATGTATTAACAGTAAGATTTATTTATTAAAACGCTCTATACGCTTTATTGATTTTTTAATTTAAAAAATCTTATTGCAGGGTATTGTTGTCTTAAAAAAGCCACGATTAAAAATCGTGGCTTTGTTTTTGTTAGATTAATAACATTACGCCATCTTCCCACTTGTTTTGTAGGTGATCACGGGTTTTAAACGAGCAATAACCTCAATTAATCCAATGCTCACCATACTTTCAATCACAGTCTCAATCGATTTATAAGATTGTGGTGCTTCTTCATAAATCAGTTGTTTATTGGCACAAATAATACGGCTACCTAATGCCGTTCGTTATAGCAAACGCGATCAGATAAATAATGAACACAGTTGTCCATATACCAATCCATATAATGTAAAGGATTAAAAAATAAATTGGTTGGCGGACAGCAAAAAGAAAGAAAAAAGGATTACTTCTGAGATTGTCCGCAAAGAGTATTCATATTTGTTGTTGTCATGGGATACCTCCTTGCAGTTAAGTGAAATGGATAAAATAATAAATCGCAGGCATAGTAACCACTTTTTTTTGCTTTAGCAATTAAAAGTTGGTGTTGTTTTTCTTTATTTTTATCAAAGAGAATAAATATAATTTATTTAATTTAAGGTTAATTTTTCTTTATTATCTATTTTAGTTAGTTATCTACTTTTAATTAATAAATCACTTTTACTGAGCTTTTTCGGCAATAATCTTCGTAATCATCCGTTAATTTTCTATCAGTAATAACAACATCAAATTGCGCTAAATCACCCATATTGGCTGTCGCTGTTTCATCAAAATAGTGATATTTGGTGAGTAAGATCTTACGAATAGATTTATCCATCGCTTTTTTCTTCATATAAAGATCGTCGATGTTATAACAAGTAACGCCAAAATCAAGATGGACACCTTCAGCTGAAATAAAGGCTTTTTTAGGATTAATGCTATCAAGATAAGAAGGTTGGGTTGGATTGAAGAATGAATCACTTTTAGGGCGGTATTCACCTCCACAGAGTAATACCGTGGCATTTTTTTTCTGGCTTAAGGCCAAAAAGACTCGATGAGAATAACAGATCCCAGTGAAATGCAGGTTATCGGGAATAAGCTCAATCAGTGTGGGAATAAATTGTCCGTTATCGAAAAAAAGAACATCGCCTTCAGAGACCATACCGGCGGCAAGATTAGGAATATGAAGTTCTTCAGTTTGATCTGGCGTAATAATATCGGATGATGTTGATAGTGAGCCTGCATGAGGTTGGGCTAATGCAACAATATAGCCACCTAATAATGACATTGGGAACGGGTTTTCAGCATCAGAGCTGAGATCGCGTCTAATCGTCATTTCAGAAACTTCAAGGATCCTTGCGGCGTCTTTAAGATGTATGCGACCTGAGCGTTTTATACATTCACTGAGGCGGCGCAAACGTTCGTGCTGTTTGGTCTCTATCACCGAAGGATCCTTGTATTATCGAATAGCGTACTCCAAAAAAAGATACGCTAAATAATTAGTAATTTGATTCAGGTGCATCTAAATCTGTTGCGATAGCGACACTTGCGCTAGCGCCGATACGTGTTGCTCCTGCTTTGATCATGTTTAATGCTGTTTGGCGATCGCGAACACCACCAGATGCTTTCACGCCAACTTCATCACCAACGGTTTTACGCATCAAAGCAACATGATGTTCTGTTGCGCCCATTGTACTGTATCCTGTCGATGTTTTCACAAAATCAACACGGATCTCACGGCACATTTCACACACTAAACGTACTTCGTCGTCAGTTAATAAGCAAGTTTCTAAAATCACTTTCAGAGTTGTATTACCACAAGCTGCTTTTACTGCTTCAATATCTTGTTTTACGAAGTCTAAACGACCGCTTTTTAACATACCGATATTGATAACCATATCGACTTCTTGCGCGCCTTGACGAATAGCTTCAGCCGCTTCAAATGCTTTTGTTGCTGTTAAACCAGCACCAAATGGGAAGTCGATAACACAACATACTTTTACATCACTGCCTTCAAGGCAAGTTCTTGCTAAAGGGATGTAAGAAGTGTTAATACACACAGAGAAGAAACCGTGTTCAATTGCTTCAGCACACAATTTCTTGATTTGTGATTCAGTTGTATCTGCAGCAAGAAGGGTATGATCGATATAATTAGCTAATGGACGCATAGTCTATTCCTTAGTAAAAAGATTGTTATTCTTCACTCATGTTAGTTTGGCAACATATTAGAGCCGTTTTAATGAGATAACAATCACAGATGATACAAAAATAACATTATACTGTTATATATCTATCAAAATGTCACTATTTTCACATTTAGAAATTTCACATAAGAGTAAGAGGCGCTATGGATATTGCAGTGATTGGTTCAAATATGGTGGATTTGATCACCTATATAGATAGGATGCCAAAAGAGGGTGAAACCCTTGAGGCGCCGGCATTTAAAATGGGTTGTGGTGGTAAAGGCGCTAATCAAGCAGTTGCTGCTGCTAAATTAAATTCAAAAGTGATGATGTTGACAAAAGTCGGCGATGATATTTTCGCGGATAACACCATCATGAATTTAGAGTCTTATGGCATTAATACACGCTATGTTGAAAAAGTGCCTGGTACAACAAGTGGTGTTGCACCTATTTTTGTGACTTCCCAATCATCAAATAGCATTTTAATTGTTAAAGGGGCTAATCAACATTTGTCGCCAGAAGATATTGATAGAGCGACAGATAGCCTGAAAAAATGCAAAATAATTGTACTGCAATTAGAAATCCCGCTTGAAACGGTCTACCACGCTATTGAGTTCGGCAATAAACACCATATTCCAGTGTTATTTAACCCAGCTCCCGCTTCAAAAGCATTAGATCTTGATATTGCTGCTCGTTGTGATTTTTTTGTTCCAAATGAAACTGAACTTGAAATATTGACCGGTATGCCAATCACTACAATGGATGAAATTCGCGAAGCCGCTTGTTCTTTACTACAAAAAGGCTTTAAGAATGTCATCGTTACGTTAGGGGAAAAAGGGGCATTATGGATGAATGGCGAAATTGAAAAGTACATTCCTGCTATTAAAGTTGATGCAATAGATACCAGTGGAGCCGGCGATGCCTTTATTGGTTGTTTTTCCCATTATTATGTTCACACTAATAATATTGAAGAAGCATTAAATAAAGCGGTGATGTTTTCAGGCTTAAGTGTTGCCGGAAAAGGCACACAATCTTCTTATCCAAGCATTGAAGAGTTTGGGCAGTTTTTAGCGCAAGCGAAGTAGTACACCTCCGCACTATCATATCTTTATATTCCACTTGTTATCTTATTTAGATGGTAAGTGGAATTGATTTAAAATCAATTGATTACTTTATTTTTATAGCCACTGTTGAATTTCTTACAAAGCAAAAAACAGGGCTTAATGTGATTCATTTCACACCATCATGACAAATAGACTTGAAATGTAATTTCATTGGATGTAATTTTAATTGAAATATGATTTCATAAGGTTGTGGTGATGAAAGAAGATGCATTAAGCGAATGTCTTAAAAACGAAAGCAATCAAGAAACAACACAGTTTTCTGAATTAAGTGCTTTAGAGTTGGTTACGCTTATCAATAGTGCAGATATGACGGTTGCAAATGCAGTTAAAAAAGAATTACCTGCTATTGCTAAAGCAGTAGAAAAAATAACTGAACGTTTGCAAAAAGGTGGGCGTATTTTTTATGTTGGCGCGGGAACCAGTGGCCGATTAGCTGTACTAGATAGTGCTGAATGTCCACCAACTTTTGGTGTACCTTCTACATTAGTACAGGCAATTATTGCAGGTGGTCATGATGCAATGCTAAAAGCGGTTGAAAATATTGAAGATAGCCGAGAGGCGGCAATTGAAGAGCTTCAACGTCGTCATGTTAGTGATAAAGATGTTGTTATTGGTATTGCCGCAAGTGGCCGCACTCCCTTCACTGTCGCGGCTTTGCAATATGGTAAGAAACTAAAAGCGTTAACAATATCTATTACCACGCGTGGCAAAAGTAAGATGAGTGAGATTGCTGATCTATCTATTGCACCAGACGTAGGCGCAGAGGTGTTAACAGGCTCCACAAGAATGAAAAGTGGTACAGCTCAAAAAATGATCCTAGGGATGTTAAGCACCAGTGTAATGACTAAGCTCGGGAAAGTGCATAAAAACCTGATGGTGGATGTGATTGCGAGTAATGAGAAATTGCAACGTCGTGCTGAAGGTATTGTCAGCGAAGTGTGTGGAATTTCACATGAAAGAGCCAGAGCCTTGTTACAAATGGTTAATTATCATCCTAGAAAAGCCATTTTGATGTATGAACTTCACCTGAGTGTGGAGAAAGTTGAGCAAATCACACAGCAATATCCTTATCGTTCGCTGCAACAGCAACTTGCCCTATTTAACTAATAACAATATGAGTAAACACTCTAAACTTTAGCAGGCACGCATATGGCTAATAAAATAGAACATCTCGACACGTTAGCAATAGAAATAGAAAAACACGCTGGTGGGTTTCAAAATGTGGCAACCCTAACACATTGTATGACTCGCATTCGACTGATTTTAAAGGACAGTTCACTTTTTGATGCAGACGCTTTAAAACAAGTCGAAGGCGTTAAAGGCGTTGTATTTAATGGCGAACAGCATCAAGTGATTGTCGGAATGGGGACTGCGGCAAAGGTTTATTCCATCA
This sequence comes from Proteus sp. G2673, assembly GCF_009915125.1. Taxonomy (NCBI): domain Bacteria; kingdom Pseudomonadati; phylum Pseudomonadota; class Gammaproteobacteria; order Enterobacterales; family Morganellaceae; genus Proteus; species Proteus sp. G2673. Next base: position 211,374 of record NZ_JAABLT010000018.1, read on the forward strand.
TGAATAAACGTATGCAAAAAAGTTCAGCAAGTAGTGAAGATAAGCCAGCGTCAAACTCAGTGAAAAAAGGCTTCTCAATCCGCCGTATGCTAAATACATTAGCGGCTATTTTTGTTCCTACCATTCCTGCTTTAATTGGCTGCGGCTTGATTATGGGGTTAATTAATATTATCCGTTTAGTCGCACCGGGCTTAGTTGAGCAGTTCCCTGAACTATTTAAATTATTCAAATTAATTGGTAGTACGGTATTTGCGTATCTCTCTATCATGATTGGGATAAATACCGCTAAAGAATTGGGCGCATCAACATCGATTGGTGCGGTCATGGCGGGATTATTAGCGATGCCAGGGCTTGCCGATATCACTTTATTTGGTGAGAAATTACAGCCAAACAGTGGCGGGATCTTTGCGGTATTAATGGTGGTTGTATTCTCTTCAAAATTAGAATTATGGTTTCGTAGCATCGTTAAAGAGAGTCTTGATCTTATCTTAACGCCGTTTGTGACGATTTTAGTCTCTTCTCTTGTGGCGATTATGATATTCCAACCTATCGGCCATTATCTTAATCAGTTATTAGCACAAGGCGTATCATTATCACTATTGAATCAAGGTGGTGGTGCGGTGGTAACTGGTGCGGCGTTAGGAGGAAGTTTCTTATTTTTACTCTTAACGGGATTACATCAAGGGTTAATTCCTATTCATACCGAAATCTTAAATACCTTTGGTTTAAATTATCTATTTCCAATTTTGGCTATGGGCGGAATGGGGCAAGTAGGCTCTTGTTTTTGGGTTTATCTACGCACTAAAAATCAACGTTTAAAGAAAACATTAATGGGCGCATTACCTGTGGGTATTTTCGGTGTCGGTGAGCCTTTATTGTTTGGTGTTTCGCTTCCACTTGGAAAACCATTTATTGCTGGATGTATTGGTGGTGCGGCTGGTGGTGCATTAATGGCATATTTCCAAGTTGGGATCATTATTCCATTTGGTACTGCTGGGTTATCATTAATTCCGTTAGTCGGTGATGGGCAAATTATTAAGTTCCTGATCGCGGTATTAGGCGCATGGATTGTCGGTTTTATTGCCAGTATGCTAATGGGATTTACAGATCCAGAGAAATAAGTCAGAAATAAAAAGGATAACAGAATGTCGACACTGACCAAAAAGCTTGAGAGTTTGCTCATTCAGGGCAAAGGCACAGAACAGCGTATCGCTCATTATCTATTAGAGAATAGTGAGAATATTGCCAGTATGAATGCAGCTGAACTGGCACTTAAAGCCGGTGTAAGTAGTGCTTCTGTTATCCGTTTCTCTCGTCAAATGGGATATCGTGGTTATCCTGAATTTAAAATTGATTACCTTTCAGAAGAAAAGCAACAAAAAAGCAGTGGCGATATTCTTTATGGCAATCTTGCGAAAACAGACTCGACAGAATTAATTATTTCCAAAACAGGGCATCTGTTTACTAGCGCTATTCAGGACTCATTAGCTTTGTTAGATCCCAATTGTATTGATCTGCTGGCTGAAAAAATGGTCTCAGCTAAACGTATTGTCCTGTTTGGGATTGGCGCCTCTGCCGTTGTGGCGAGTGATATTTTTCATAAGCTTATTCGCGTGAATAAAAACGCCTTATTTAGTCCAGATCTTCATGCTCAATTGGCTTATTCCGCCAATTTATCAGTTGATGATTTGGCTATTGCTGTGACTGCACGAGGCAATACGGCCGATATTAATCGAATGCTGAAATCGGCAAAAAATGAAGGTTGTTTAACAGTAGCATTAACGCGTTTTGGACAAGATGAAGCAACTCGATTATCAGATTATACATTGCCTTATTTTTATGACGAACAACACTCTCAATTAGGAGTGATCACACCACAAGTTTTACAAATGGTGGCTTTTGATGTGCTGTTTTTTAAATATATGACATTAGCGAATGAGTCGGCAGAAAAAGCCTTATTAAAAGGGCGAGAAGCTGTTATACAAGGAAATCAATAATGTTACTTATCACCACATTAGCTGTAGGTGCAGCTATTGGTTTAATTATTAGCACAACGGGCGTGGGTGGCGGTGTTATTGTTTTACCTGTATTGACCTATTTTTTTGGTATGAATGCATTAATGGCAGTTGCAACAGCCAATTTATTGTCTATGTTGATGAAAGTCACTTCGTCTTATATGCATTTTCGCCTTGGCAATATTCCTTTTAAAAGAGCAATGATTGTATTAGGAATAATGCTACCAAGTACTTTTTTGGCTAGTGTTTTGGTTAATTATTTAGGTTCATTAGAGCAGTATCAGCAACAAGTCGAGTGGGGAATTAATGCGCTTGTGGTGGCTGCGATTATTTTTTCTTTATTTCTTTTTGTACAGAGAATGTTTTTCTCATTACCTCCCGTTGTGGTTGAAAATACAAAACTAGCGCCTTTAAATATTAAAGCACTATTACTTCCAGCGATTGCCGCAGGTGTTGTTTTAGGGGCAACGGGGGTAGGTGGTGGTGTCGTTGTGTTACCGTTATTGCTACGTTATGCGAACCTTTCTATTAAACAAGCTATCGGTACTTCTATCTTTACGACAACATTGTTATCAGGATCTTCAGCACTAGCTTACATGCAAGATGGGCATACGGATATTCATTTGGCACTTTTGTTATTCTTAGGTTCGCTAATCTCTATTCCACTGTCTAAGTGGCTGTTGATCAGAATGCCTGACAGGATATTTCAGTATGCGACTTTAATTTTAATTATTTGTAGTGCTGTGATGATGCTGGCTAAATTATTTTAATGTTAAAATAAATCAATAATATTAACATTTAGAAAATATAATAAATAATAACCAAATAAAGTCTAATTGTTTTTCTTGGTTTATTTTATATTATCTTACTAATTTAATTGAGATAGTCTCCTTATATAAATTTAATTCTCTTTGTAAAATATGTGTGTTAACGGAATGTTTGATTTATTATTTATTTTTAATGAGATATGATTTTAGTCATAAATAGATAATTGAGATGATAATCACATTAATGTTAATTCCTATATGTTTCACTGTAATCCTCATTTAATACCTATAAGTGAAGGTACTAGTATTATGGAAAATAATAATAGGAAAACACCTCATATTAGACGTATTGCCCACATTATGATGTATAAACAACGTCAATGCTTCCATTTCTCCGTTTTTAACGGATAAACCCTCTCTATTTTCTAGAAATATAAAGCATACTTCTTAATAACCTAGGTTATTGAGATAGGTTTTCTATTTTTTTAAATAACAAACTATTTTTTAACTCTATTATTATCAAAATAATTAGGAGATAAGATTATTATGTCTATTAATATTAAAGGTAGAAGTTTTTTAAAATTACTCGATTTTTCATCTGCTGAAATTCAATATTTATTAAAGCTTTCTAAACATTTTAAATCATTAAAAATGGCTGGTATTCCTCACCGTTCTTTGGAAGGTAAAAATATCGTTTTATTATTTGAAAAAACCTCAACACGGACACGCTGCGCTTTTGAAGTAGCGGGTTATGATTTAGGAATGGGGGTGACTTACCTTGATCCTGGCTCATCACAAATGGGGAAAAAAGAGTCTATTGAAGATACAGCGCGTGTGTTAGGGCGTTTCTATGATGGTATTGAATATCGTGGTTTTGATCAGTCATTAGTTGAAGAGCTGGCGGCGAAATCAGGAGTACCAGTATGGAATGGTCTTACCGATAAATTCCATCCAACTCAGATGTTAGCAGACATGCTGACCGTTGAAGAAAACTTTGGTCATTTAAAAGGGCTTAAGTTGACTTTCTTTGGTGATGCTCGCAATAACGTTGCTAACTCTTTAATGGTAGTTTGTGCGAAATTAGGCTTACATTTTACAGCGTGTGGCCCAGCATCTTTAATGCCAGAAGAGCAACTTGTGAAAGAGTGTCGTGCAATCGCGGCAGAAAATGAAGGTTCTATCACGTTAACCGAAGATATTGAAAAAGGGGCAAAAGACGCTGATGTTCTCTATACCGATATTTGGGTTTCAATGGGTGAGCCAGATAGTGTTTGGGATGAACGCATTCGCTTACTGAAAGCTTATCAAGTAAATAGCTCTATGATGAAAATGGCTAATCCTCATGCGATTTTCTTACACTGTTTACCTTCATTCCACGATCGTTTAACCATTATTGGCGAAGATATTTATCAAAAATTTGGCTTGAGTGAAATGGAAGTGGCTGATGATGTTTTTGAGTCTCGCCAATCAAAAGTTTTCGATCAAGCTGAAAACCGTATGCATACCATTAAAGCCGTTATGTTCGCTACTTTGAGCTAAAGCAAGGAGTTAACAATGCCTAAAAAGGTATTTATTGCTTTAGGGGGAAATGCATTAGGAAATACGCCACTAGAGCAAAAGCAGATAGTACGAAAAACCGCAAAGCCCATTGTGGATTTGGTTGAGAAAGGCTATCAAGTCATTATTGGTCATGGAAATGGCCCACAAGTTGGGATGATCAATTTAGCTATGGATTATGCATCACAACAGAACATTGGCACACCGTATATGCCATTTGCTGAATGTGGTGCTATGAGTCAAGGCTATATTGGCTATCATCTACAACAGGCTATTAATGACGAATTATGTACGAGAAATCTCAATAAAAATCATGGTTGTGCCACTATTGTGACTCAAGTGGTTGTTGATAAAAACGATCCCGCTTTTTTATCGCCAACAAAACCTATAGGGGCGTTTTATACTCAACAACAAGCTGAGGCGATTCAAAAAGAACATGGTTTTCACTTTATGGAAGATGCGGGGCGTGGATATCGTCGTGTTATTCCATCACCCAAGCCGTTAGAAATTGTAGAATCACCAATTATTAAACAGTTAGTTGAACATAATATCGTCGTGATTACTGTTGGTGGCGGTGGTATTCCTGTTATTCGAAAAGGGGATTTATTAGAAGGTATTGATGCTGTTATTGATAAAGATAACTCTAGCTCAAAATTAGCTGTAGAATTAAAAGCGGATATTTTATTAATATTAACGGCTGTTGATAAAGTTGCTATTAATTTTAATAAACCAGAACAAATAAATTTAGATAAATTAACACTTTCTAAAGCTCAGGAATATATTTCTCAAGGACAATTTGCTAAAGGAAGTATGTTACCTAAAGTGGAGGCCTGCCTTAATTTTTTAAAAGAAAGTGAAAAAGGTGTACAAGCGATTATTACTTCTTTAGAGAATGCATTATCTGCTTTAGAAGGAAAAACAGGCACAACAATTATTTCTGATTAATATCATACTTATTATTATTTTAAATTTAATTCTAATAATAGACTCTGCCAAATAGATATTATTTCTATTGGCAGAGTAGCCTCTCATTTAAGTCGAGGACGCTTATGAAACTTAAAAAGTTTGCGTTTCCGACCGCATTTACTATTTTATTTGCCATTACAGTAATTGTGGTTGGCTTAACGTGGATAATTCCAGCTGGCGAATATCAACGATTAAGTTATAACTCAGCAGAGCCATCATTAGTGGTTGCAAAAATAGATGGTTCTCATGAAGTGTTACCAGCAACTCAGGCGACATTGAATGATTTAAATGTCTCTATTGAGATTAATAAATTTACCGATGGGACAATTAAAAAACCGATAGCAATACCTGGAACCTATGAACGTGTAGCACAGCAACCTAAAGGAATAATGGATATTACCGAAAGTATGGTGAAAGGGACGATAGAGGGGGCAGATGTTATTGTTTTCATTCTTGTCTTGGGGGGACTGATCGGGGTTGTTAATCAAACCGGTGCATTCAATGCGGGCTTAACAGCACTCGCGAATCGAACCAAAGGTAAAGAGTTTTTAGTCGTGTTTGGGGTCACGATTATATTATCCATAGGCGGGACAAGTTGTGGGATTGAAGAAGAAGCGGTTGCTTTCTATCCCATATTAGTACCGATATTCTTAATCTTGGGTTATGACGCTATTGTGTGTGTTGGGGCTATTTTCCTTGCTTCTTCAATGGGGGCAGGGTTCTCGACGGTAAATCCTTTCTCAGTTGTTATTGCATCAAATGCTTCGGGGATCAGTTTTATTGAAGGGATCGGATTTCGTACTATTGGGTTGGTGATTGGTACGTTGGGGGTTTTGGTTTATTTATATTGGTATTGCAAGAAGATCAAAAAAGATCCAACTTTCTCTTACAACTATGAAAATGCCGAAAGTTTTAAACAGCGCTTTTTGAGTAATTACGATCCTAATGAGATATTAGAATTTTCGTGGCGTCGTAAAGTGATCCTCTGTTTATTTGTTGCTGCTTTTCCTATTATGGTTTGGGGTGTTATGGACATGGGCTGGTGGTTTCCACAAATGGCGGCTCTTTTCCTTGCTATCGCAATCATCATAATTTTCCTATCGGGATTAAAAGAAAAAACAGCCATTGATGGATTTATTCACGGGGCATCTGAATTAGTTGGTGTTTCATTAATTATTGGTTTAGCGCGCGGCGTTAACCTTGTGATGGAACAAGGTAAGATTGCTGATACTATTCTTGAATTTATGTCTCATATGGTTGCAGGAATGCCACCGAGCCTATTCTTATTAGCACAACTCGTTGTCTTTATTTGTTTAGGTTTTATTGTTCCTTCCTCTTCAGGCCTTGCGGTTTTGGCGATGCCAATTATGGCACCATTAGCCGATGCAGTCGGTGTTCCTCGTTATATGGTGGTATCAGCATATAACTGGGGACAATATATTATGTTGTTCTTAGCGCCTACTGGATTGGTGTTAGCGACTTTGCAAATGTTAGATATCTCCTATAACAAATGGCTTAAATTTATTATGCCGATGGTGATATTTATGTTTGTCCTTTCGGCAACATTACTCTTGGTTCAAGTTGCGTTTTTATAAAATTGAGTTGGTGTGTTTACGTTGAGAAAGGAATTTTTTGGTTATTCTGTAATATGAAATTAATCTGGTTTTTTGTGCTGCAATCAAGATTATTTTTTGATTTTCACTAGAAGTGATCTAGCTCTCGTTTTTAGCGGTGATAAAAAATAAACCGAAAAAAAAGGTTGTTAATTTGTAGAAGTTATGTTTTTTTAAATACAGATAACACGTAAACACATCATTAAATTAATTGATAGGTAACCCATGATCATCACTACTCTACTACAAAGCCTACGACTAACAGCGCACATCGCGGCTGTGGTTGTCGTGCGTGTGGTGGTGGTCGTCGGCAAAGCGCCGTAACGGGTCCGAATCAACACAGTTTCGAAACCCCGCCGGCGAACTAACCGGGCGGGGTTTTTCTTTTCTACCTGCCCATTAAGTCCGGCTTAGAACAAAGGACAGATAAAAATGGGTGATCAACAAGAAAACGCCACAACAAGTAGAACGTTTACGGGGGCGCAATTAATCGTTTATTTACTGGAACGGCAAGGTATTACGACAGTTGCAGGGATCCCTGGTGGTGCAGCACTTCCGTTATATGATGCTTTAAGCCAAAGTAAATCTATTCGGCATATCTTAACTCGTCATGAACAAGGTGCTGGTTTTATTGCACAAGGTATTGCCCGAGCAAATGGTAAACCTGCTGTTTGTATTGCATCAAGCGGGCCGGGTGCAACAAATTTAGTGACAGCAATTGCCGATGCTAAACTGGATTCTATTCCTTTAGTTTGTATTACCGGTCAGGTGTCTTCAGCGATGATTGGAACCGATGCTTTCCAAGAAGTTGATACCTATGGCATGTCTATTCCAATCACGAAACATAACTATTTAGTACGCGATATTGCGGACTTACCTGACATTATTTGTGATGCGTTTCGTTTAGCGATGTCAGGAAGACCGGGGCCTGTTTGGGTTGACGTGCCAAAAGATATTCAGCAAGCCACAATTACATTAGAAGCGTTACCACCTATTCCACAAAAAGATCCTGTTCCCGCATTTAATACTGATTTAGTAATACAAGCGGCGCAAATGATTAATCAAGCTAAAAATCCTGTTTTATATTTAGGTGGGGGGATCATTAGCGCTGAAGCATGTAAAGAAGCGATTGAATTAGCAGAGAAAAATAACCTGCCGACAACCATGACCTTAATGGGTTTAGGATTAATGCCACCTTCTCATCCACTGTATTTGGGGATGTTAGGTATGCATGCGACGCGTAGCACCAATTTTATTTTAGAAGAAGCGGATCTGCTAATTGTATTAGGGGCGCGATTTGACGATCGTGCTATTGGTAAAGCAGAGAAGTTTTGCCCTAACGCCAAAATTATTCATGTTGATATCGATCGCGCTGAAATTAGCAAAATCAAACGCCCAGATATTGCGATCCACGCTGATGCGAAATCAGTGTTATCACTGTTATTACCATTGATTAATACAAACAAGCGTAATGAATGGATCGAGCGTGTTACGACACTGAAACAAGAATATCCATTGGAAATGAAAAACTCTGAGAATATTCTAAGTGGTTATGGCATTGTCTTAGCGGCTGCAAACTGTGTTGATGATGATGCCATTATTACAACAGACGTTGGACAACATCAGATGTGGGTAGCACAGGCGTATCCGCTAAATCGACCTCGACAATGGTTAACATCGGGTGGCTTAGGTACGATGGGATTTGGTTTACCGGCTGCGATTGGTGCCGCGTTAGCCGAACCAGATAAGAAAATCCTCTGCTTCTCGGGGGATGGTAGCATTATGATGAATATTCAAGAATTTGCTACGGCGGCTGAGCACCAATTAGATATCAAAATTATTTTGATAAATAATCAGGCATTGGGGTTAGTTCACCAACAACAAACGCTGTTTTTTGAAGAACGTATTTATGCTGCGGCTTACCCTTATCAAACAGATTTTATTCGTATTGCACAAGGTTTCGGTTTAGATACCTGTGACTTAAATCAGGAAGCGGATCCTGCGAGTGCATTAAAAGCAGCAATTGAAAAACCCGGTCCGTGTTTAATTCACGTTATGATTGATATCCATGAAAAAGTATTTCCAATGGTTCCACCTGGGGCTGCAAATATTGAGATGATAGGAGCTTAATTTATGTCAAACCAATCACAACCTATCGCGCTGGAATTGATTGTTCGCAACCATCCCGGTGTTATGACCCATATTTGTGGGCTATTTGCTCGCCGTGCATTTAACGTTGATGGCATTTTGTGTTTACCGATGAAAAACAGCGATAAAAGCCGTATCTGGCTATTAGTGCAAAAAGATGATCGTCTTATGCAAATGGTCAGTCAGGTGGAAAAGCTTGAAGACGTAAAAGAAGTGAGATTCAGCGATGATCTACGTGTTTTTGAGCAAATGGAAAGTTATTTAAATTAATCGCCTTATATTATTGGCTCACTCACTAATTGAAAGAGCCAATAATATCGCTTAAGGGCGGTGATGATAATGCTGCTGATTTGGGCTAGACATAATCACAGAGGCACGCAAATGTCCTTCAACACAGATATACGAGTGAGGGACATTACCGTGGAAAGCATAAAAATCGCCAGTTTCTAGTAAGACGGTTTCGTCGTTATCAAAACGCATCATTAATTTACCAGAATAGACCATGATGTGCTCTTGGGTGCCGTCAGCGTGAGCAGGGCTATTGATGATCGCGCCATGCTTCATTTCGATATGCCAAATTTCAGTAATATTGCCGATGCCAATACGAAATTTAAACTCTTGGGCATAATCACCCACGATAGGCTTATGTCGCTCTAAGCGAGGGTATTCTTCACGTGTAAAACTAAATAAATCTCCCAAAGGAAAGCCAAGGGCTATTGCGATAGCCTCTAAGGTATCGATTCTAGGATTAGAATCACCCGATTCTAATTTTGACAATGCAGCCTTGGATATTCCCGATTTTCTTGATAACTCATTAAGTGATAAATTTCGAGATTGTCTTAATTGTTTGACTTTATTACCAAGGTATTCATTCGTTTTTTTAGGAGGTTGTGAGTTCATTGCCAATTCAAAATATCGTTAGTTTAAAAGTGTTATTCTAATTAGATAATAACACTAATTAACCGTATTCGGAAAAATGAGATCCTGTTTCTGCTGTATTTTGTGAATAGTCTTACGATCACTGTTCTAGTTTTAATAATTACGCTAATATCCTTCAGTAAATGATAATTATTCAAGGTTTATTATGATGGACTTGCTTAGTTGGTCTGATCTTTTTATTTGCTTACTTACCTTATTTTTTGCTTATGTTATTTTTGGTATGGCTGGGTTTGGTTCTGCGTTAATTGCGGGCCCTGTATTGGCACTTTATTTGCCTCTTTCAATGATAGTGCCTTTATTGGCATTAATCGATTTAAGTGCTGCCATAGTGAATATTTTCAGAGATGGCAAACAGGCTGATTTTAAAGAGATACGCTATCTTATTCCGCTTATTATTATTGGTAGCCTTGTCGGTGCAACAATTTTATTAACCACACGACCTGATTTACTTTCTCTTCTTTTAGGTATCTTTGCCACTTGTTATGCAATTTATGCACTGTTTTGGAAAAAACAAGAAAGCCAATTTTCTCAACGCTTAGTTTATCCTTTTGGATTAATCGGCGGTGTATTTAGCGCGTTGTTTGGTAGTGGGGGATTTTTATATGCGATTTACTTGTCAGGCAGAATTACAGACAAAAATAAGTTTCGCATTACACAAACCACATTGATTGGCTTTAGCACACTAACGCGAGTGGTGATTTTCTTATGTGCAGGCATTTATTGGCAATTAGATATTCTTAAATTAGCCGTTATTTTCTTACCAGCCATGTTTGCAGGTGTTTGGTTAGGGCGAAATTTAACATTACGTATGTCGAAAGCACGATTTATGAGTGTGATTTATACTATTGTATTGGCATCAGGTACTGTGCTTATCTATCGTTATTTTTTTTAAGCGTTGTAGGATAAATAACGATGAAGTGAGAATATTGTGAAAGGTAAAGATCATCGAGAGTCAAATAGAGATCTTTCTCTAATTAATGTTGCTTTTTAAGCATGTTTATCTATTTCTTATCCCCTATAATATACGACAATATTTTATTTAATCACCTTCCTTTTATTACAGAGGTTTCTGTTATTCGCAGAAACAAAATAACATGTCACATCAAAATTATCGCCAATCTGAAGTTTTTGCGATAACCACTATCACGGTAAGTATTGGCGTTATCGGGATAGTTATCGGATTAACTATTCCTATGGTGGCACTGCGCCTTAATTTAGTGGGTATTAATGAATCTATTATTGGACTTATTTCCGCAGCACCCGCTATTGGAATGTTAATTATTTCCCCCTTTGCTCGGCGTATTGTGCAATGGATCGGTAAACGCTTTGCTATGCTATTAGCGACCATTATTTCTGCAATAAGTTTATTACCCTTAATGGGAAGTTTGCCTTTAGAGTTGCTATTTCCTTTACGATTAATCACGGGTATTGCCAGTGGTGTGATGATTTGTTTAGGAGAAACGTGGATTAATGAGCTTTCACCAGATAATAAACGTGGGCGGATTTTAGCGGTATATACCACGGTATTTACGATTAGCCAGTTATTAGGGCCTTCAATTATTGCGCTTTATGGCGTTGCAGATAAGACACCGATTTTAATTAGTGTCTTTATTCATATTATCTCTATTGTCCTGTTTTTAATGATGGATCAAAAAACAGGTGATAAATTACCAAAAGATACACAAGAGCCTAATTTTTCTATTATCCGCTTTGTTAAAGTTGCACCAGCAATCTGTGGTGGCATTGTTTTCTTTGCTTTTTTTGATGGCACAGTGCTTTCTATGTTTCCTATTTATGGCTTAAGTGTAGGGCATACTGAAGCTATTGCGGCAATGATGATAAGCGCGATTTTAGCGGGTGATGCAATTATGCAAATGCCATTTGGCTGGCTTGCCGATCATATGAATAGAACGCGGTTATATCGAGTTTGTGGTGTCGTGACTTTACTTGCAAGCTTATTATTACCTATCACGATGTCTCATACATTTTTGATTTGGCCTTTATTACTGGTATTGGGTGCAACAGCGGGTGCGATATACACCATTGCGTTGGTACAAATTGGACAATATTTCTCAGGCAATGATCTGATGGTCGCAAATGCATCCGCTGCGATGTTATGGGGGATTGGTAATTTATCAGGGCCTTTGCTGGCTGGCGCGATGTCAGAAATTTCTTCATCTTCACTACCATTCTTATTGGTTGCTATGACAGGTTTATTCTTAGTATCAACGATGGAACGTTGGAATCTCGGTGTTAAAACACTCAATAATAGCCCATCTTAATATGATTTTTTCTCTATCGTATTCTATTTAGCGATAGAATGACGATAGAGGAAGCCTTTCTTTTCTCGATTTCTAAATATTAAGATCTTATCTTCTTGTTTTCTATAAATGGTTATAATTATCTTTCGTAATTGAACTTATTTTAAAATTTATTAAGAATAATCTAGAAATGCTTATACAAAACAGAAAACTGTTTGCTAAAACGGCATCTATTCATCTAACGTTAGAAGTAGAAGATAAACTTATCTTCAGATAAAAATAATGAATACTGCATATCATTAATTGCCACACATTGGGAACGGAAGGTATTATTTATCTAAGTGACTTATTAAAGTTACTAATAATAGATAGATATACCTAATTATTGTGATAGATAATATAAATTAAATAAAAACAATTAACTAAGATGTTTTCCACTGTGAGATAAGTATGACATTGGATAATTGTACAAAAGTAGAATAATGAGGAAAGTAGGCAGCTGCTTTCCTCTTTTTCTGTTTTTCTAACTTTAAACTATCTTTTTATGACATTTTTATTAAAAATGTATTTTTTCACTTGATTCTTACCCTAATATCACCAGATAATCGTTTGCGTCAAATTCTCTCACTCAGTCCACACAAAAAACCAAACGTTTGCTTTTTGACTCCCTCTTAAGATTTTTATCGGTAAGAGGTTATTTTAATTGATACGTAATCGTTTCCGTTTTTTTGGAGAGTGAACCGTTTTTATGTCAGAGGAATGTAATGTCTGCTAATCAATCAGCAAGCACAGGTAAACTGGATAGCTATTTTAAACTTACAGCTCGTGGTACTACTGTTCGCAAAGAAATGATCGCCGGTTTGACGACATTTCTGGCTATGGTGTATTCCGTGATTGTTGTTCCTAGTATGTTAGGGCAAGCCGGTTTTCCACATACAGCGGTTTTTATTGCAACCTGTTTAGTCGCGGGATTGGGCTCTCTTCTCATGGGATTGTGGGCAAATCTTCCTATGGCGATTGGTTGTGCTATTTCATTAACAGCATTTACCGCTTTTAGCTTGGTTTTGGGACAAAACATCTCTGTGCCTGTTGCATTAGGCGCCGTATTCTTAATGGGGTGTTTATTCACTGTATTCTCATTAACTGGCATTCGTACTTGGATCTTAAAAAATATTCCGACAGGTATTGCTCATGGCGCAGGAATAGGGATAGGTTTATTTTTACTTTTAATTGCCGCCAATAGTGTTGGGCTTGTCGTTAAAAACCCCTTTGATGGTTTGCCTGTGGCAATGGGTAAATTCACTTCATTTTCTGTTCTGATGTCACTTGCAGGATTAGCCGCTATTTTCGGATTAGAAAAACGCAAAGTTCCAGGTGGCGTATTATTAGTGATTGTTGCCATTTCGATTATTGGGCTGATTTTCGATCCTAATGTGAAATACCAAGGTGTTTTTAAAATGCCTCAATTGGGTGAAGATGGGCTTTCTTTATTATTCGCAATGGATATTAAAGGAGCATTACAACCTTTAGTTTTACCTAGCGTATTAGCATTAGTAATGACCGCTATTTTTGATGCAACCGGGACTATTCGTGCTGTTGCAGGTCAAGCAAACTTATTAGATAAACGCGGGCAAATTATTAATGGCGGAAAAGCGCTGACTTCTGACTCTGTTAGTAGCATTTTTGCGGGCGTTATTGGCGCCGCACCAGCTGCGGTTTATGTTGAATCTGCTGCAGGAACAGCCGCTGGTGGTAAAACTGGATTAACCGCAACAGTGGTGGGCATTTTATTTTTATTGATCCTTTTCTTATCGCCTCTCTCTTATTTAGTTCCCGCTTATGCAACGGCACCAGCATTAATGTATGTGGGTTTATTGATGCTAGGTAACGTCACTAAGTTAGATTTTAGTGATTTTGTTGATGCAATGTCAGGCATGGTGTGCGCTGTATTTATTGTTTTAACGTGTAATATTGTCACCGGTATTATGTTAGGTTTCGGCTGTTTGGTTATTGGTCGTGTCTTTGCAGGTGAATGGCGTAAACTCAATATTGGTACTGTATTAATTACTATTGCTTTAGTGGCATTTTATGCGGGTGAGTGGGCAATTTAATTTAAATAATCGGTTTTAAAGACAAAAGGCGGAATATATTTTTATTCCGCCTTTTTGCTATTTATTTATCTACTTTTATTCGCTATTGTCGAAATAAAGTCTAGTTGTTAAATTTTTGGTAGAATATATGCAAGAAATAAAAATACGCCATGGTGAGCCAGACGACGCAGCCGCAATTCAACAGTTATATACTCATCCTGATTTATATATTTGTACTTGCCAATTTCCTTACCCTTCGGTCACGATGTGGAAAAAAAGATTACTTGAATTTTCAGAACAAAATATTCCTCATTTTGTTGCAACTATTGATGATCAAGTCGCGGGGCATTTAGCACTGATAATCGATAATCATCCTCGTCGTCGCCACATTGTCAGTTTTGGTATCGGTGTTGGCGCTGAATACTCAGGAAAAGGTGTTGGTAAATTACTTATTAAGACAGCAATTGATTATGCTTTCAACTGGTTAGCAGCCACACGATTAGAATTAGAAGTGTATTCAGACAACGAAAGAGGTTTGCATCTGTATAAGAAACTAGGTTTTGAAGTTGAAGGTGTACGCCGTAAAGCTGCTTTTAAAGAAGGTAAATATTGTGATGTTGTCATGATGTCGATGTTAAGAACAATTGAATAATCATTAGCATTACGCGTTAGCTCTCAAATTTAATCGTAATTGTTATTTATCTATGATTTTTTATTTAATAACTTAACGTTTTACGTTTTTATACGGTCTATTACATTGCTTAGACTGAAAAAGAGAAATAAAAACGTATGCTTTCTAGAATTAATGCCGTTAATAAATAGAGAACAATAAATTGTGTACAATGTGCGGTGTTAGCTACGATTAATCTTAATTTTTAAATATTCTCACAGAGTCTATGTGGGATCTGTTTAAAATAAGCATAGATACATTGATAAAGAAAAGTACGATGCGCGAATTTTACATAATATGTTTCTTTATCGTTCGGTAGGTTTCCCTTTTATAAGGGGAAATGGCTGGTTTCAGGATAAAAATAGGCATGTAAGGGTAACATGGAAATTTTCTTTACTATTTTGATTTTAATACTGGTGGTTTCAGTTTCGGGAGTTATCACAAAATTAATTCCCTTTCGTGTTCCGTTACCATTAATACAGATTGTGATAGGGGCTTTATTGGCATGGCCTCAGTTTGGTTTACATGTCACTTTTGATCCTGAATTATTCCTCGTTCTATTGATCCCACCTTTACTTTTTGTTGATGGTTGGAAAACACCGACACGAGAGTTTATTCAAAATGGGCGTGAGATTTTTATTCTAGTGCTTGTTTTAGTTATGGTGACCGTTGTGGGTATCGGTTATCTGATTTATTGGATGATGCCAAGTATCCCTCTTATTTCGGCATTTGCGTTGGCGGCAGTACTTTCGCCAACGGATGCGGTCGCACTCTCTTCCATCGTTGGTAAAGGGCGAATACCTAAGCGAATAATGGGCATATTAGAAGGCGAAGCACTAATGAATGATGCTTCGGGTCTGGTCGCCTTGAAATTTGCGGTTGCTGTGGCAATGGGCACGATGGTATTTACTGTGGGTGGTGCAACCCTTGAATTTTTCAAAGTCGCCATAGGCGGATTATTAGCAGGTATTGGTGTCACCTTAATTTACAGTAAATCTTTACGATTGATGAGCCGTTGGAGCGGAGACGACCCCGCTACACAAATCGTTTTTATGTTGTTGCTACCTTTTGCCTCTTACCTTATTGCAGAACATATTGGTTTTTCTGGTATTTTAGCGGCTGTTGCCGCCGGTATGACTATCAGTAAATCTGGCGTTATCAGGAATGCGCCTCTTGCGATGCGCTTACGTGCTGATAGCGTATGGTCAATGCTTGAATTTGTCTTTAACGGCCTTGTCTTTATCATGCTGGGCTTACAGCTTCCTATTATTTGGACTAGCTCTGTTATTCAAGCAGATCTTGACCCAGAAGTTGAAGTCTGGATGCTGTTTGCGGCAGTTTTCGTTATCTACTTTGCACTGCTGCTCCTGCGATTTACGTGGTTATGGT
This sequence comes from Proteus sp. G2673, assembly GCF_009915125.1. Taxonomy (NCBI): domain Bacteria; kingdom Pseudomonadati; phylum Pseudomonadota; class Gammaproteobacteria; order Enterobacterales; family Morganellaceae; genus Proteus; species Proteus sp. G2673. The sequence goes on from NZ_JAABLT010000018.1 coordinate 227,789, forward strand.
TAATGAAGAAAACTAGCCGGATCTTTATGAAAAAGCATCCGCTTGATTTCGCTAATTATACAACGCGTGAGTTGTGGTTATCGTCATTTGCGGGTGTTCGTGGTGCCATTACGCTTGCAGGTGCGCTTTCTATTCCACTCTTTTTAACTGATGGCAGCACTTTCCCGGGACGTTATCAAATTATCTTTATTGCTGCTGGTGTTATTTTACTGTCGATTTTAGTGGGTATCATTTCACTTCCTTTCTTATTAAAAGGCGTGAAGACAACTGATAAAGAAGCAGATAAAAATGAAGTTCGCTATGCACGGAAAGTGATGGCAGAAGTGGCAATTGTCAGTCTGAATAAAATGGAAGAGCGCTTAGCTGCAAGTACTGAAGAGCAGTTGGATGCGGAAGAAATCAATGAAGTTGCTTCTCGTGTTACAGGATATTTACGACGTCGTACTGCGGATCAAGATGAGATGCTCCATAACGCGTTAGAGGAAGATCTCGAAAGACGTTTTCGTTTAACGGCATTACGTGCGGAGCGTGGTGAACTTTACCATTTAAGAGCAACGCGAAAAATTAGTAATGAAACACTCCAATTATTGCTACATGAGTTGGATTTAATGGAAGCGTTGTTAGTAGAGAAAGATAGTTAATTATGTGGTTGCTCATTATTACAACACTGTTATGGGCAGCCTCTTTTAGCCTGATCGGCGAGTATCTCGCGGGTCAGGTTGATAGTTGGCTCTCTGTTCTTATCCGCGTTTCTTTGGCTGCTTTGGTCTTCTTGCCTTTCTTACGTTGGAAGGGAATTCGTTTTAAGGTGATTTTGCTTTATATGAGTGTGGGAGCCTGCCAACTCGGCATTATGTATCTGTTTGTCTTCCATGCTTATAACTATTTGACCGTCGCAGAATTTTTACTGTTTACTGTATTAACACCGCTTTATGTTACGTTAATTTATGATTTATTAGAGCGTCAGAAATTACGTTGGGGTTATGCATTTAGCTCATTATTAGCAGTATTAGGTGCGGCAATAATTCGCTATGATCATTTAAGTGATGATTTTTGGTATGGATTGTTATTAGTGCAACTTGCTAATATTTTCTTTGCTATTGGTCAAGTGGGTTATAAACGATTAATGGAAGTACATCCAATTCCACAACATCATGCGTTTTCTTGGTTTTATCTTGGTGCTGTTGTTGTTTCATTGGTTGGTGCATTGTGTTTTGCCGATTGGCAGAAAATGCCAACAACATCACTACAATGGGGTGTTTTACTCTGGTTAGGAATTGGCGCTTCTGGAATAGGGTATTTCATGTGGAACTATGGTGCCACACAAGTTGATGCTGGAACCTTAGCTATTATGAATAACATGATGGTTCCAGCAGGATTATTAGTGAGTTTTTCTATTTGGCAGCAACATCCAAATTGGCCAAGTTTCATCATAGGCGCGAGCCTGATTGTTGCATCACTTTGGATCCATCGACGCTGGATACGCCGACCTGTTTTACAAAAGGAAGATTATTAACGGCATGCTGGCCTGATAAGCGAATAAACTCTCTAATTGCCGGTTGATGTTGCTCTCCAAGACGGTTAGCAGCATATAATCGGCTCCATAATCCCTCGCCTAATGTTTTTGTCACTACTAATCCTTGTTTTTCAAAATTCTCAACAGCCCAATGAGGTAATGCAGCAATTCCCATACCGGCTGCAACCATTTGAATTAACAACAGCGTATTATCGACATGTTTAAAATGTGGTGTGATCCCCGCAGGTTGTAAAAAATGGCGCCATACATCAAAACGTTCTCTTTGCACAGGATAAATAAATAAGGTTTCTGCAATTAAATCTTGTGGTTGAATATGTAAGCGGTTAGCAAGAGGGTGATCGGGCGATAAAACTAATTTCACTTCATAGTCAAATAGCGGCGTGTAGTGTAAACGTGCATCATCTAAAATATCAGAAGTTAGCACGACATCTAATTCACGTTGTAGTAATGCAGGTTGTGGATCAAACGTAACCCCCGAATGGAAATCGACATTGACTTCAGGCCATGTCTGGCGATATTGCTGTAATGCGGGTGTTAACCATTGAATACAACTGTGGCATTCAATCGCAATATTCAAACTCACACTCCCAGGTTCATTACATGTATCGAGTGCTCTACGAACGATAGGCAATACTTCTTCGGCTAATTTAACCAACACATCTCCTTGTGGTGTGAAACGCAGTGGTTGGCTTTTACGCACAAAAATTCGATAACCAAGACGATGCTCTAATTCACTGAATTGATGCGAAAGGGCAGATTGTGTTTGATGCAATTGATTTGCTGCATTGGCAAGAGAGCCTGTGTGCTTTAGTGCCAATATCGTTTTTAAGTGTTTTATTTCTATCATGAGAAACCTTCAAGTTGTTGATGAAAAATTTGCGCTTGTGATTTATACACTACCTGTAGATTATGGATGTGTAAACATCTAGACGGCTAAAAACAGGATTTTAATTATGACAATTCGCAATCACACACTGGGTTTCCCTCGTATTGGCTTAGATAGAGAGCTAAAAAAAGCACAAGAAAATTATTGGGCAGGCAAGATTTCACAAGAAGAACTTATCGCTGTTGGTAAAGAACTTCGTGCTCGTCACTGGCAACAACAAGCAGATGCGGGTGTTGAATTATTACCTGTTGGTGATTTTGCTTGGTATGACCAAGTATTAGGAACAAGTCTATTGTTAGGCAACGTGCCACCTCGTCATCGTAATGAAGATGGCTCACTTGATCTTGATACCCTATTTAGAGTCGCTCGTGGTAGAGCGCCAACAGGTAAACCTGTTGCGGCATCTGAAATGACGAAATGGTTTAATACTAACTATCACTATATCGTGCCTGAATTTCAGCAAGGCCAGTCATTTACCTTTGCATGGAAAGAGCTACTAGAAGAAGTCGATGAAGCATTAGCTCTTGGTCATAAAATAAAACCCGTTTTACTCGGCCCAGTGACTTACTTGTGGCTAGGTAAAGTAAAAGGCCCTGAATTTGATAGATTAACGCTATTGAAAGATATTTTACCTATCTATCAACAAGTTATTTCTGCATTAAAAGAGAAAGGTATTGAGTGGGTGCAAATTGATGAGCCGGTTTTAGTACTGGATTTACCTGTTGAATGGCAAAATGCGTATCAAACAGCTTATCAAACATTAACGGGGCAAGTTAAATTACTGCTGACGACCTATTTTGATGGTATTTCTCATCATCTTGATATTATTAAAAACTTACCTGTTAATGGGCTTCATGTTGATATTTCAGCAGGGCAAGATGATTTGCAGCGCTTACATCAAGTATTACCTAAAGATTGGGTGCTATCATTAGGTGCCATTAATGGTCGAAATGTTTGGAAAGCCGATTTAAGTGCACGTTATCAGCAAGTGATTGCGCTCAAAGGTAAACGTCCTTTGTGGATCGGAACATCCTGTTCATTACTGCATAGCCCAATTGATTTAAATGCAGAAACGAAACTTGATGATGAAGTAAAAAGCTGGTTTGCTTTTGCTGTTCAGAAATGTGAAGAAGTCGCTTTGTTGGCTAAGGCACTAAATGCGCCCGAAGGCGAGTATGATGATCAATTGGCACAGTACAGTGCACCAATTCGTCAACGTCAGCACTCAACCCGTGTACATAATGCAAAAGTTGAAGCTCGTTTACAGGCAATTGAAGCGCAAGACAGTGAAAGAAATTCACCTTATACCCAACGCGCAGAAATACAACGTGCACGGTTTAATTTGCCATTATGGCCAACCACCACAATTGGCTCATTCCCACAAACAACAGAAATTCGTACTGTGCGCCTTGATTTTAAGAAAGGGCGTATCGATACGGCTGCTTATCGCACAAATATCAGTGAACATATTAAGCAAGCGATAACGGAGCAAGAAAACCTAGGCCTCGACGTATTAGTTCATGGTGAAGCTGAACGTAACGACATGGTTGAGTATTTTGGTGAGCATTTTGATGGTTATGTGTTTACGCAAAATGGCTGGGTACAAAGCTATGGTTCACGTTGTGTAAAACCACCAGTGATTATCGGTGATATTAGTCGCCCAGCCCCTATTACCGTGGATTGGGCAACTTACGCACAATCATTAACTGAAAAGCCAGTCAAAGGCATGTTAACAGGCCCTGTGACAATTTTATGTTGGTCGTTCCCTCGTGAGGATGTGACGCGTGAAACCATTGCAAAACAGATCGCGTTAGCACTGCGTGATGAAGTGGATGATTTACAAAAAGCGGGTATTGGTATTATTCAAATTGATGAGCCAGCATTACGTGAAGGATTACCGTTACGTCGTAATGAGTGGCAGGCTTATCTTGACTGGGCAGTCGATGCTTTTAAATTAAGTGCCGCTGTTGCTGATGATGAAACACAAATCCACACGCATATGTGTTATTGCGAGTTTAACGACATCATGGGATCTATCGCGGCCTTGGATGCAGATGTGATTACTATTGAGACATCACGTTCAGATATGGAGCTTTTAGAAGCCTTTGAACACTTTGATTACCCAAATGAAATTGGGCCAGGTGTTTATGATATTCACTCGCCTAACGTGCCAAATGTAGAGTGGATTGTGGGATTATTAAGAAAAGCGCAATCACGTATTCCTGCAGAGCGTTTATGGGTAAATCCAGATTGTGGATTAAAAACACGAGGCTGGCCTGAAACACGTGCAGCATTAGCAAATATGGTTGAAGCTGCTAAATATTTACGTCAGAACGCATAATAAAATAATTACTTGTTAGCCTGCTATTTTTGAATGGTTACGTTGATAAAAAGTCACTCTATCCAAATAGCAGGCTAATTTTATATAAATAAAAAAGAGTATTAATTAAAACTAGGAGCAAATCTTATTATTGATATTCTAGAGAGTTGTTATACTGCAAAAATTCTCTAATTTTATGGATATAATTATTGTGCAAACGAGCATTCAACTTTCGGATAAAATATTAGATGCTTTTCCAACTCGACCTTTGAAATTAGTTCCACTAAGAGGCGATGGTGGACTATTCCGTACCTTATTTTTAGTGATTGTGATGTTAGCATTGACTGTATTTAGTGCTTATCAAATTCCTAATATTGTTTATGATTACCAAATTAGTAAAAATCCCGTATTTATTAATGCTGATGTTGATGGCTCTTGTCGTTCAAAACTATTTATTTTAACTAATTGTAGTGTTGATTTACGGTATGAAGGTAACGAGGTTTCACGTAATTTTACTTTTCTTGATTTTGGCAATAAAGATATATTGGTTGAACCCGTTGCGGATGAAAACGATCTGACTAAAATGACCGTTGATGTGGCGATAGATAATATTTGGCTTCGTTTAATTAGCACGATTATTTTTGTCGGATTATTTGGTTTTTGCGTGATATTTTTTATTTATCGTCAAATACTGACAAGTAAAGTGAGAAAAGCATTATTATCAGTGGGCACTCAGCCTTTAAAATTAATCGCTGTTCCTGCGAAAGTGGTTGTAAGTAATAAGCAATTTATTGCCACTTATCATCTTAATTTAGAGGGTAAAGATATTCGTATTACTTATTCAGGGAATAAGAAAACACCGCCTATTGTGATTGAGCAAAATGGAAACACCTACGTATTAGCCGTTTATTCACCACAACAGAATATCCCTTATGCTTTGGATGTGCCTTTAGAACGTATTCAAGCAACGCCAGAAGAGAAGCAACGTTTTCATGAAGCGTTGATTGAAGAGGGTTTGCTGTAATCAATTTTGATGATTAAAAATATGATGCGTTCTCTCTTATGGGGGCTTGTAAGGGAAAACGCATTAAAATAGCGTATTTATTTAGCCACCGAAAATTTTCGCTTTCAAAATATCCATCCCCGCACTGACTAAATCTAAGTTTTTAGGCACAACGCCATCTGGTGTGACTTTATCAATTAATTTAGGTAGGTATTGTGCCGCCATTTCAGAGGCTTCAGTTGCACTTAAATTAATTTTTGACGCAAGTTCATTAATAACAGGTGATGAAAAAACCGCTACGATTTGTTCAGCACTGATAGGTAAATTTGTATTTGTACTTATCCAAGATTGAATAAGCTCACTTAAACCTGCTGTATCAAATTGCTTTATTAAGCCTTCAATGCCACCTTGAGACTCAACCCAGTCGAGGACAGTTTTATATTGATTGATTTTTTCGCCACCCAATAGGCTTGCAATTTGGTTAAATAAGCTCATGTTTACTCCAGTGACAGGTGTGTGTCACATTAAGATGTTTGTTTTAAGGGCGGGTAGTGTACGCGCTATACTCGTTATACTTCAAGTTGTAGCGTTGTTGACTACATTCATTCGCAGTAGTCACATACTTATGTATGCTCCTAGCTACTCGTCATACTTCAAGTTGTAGCGTTGTTGACTGTACTCATTCGCAGTAGTCACATACTTATGTATGCTCCTAGCTACTCGTCATACTTCAAGTTGTAGCGTTGTTGACTGCACTCATTCGCACTAGTCACATACTATTGTATGTTCCTAGCGACTCATTCATTTGTCGCCTAGCTACACCTTGAATTATTTAGAGTAGATGTTCGCGAGGATATTTATTTGTATTGAGTATATGTGCCTTAAGGTATTTACCTCGTCTATACTGATGAGATGAATGTTTGTTTTAGTTAATGATTGAAGTCAGCGAATATTGATAATGTATTTACTGAGAATGTATTTTTAATGCTATTTTTCGTGATTGTATTCACATTTTTATGAAATTGTTACTTTATCTGGTGCTTTATAAGTGATTTTTGTCACTAAAAAGGTCTGTAAAACTGATACAGTAGCTTTTAATTTAATGAAGATTGGTTTTGTCCCATTGAGGAGTCCGATATGTCTGATGTATTTCACTTAGGTTTAACCAAAAATGACCTACAGGGTGCCACTTTAGCAATTGTTCCCGGTGATCCGAAGCGTGTTGAAAAAATTGCAAAATTAATGGATAACCCAGTTCATCTGGCTTCTTTACGTGAATACACGTCGTGGCGTGGCGAAATTGATGGCAAAGCTGTTATTGTCTGCTCAACAGGTATCGGTGGTCCATCTACCTCTATCGCCGTTGAAGAATTAGCACAGCTAGGTATCCGCACTTTCTTGCGTATTGGTACAACTGGTGCAATTCAAGAACATATCAATGTCGGTGATATTCTTGTGACGACTGCTGCAGTTCGTTTAGATGGTGCAAGCTTGCATTTCGCACCAATGGAATTCCCTGCTGTTTCTGATTTTGAATGTATGAACGCACTGTATAAAGCGGCTAAAGACAATGGCTCAACTGTTCACGTAGGTGTTACTGCATCTTCAGATACATTCTATCCAGGACAAGAACGTTACGACACCTATACAGGTCGCGTTGTTCGCCGTTTCAAAGGCTCTATGAAAGAGTGGCAAGAAATGGGCGTAATGAACTATGAAATGGAATCTGCAACATTACTAACAATGTGTGCAAGCCAAGGTTTACGTGCAGGTATGGTTGCGGGTGTTATCGTAAACCGTACTCAACAAGAAATTCCAGATGCGGAATTACTGAAGAAAACTGAAAATAATGCGCTAGGTATCGTTATCGAAGCCGCTCGTGCTTTAATGAAATAAGTTTTTTTAATCAAATATAAAAGCCCTTAATACTCTGGTGTTAAGGGCTTTTTTTGTATGGTAATTCATCACGTTAATGTATTAACAGACACTGATTTCTGTTAAGGTCTTTGGGGTCTTAACAATACAACAATGAGAAGAGGCATTATGACTGATATCTTACAAACACATCCTTCGGTGTTGCCTTTAGTCGGCGGAATTAACTTTCGTGATTTAGGCGGTAAAAAATTGAGTAACGGTGGTGTTATTAAACCCGGAATGCTCTTTCGCTCTGGCTCACTGGATAGATTAACCAATACTGACCAATCTCTGCTCATTGACAAAAATCTTTTTCAAATCATTGATTATCGTGATAGTGGGGAAATCGTTGATAAACCAGACCGTGTCTGGGAAGGCGCGCAATATTATCATGCTCCTGCAAACCCATTATCCAAAGAAGTTTCTGCAAACCTTGAAAAGTTGACACCTGAAATACTTGAGCAATTTGATGCTAAAGCCTTTATGTTTCAGCTATATAAATTATTACCTATTAATAATCCTGCCTACAAACAATTAGCTATGTTATTAAAGCAGCCTGAAAAAGGGGGGGTTGTGCAACACTGTGCGGTAGGCAAAGACAGAACAGGTGTTGGCTCTGCTTTAGTGTTATTTGCTCTTGGTGCATCTTTAGATGTGGTGATGGAAGATTACTTGCTTACTAATGAAACATTAGCGCCTTATCGTGCTTATCTTTTAGAAGAACATGCCAAAACAATGAGTGATAACATTGTTGATAAATTTGCCTATGTTTACTCAGTACAAGAAGAGTTTCTGCAAACAGCATTGGCCAGTATTAATCAGCATTATGGTAATGTTGATACTTGGCTAGAAAAAGATATCGGTTTAGATGCTGCTAGCCGAGATGCCCTACAAAATTATTTTCTCGAATAATAAAGTGATTTATATTCGGTTAATATTATTTAGGTTAACCGAATATAAGGTCGTCTATTTTGACAGTACAAGACATTATTCATACCATCACTCTTTTTGTAAAAGAGCACGAAGTTTGGGCTATTCCAATCGTGTTTTTCCTTGCTTTTGGTGAGTCACTCGCGTTTATCTCTTTGCTTATTCCTGCCACAGTGATTTTATTGGGATTAGGCGCCTTAATTGGTGAGAGTGGTCTGTTTTTCTGGCCGATTTGGCTAGCTGCTGCGTTAGGGGCTTTCTTTGGTGATTGGGTATCGTACTGGGTAGGGTTTCACTATAAAGAGGGGGTAAGAAATTTGTGGCCAATTTCACGTTCACCACAAACATTGGTTAGAGGTCATCAATTCTTTAATCGATGGGGGATTTGGGGGGTGTTTATTGGACGATTTTTTGGACCTTTTCGTGCAATTGTCCCGTTAGTTGCCGGTATTTGTGCGATGCCACAACGTTATTTTCAAATAGCTAATTTAACATCAGCCATGATTTGGGCTTTTGGTATTTTGGCGCCTGGTGCTTTTGGTTTGCAATGGCTTGCGAAATGGATCGGATAACTGCGTCCTTTATCGCAAATCAAGTCATGATATAAATTGTTGCTAGACAATATTATCTATGCGTTTTAACGTAGCCCGCTGGAAAGTAAAAAGGTCACTTTAGTGGATATTCAGTTGTTATATGGGATCATTGGTTTATTAGGTGGGGTACTTGTTGGGGGGGCGCTGGTTTGGTGGTCTATCCAACAACGTTTATCCGATAAAGAAACCATGCTACGTGAAAATCATACACAGCTTGCTATCGCCCAAGAAAAGGCGGTGATTATCCCATCTTTACAACAACATATAGAACAGCTAGAGCAAGAATTACGCGCTCAGAGAGAAATTATTACTTCTCAAGAAGCTGAATTAAGAGAAGTGACAACTCGTTGGGAAGAAAGCCGAATATCCGCAGAGGAAAAACAGCGATTATTAATTAATAGTGAACAACGGCTTGCTACACAGTTTGAGAACTTAGCTAATCGTATTTTCGAACAGAGTGGGCGTAAAGCTGAAGAGTTAAATCGCCAAGGATTAACACATTTACTTTCACCATTTCGTGAACAACTCGAAAGCTTTCGACGACAAGTTCAAGATGGTTTTGGGCAAGAAGCGAGAGAGCGACATACTTTGGTTCATGAAATTCGCCAGCTTCAACAATTAAATGTCAAAATGGCACAAGAAGCGGTGAACCTAACAAATGCCTTAAAAGGGGACAATAAAGTCCAAGGTAATTGGGGTGAAACGGTATTAGCGCGTATATTAGAGTCTTCGGGATTACGTGAAGGTCATGAGTTTGAAACGCAGGTGAGTATTCGCCATGAAAATGGCGGTCGCTATCAACCTGACGTTATTGTGCACTTACCTCATGGCAGAGATGTCATTATCGACGCTAAAATGTCGCTGGTGGCATATGAAAAGTATTTTAGTAGTGATAACGATAGTGAACGTAAACAAGCGCTTTATGCGCATGTGAACTCAATTAAAGCGCATATTAAAGGATTGAGTGTAAAAGATTATCATAAACTACCGGGTGTAACGTCTTTAGACTATGTTTTAATGTTTATACCCATAGAGCCAGCTTATCTTGTTGCAATTGGTCATTCTCCTGACTTGTTAGAAGAAGCATTGAAAAACAATATTATGTTAGTTGGGCCATCTACTTTACTTGTTGCTTTGCGTACAATAGCTGCATTGTGGCGATATGAATATCAAAGTCAAAATGCGCAAGAAATTGCAGACAGAGCGGCTAAAATGTATGACAAATTAAGACTTTTCGTTGATGATATGCAAGGGCTAGGAAACAGTATTCAAAAAGCGCAGTCTGGCTATCTATTAGCGATGAAAAAACTCTCTGAAGGTCGTGGAAATCTTATCAGTCAAGCGGAAGGCTTTAAATCCTTAGGGGTTGAGATAAAAAAAACGATTGATAATGATCTCATTGAAAAATCAGCATCTGATTGATTTGATAAAATAAAGAGATAAAGACTTCTGAAAACGACCAGTACTAAATTTACTAAATTTTGATTAATTAGCGGGCAAATAATATGACTCAACAAACGAAGGAAACAACAGATTTTGGTTTCCAAACCGTTGACAAAGATGATAAACAAACCATGGTTGCAAGGGTTTTTCACTCTGTCGCGTCTAAATATGATTTAATGAATGACTTGATGTCATTTGGTGTTCACCGGATTTGGAAACGTTATACCATTGAAGCTAGTGGTGTAAGACGTAACCAACGCGTTCTTGATCTTGCGGGCGGTACTGGTGATTTAACGGCTAAATTCTCTCGTCTTGTGGGTGAAAATGGGGAAGTGGTTTTAGCTGATATTAATGACTCAATGTTGAAAATGGGACGTGAGAAGCTACGCGATCACGGTATTGTGGGTAATGTTAACTACGTACAAGCGAATGCTGAAGAATTACCTTTCCCTGACAACCATTTTGATTGTATCACTATCTCCTTTGGCTTACGTAATGTGACCGATAAAGCAAAAGCTTTACGTTCAATGTTTCGTGTATTAAAGCCAGGTGGACGCCTGCTGGTGCTGGAGTTTTCTAAACCTGTACTTGAACCTTTAAGCAAGATTTATGACGCTTACTCTTTCCATATCCTACCCAAAATTGGTCAAGTGATTGTAAATGATGCTGAAAGTTACCGTTATTTAACTGAATCAATTCGCATGCATCCAGACCAAGAAACATTAAAAGGTATGATGGAAGAAGCGGGATTTGATCAAGTTACCTATACCAATATGACTGGAGGTATAGTTGCATTACACAAAGGATTTAAATTCTGAGATGGAAAAAGCCACTTTTTCTCATGATATTGCCTCTCAAGTACTGTATCCGCTGTTAACGGCATCCATGGAGACAGCACTTAATCATGTTTTATATCAGGAAAATGTGCTTAAACCTGCCCGCAATCGCCTTGCGGGCAAAGTGTTGGCGCTTTCTATCAATGAGTTTCCTCGTTCCATTTACTTAGTTTTTAGCGAACAACAAGTTGATGTGTTAAGTCAGTGGGATGATGAAATTGATTGTTTGATAAAAACAAAACTATTAACTTTGATTAAGCTTCGTGACCGTCAAAAAATGTCAGAACTAATCAATCGTGGCGATATCACTATTGATGGTGATATGCAGGTTGTTCAAAATTGGTCTGCATTATTAGATATGGCACAGTGGGACCCTGCGCAATATTTAGCACCTTATATTGGTGACATTGCGGCGCAAAGTCTGACTGTTGTTGCAGGAAAGGGCGTTCAGTTATTTTCTGCACTCTTAAATCATCAAAAAGATTATTTGCGCGACGCGTTAATTGAAGAGTGGAAAACCGCACCTAGTGCATTAGAAACCGTCCATTTTTATGATGAAATAGAAGAAGTTGCACAGCAAACTGCCGAGCTGGAAAAACGGTTAGGCTTATTGGAGAAAAAATAATGCTCCTTAGTGAGTTAAAGCGCCTCTATCATATTATTCAGGTATTTTTATCTTATGGGCTTGATGAGTTAATTCCTAAGCATCGAATTACTTTACCTGCAAGATTAGGATGCCGAGCACTATTTTGGATCAAAAATCAACATCCAGAAAAACCATTAGGTGAACGCTTACGACTCGCATTGCAAACATTAGGGCCTGTTTGGATTAAATTAGGTCAAATGTTATCAACTCGACGTGATCTCTTTCCTCCTCAAATTGCTGACCAACTCGCTTTATTGCAAGACAAAGTTGCTCCTTTTGATGGTAAGAAAGCACGACAATATATTGAAAAATCATTTGGTGGCCCTATTGACCAATGGTTTGATGATTTTGATGAAACCCCATTGGCTTCTGCTTCTATAGCGCAGGTTCACACTGCAAAATTAAAAGAAAACGGCAAAGAAGTGGTACTCAAGGTTATTCGTCCCGATATTCAACCAGTGATTAAAGCGGATATCCGTTTGATGTATCGCTTGGCAAACTTATTACCGTTTTTACCTGATGGTCGTCGTTTACGACCAAAAGAGGTGATCCGCGAATATGAAAAAACATTACTTGATGAGCTAAATTTACTGCGTGAAGCTGCAAATGCTATTCAGCTACGTCGTAATTTTGAAAATAGCTCGATGTTGTATATTCCTGAAGTGTATTCAGATTATTGTCATGAAAACGTGATGGTCATGGAGCGTATTTATGGTATTCCCGTTTCTGACATTGAAGCGTTGAATGCACAAAAGACGAATATGAAACTTCTTGCGGAGCGAGGTGTAAAAGTCTTTTTTACTCAGGTGTTTAGAGACAGTTTTTTCCATGCTGATATGCATCCAGGTAATGTGTTTATTAGTTATGATCACCCTGAGAATCCATATTATATCGGCATTGATTGCGGTATCGTTGGCTCATTAAATAAAGAAGATAAACGCTATTTAGCTGAAAACTTTTTAGCTTTCTTTAACCGTGATTATCGAAAAGTTGCAGAATTACATGTTGATTCAGGCTGGGTACCAGCAGATACCAATGTAGAAGATTTTGAATTTGCGATCCGCACGGTATGTGAACCGATTTTTGAAAAACCTCTGTCTGAGATCTCATTTGGACATGTGTTACTTAATCTGTTTAATACTGCACGTCGTTTCAATATGGAAGTACAACCGCAGTTAGTTTTACTTCAAAAAACATTGCTTTATGTTGAAGGGCTTGGGCGTCAGTTATATCCACAATTGGATTTATGGAAAACGGCAAAACCGTTTTTAGAAGATTGGTTGCATAGTCAAATTGGTATCACGGCTTTAGTGAATGGTATAAAGAGTAAAGCGCCTTACTGGATTGAAAAAATGCCAGAGATACCTGAGCTGGTTTATGATAGTCTGAAGCAACATAAAAATATGAAGTTAACGCTAGATAAATTGACGGAACAAATAAGTTCGCAAAGAGTCAAACATAGACAGTCTCTATTTTTATTGGGTATAGGTACAACACTGTTTTTATGCGGTAGCCTGTTTTTTGTTTCTGGTTTTAAAACATTATTCAGTGTTTTTATCAGTTTAGGCCTTCTTGCATGGATTTTGGGTTGGTTTAGATCTGGTAATCCACAATAAAAACACATCAAAGTTTGTCTTTGAGCAAGTTAAAAGATGAATTCGAGATTCCCGAAAATTGAATTCGTTGTATATAATGGGCACTGTTATTAAGTATAACCCCGAAAATAGTTGAGGAACATAAAATGGGCGGTATTAGCATTTGGCAATTACTTATCATTGCTGTCATCGTTGTTTTATTATTTGGTACAAATAAACTGCGCACATTGGGCTCAGATTTAGGTGCATCAGTAAAAGGCTTTAAAAAAGCGATTGGTGATGAAGCTGCAGATAAAGACACCAACAACGCTGAAAAAACAAATAACGACGCAGATTTTGATACTAAAAATTTAGCGCAGAAGACTTCAACAGAAGAGAAGTCTACAACTGAGAGCAAAAACAAAGAGCAGGTATAAACCGTGTTTGACATTGGTTTTAGTCAGCTGCTATTGGTCATGGTGATTGGTCTTGTTTTTCTGGGGCCAGAACGTTTGCCCGTAGCAGTAAAAACAATTGCTGGCTGGGTAAGGGCGCTACGCTCTTTGGCTGCGAATGTGCAAAATGAACTGACTCAAGAACTAAAACTTCAAGAACTCCAAGAGAGCTTGAAAAAAGTTGAAGAGAAAGCGAATTTACAAACATTATCACCAGAGCTGAAGGCGTCTATGGATGAGTTAAAAGAGGCTGCACAGTCTTTAAAACAAACTTATCAAGCACCTACAACGCCAGATCCCACTAAAGAGCAGTCTGTAAAAACCGACTCTACGGAACCTTCACCTTCTGATTTAGCCGCACTTGCTGAAGCTAATGAAGTTAATGATGATGCTAATCGCCATAAACCTGTGGCAGAAAGTGTTACAAAGACAGAAGTTCCTGTTACTCAACCAGTAACAATAGAGAAAAAAACAACTGATCAGGTCAATGGTGAGCATTAAAACATGGCAGTAAATGATACCCAACCGCTGATCAGCCATTTAATAGAATTACGCAAGCGTTTGATGTATAGCTTGGTGTCAGTTCTTGTGGTTTTTTTAGCGCTGGTTTATTTTTCTAACGATATCTATCAATTAGTCTCGGCTCCATTACTTGATAAGTTGCCACAAGGGTCAAATATGAGTGCGACAGATGTTGCCTCTACATTTTTGACTCCGATTAAATTGACAATCATGGTATCCGTTTTTGCTTCTGTACCTGTTATTCTTTATCAGGTATGGGCTTTCATCGCACCAGCATTGTATAAACACGAACGTCGCTTAATGCTGCCATTACTTGTTTCAAGTACAGTATTATTCTATCTCGGTATGGCGTTTGCTTATTTTGTTGTGTTCCCTCTTGCGTTTGGTTTCTTTGTTAATACAACCCCAGAAGGGGTTAACTTTATTCCAGATATCAGTAAGTATCTCAGCTTCGTGATGACGCTCTTTATGGCGTTTGGTGCGGCGTTTGAAGTACCTATTGCGATTATTTTACTGTGCTGGAGTGGTGTAACGACACCCGATGCGTTAAAGAAAAAACGTCCTTATATTCTTGTGGGTGCCTTTGTTGTTGGTATGGTATTGACACCTCCAGATGTTTTCTCTCAAACCTTATTAGCAATACCTATGTACTTACTGTTTGAAATTGGTGTCATGGTATCGCGTTTTTATGTGGGTAATGGCCGAAGAAAAACACCTGAAGAAGAAGCTGAAGAAGCAGAGGCGGAAGCTGAAACAGAGCAACAAAAATAATTTTAGAAACAATTTTCTAAAATCATATGATATTAGCCCAGCAATAGCTGGGTTAATTTTTTTAGGGGGACTCTTTTTTAAATTCTTTATTACTTACTGATTTTTTCACTTCGCTATTTAATATATTTAAAAGCAAAATTGAGCGAGCCTCACCATCAGGCTCTTGATATATAGCTTGGAGCCCTTGAAAAATACCCTCTGTAATTAACACACTATCACCACTATGAGGTACATTTTCTTCACTGTAAGAGAGAGTAGAAAGCTGAGGTATCTGCAGTGTATCAATCACATCTTGAGGCACTGTGACAGGATATTTCCCAAAGCGAACAAACGAGCTCACTCCACGTGTTGAGTTAATGGTCGTGGTATGGATCACTTCAGGATCAAACTCGATAAAAAGGTAATTAGGAAAAAGAGGCTCGGTTACCGCAGTGCGCTTTCCTCTTACTATTTTTTCTATGGTTACGAACGGTGTGAAACAGCCCACTTGCTGACGTTCTAAGTGTTCGATAGCACGAGGGATTTGTCCTCGTTTACAATACAGCAAGTACCAATTTTTCATAGTAGAGACAATAAGTTAGTTGATTTTAATTTACGAAATAATAGCAAATTTATCGTTGAGGTAACAGCTATCTATTGAGGTTAAATAAAAAATAGCTTAACGCGACCTTATACTAGAAAAAATAGAAAAGCTGTGTTCATACGCAATAAAAGAGGTCATTTTTGTTAGTTTCAATTGGATCTCAGATAGAGGTAACAAGTTGACAAAAAAGTGATGGTAAAAACAAGAAAAAGCTTTCAAGATAATTATCTTAGAATTCTATTCATAATTATAAAGAGGTTCTGTAATGGAAGTTTTTTTATTAAGTAACGGAAAAATTGCCGGGGATCCACGTTGGTTAAGTTATGCAAAAGATAATATCGATAGCATGATCAAAAAACGTGGTATTCGTTCTGCTGTATTAATTGCCTATGCTGTTATTCGTTCTGATCATGACCAACGTGCTCGTGATTTATCAGAAGTGTTAGGTATTGAAGTGACTTGTATTGAGCATTTCGATTCGGAAGTTGATGCAATCAATAATGCGGAATGTATTTTAGTTAGCGGTGGTAATACTTGGTTATTAAACCAAATGTTGCATGAAAAAGGATTAGTTGTTCCTATTCAACGAGCTGTCCGTGAACGTAATATTCCTTATATTGGTTGGAGTGCAGGTTGTAACGTTGCAACCCCGACAATTCGTACCACTAATGATATGCCAGTACGTTCCTCTGTTATTATGCCATCGCTTGGTTTATTCCCTGTTCAAATTAACCCACATTATATTGATGCTTCTATTAGTGGCCATATGGGTGAAACACGCGATGAGCGTATTGCCGAGTTTTGTGCTATTAACCCTGAAGAGATTGTTGTGGCTATCCGTGAAGGTAGTTACTTACATATTCAAGGTGAAGAATTACATTATTACAGCGCTAAAAATGAAGGTTTCAAAATCTTCCAACATGGAAAAACATTCCCTGAACAGTTTGATACAAAATTACTTTCAGAGTGGGTTCCATTCCGCTGTTTATAAGTATCGTGAACGCTACTAAATAAAAAGCATTGCATTTTAGTGAGTTATGCGTTTAGCTTATAGCGTCTCAAAGAGGGCATTGTCCCTCTTTTCTTTCACTCACTGGCTCGTAAGATTATGATGAAATACCGCGATTTAAGAGATTTCCTTTCATTACTAGAAGAAAAAGGTGAATTAAAACGTATCACCTATGAAATAGATCCCTACCTTGAAATGACCGAAATAGCGGACAGAACTTTACGTGCCGGTGGGCCAGCACTGTTGTTTGAAAATCCTAAAGGGTATGATATGCCAGTGCTTTGTAACTTATTTGGCACACCTGAGCGTGTGGCAATGGGAATGGGGCAAGATGATGTTAAAGCCTTACACGAAGTTGGAAAGTTATTAGCTTTTCTAAAAGAGCCTGATCCTCCGAAAGGTTTTCGTGATCTCTTCGATAAGTTACCTAAATTTAAGCAAGTTTTAAATATGCCAACAAAACGCTTAAGTAAAGCACCTTGTCAGGAAGTCGTTTTAACGGGTGATGATGTTGATTTAACAAAGATCCCCGTTATGCATTGTTGGCCTGAAGATGCAGCACCTTTGATTACTTGGGGATTAACGGTGACTCGTGGCCCATTAAAAGAGCGCCAAAATCTGGGTATTTATCGCCAGCAAGTGCTGGGTAAAAATAAAGTGATTATGCGCTGGTTATCGCATCGTGGTGGTGCGTTAGATTTTCAAGAATGGTGTCAAAAACATCCCGGTGAGCGATTTCCTGTATCTGTGGCATTAGGAGCTGATCCTGCTACTATTTTAGGTGCCGTAACACCAGTACCCGATACATTATCTGAATATGCATTTGCTGGATTATTGCGGGGTAATAAATCAGAAGTTGTAAAATGCCTATCCAATGATCTTGAAGTGCCAGCAAGTGCTGAGATTATCCTTGAAGGTTACATTGAACCAGGCGAATTAGCCCCAGAAGGGCCATATGGCGATCACACAGGATATTATAATGAGATTGACTCTTTTCCTGTGTTTACCATTACGCATTTAACGCGCCGTAAAGATGCAATTTATCACTCCACCTATACAGGGCGCCCACCTGATGAGCCCGCAGTATTAGGTGTTGCATTGAATGAAGTGCTTGTTCCGATATTACAAAAACAGTTTCCTGAGATTGTAGATTTTTATTTACCCCCTGAAGGATGTTCTTACCGTTTAGCCGTTGTGACAATGAAGAAACAGTATGCGGGTCATGCTAAACGCGTAATGATGGGTGTTTGGTCTTACTTACGGCAATTTATGTACACAAAATTTGTGATTGTTTGCGATGATGATGTCAATGCAAGAGATTGGAAAGACGTGATTTGGGCAATCACGACCAGAATGGACCCTGCGAGAGATACCATTATGATGGAAAATACGCCTATTGATTATCTCGACTTCGCTTCACCTGTTTCAGGATTAGGATCAAAAATGGGTCTTGATGCGACCAACAAATGGCCTGGTGAGACAGATAGAGAATGGGGTAGACCTATTGTGATGTCTGATGAAGTTAAGCAACGAGTCGATACTATTTGGGAACAGCTCGATATTCTTAAATAATAACAGAGGAACAACATGGCAATACTGAATTGTAAAGTCTCACTTGTTGAGCCGATGACAGATACGGTTTATCGGGTAAGGCTATTACCCGATGGCGAATTTGATTTTCAGGCTGGGCAATATCTTTTAGCCGTTATGGATGAACGTGATAAACGCCCTTTTTCTATTGCATCTATACCTGAAAATAAAGACTTTATTGAACTTCATATTGGTGCGTCTGAACTCAATCTTTATGCGATGGCAGTGCTTGATGTGATATTAGAAAAACAGCAGCTTACCATTGATATTCCTCATGGAAATGCGTGGTTTAAAAAAGAGAGTCAACGTCCTTTACTATTAATTGCTGGCGGTACGGGATTTTCTTATACCCACTCAATTTTATTGGCTGCATTAGCTGAAAACCCACAACGCTCTATTACGATTTATTGGGGGGGAAGAGAAAGCGTTCACCTCTATGACCTTAATGAATTACAAGAATTATCAGAATTGCATCCATCTTTAACGGTTGTGCCTGTAGTCGAGCAACCGGATGAAAATTGGCGAGGCCGAAAAGGTACGGTATTAACGGCGATAAGCGAAGATTTTGGCGATTTATCAGAATATGATATTTATATCGCAGGGCGTTTTGAGATGGCTAAAATTGCCAGAGATCGTTTTTGTAATGAGCGCAATGCAGATAAAACACGCTTATTTAGCGATGCTTTTGAATTTATCTGATAAAACGATAATATCCCATCATTTGTTATTATTTTCGTTTTTAAAACCATAAAAAAACCCGCCCCTGACGGCGGGAAAATGGTTTCTAACCATGCAATCGAAGTGAATACTTTCCTAACGATAAGAACGTGGATAGGCAGAATGCCGTATTAAACACGTTCTATAATCGTTGCAATACCTTGTCCTAATCCAATACACATTGTGGCTAAGCCAAACTGCGCATCTTTACGCTCCATAATATTTAATAATGACGTGGTTATTCGAGATCCAGAGCAACCTAAAGGATGTCCTAAGGCAATCGCTCCACCATTTAAATTAATTTTGTCATCAATACTATCGAGTAAATTCATTTTCTTCATGCAAGCTAATGACTGTGCGGCAAAAGCTTCATTTAGCTCAAAAATATCAATATCACCTAATGTTAATCCTGCTTTTTTCAATGCGATTTCTGTTGCAGGAACCGGGCCATAACCCATAATTGCGGGATCACACCCTGTAACAGCCATAGCACGAATAACAGCTCGAGGCTTTAAATTGTGCTCTTTAGCATAACGTTCACTGGTAATAAACATCGCTGATGCACCATCCGAAACTGCGGATGAATTTCCGGCTGTTACAGAGCCTGTTGCGGGATCAAATACAGGTTTCAGTTGTGCTAAATCATCAAGACTTGGGTTATAACGAATAACTTCGTCATTTTTGACATTGATGAAATTACCTGCTGCATCATGACCATTGATAGCCACTATCTCATTATTAAAATAGCCTTGCTGTGTTGCAATCGCTGCTAAATGGTGTGAGCGATAAGCAAATTTATCTTGCTCTTCGCGTGAAATTTGGAATGACTTTGCTAGCATTTCTGCTGTTAAGCCCATAGAAAATGAGGCTTTAGCAACAGAAAGATTAAGAGATGGATTAAAATCTGCATTATAAGTCATTGGCACATGACCCATATGTTCAACACCACCAATTAATGCCACTTGGCTATCACCAAGCATAATTTGGCGAGCGCCATCATGTAATGCTTGCATTGATGAACCACATAAGCGATTAACCGTGACAGCCGGCACTTTATGAGGAAGTTCGGCTAATAATGCAGCGTTACGTGCAATATTGAAACCTTGTTCTAAGGTTTGCTGTACGCAACCCCAAATTACATCACCAATATCATTAGGATTAATATTAGGATTACGTTTTAGTAGTGCTTGCATCAGGTGAGCAGAGAGGTTTTCTGCTCTAACATGGCGAAAAGCACCACCTTTAGAGCGTCCCATAGGAGTACGAATACCATCAATTATGACAACCTTTTCCATTTCATCTCTCCTTAAGCGAGTTCTCTGATGTTAACATCTACTTTTACGGGTTTTGGATAATAGGTTTCGTTGTGTTGCGCTTTTTGTTTTAAGCTTTCAGGGATTTGATAGAGTGGCCCTAATGACGCATATTGTTGTGCATCTGCAACAAATTTCGCTGTTCCAATAGTATCGAGGTAACGGAATACACCACCACGGAAAGGAGGGAAGCCTAAGCCATATACTAGTGCGATATCAGCTTCGGCTGGTGAAGCAATAATGCCTTCATCTAGACAACGAATAACTTCATTGATCATTGGGATCATCATGCGAGCGATAATTGCGTCTTGGCTAAACTCTTGTGTTTTGCCTGCATTTTGCTGAATAAGCGTTTGAATTTGACCATCAACAGATTTCTGTTTTTTACCCCGTTTATCAACAGAGTAATTATAGAAACCATGATTATTTTTCTGACCATATCGCTGTTGCTCATATAAAAGAGCAATAGCATCTCGCTCAATCGTCCCCATTCTGTCAGGGAAACCTTGAGCCATAACAGCTTGAGCATGATTAGCTGTATCAATACCCACAACATCAAGTAAATAAGCTGGACCCATTGGCCAACCAAATACTTTTTCCATCACCTTATCAACAGCAATAAAATCAGCACCGTCTCTTAGTAATAGAGAAAAACCCGCAAAATAAGGAAAAAGGACTCTGTTTACAAAAAAGCCGGGACAATCATTAACGATGATCGGTGTTTTTCCCATTTTGCTTGCATAACTCACAATACGGTTAATGGTCTCTTCACTGGTTTTTTCACCTTTAATAATTTCCACTAAAGGCATGCGATGGACAGGATTAAAGAAATGCATACCACAGAAATTTTCTGGGCGCTTTAAGGATCTTGCGAGCAATGAGATAGGTATCGTTGAGGTATTGGAAGCAAGGATCGCGTTATCGGCTAATAATGCTTCTGTTTCAGCAAGTACAGTTGCTTTTACTTTTGGATTTTCAACAACGGCTTCAACCACAATATCGACATCGCTGATAGCGGCATAATTTAGTGTTGGTTGAATAGAGGCGAGCGTTTTTGCCATATCTACGGCACTCATTCGACCTTTTTCTTGACGTTTTTGTAGCAGGCTTAACGCTTCATTCATTCCCAGCTCAAGGGATTTTGGGTTAATATCCTTCATGACAACAGGGATACCTTTTAAGGCAGATTGGTAGGAAATCCCACCGCCCATGATCCCCGCACCTAATACAGCAGCCTGTTTAGGCAATTCGGCATGCCGTTTTTTGGTGATATTTTTGACGTACTGATCATTAAGGAAAATACCAACTAAGGCTTTTGCAACATCAGTGCGTGTGAGCTTAACAAAGTTTTCAGTTTCGAGAGCCAGCGCTTCATCTCTATTTAGGAAGGCTGCTTTTTCAATCGTTTTTACTGCGGTGATAGGCGCAGGATAGTGAGGGCCTGCTACTTTCATCACCATACCTTTAGCCACACTGAAAGACATTTTGTGTTCAAGCTCTGTCAGTCTTAATGGCGCTGTTTTGGGATGACGTGCTGCTTTCCAATCAATTTGACCGTCAATCATTTGTTCGATTAATGAAATAGCACTCTCTTTTAAATTTTCTAAAGGAATAATTGCTTGAATTAATCCATTTTGAAGTGCTGTTTGAGCATCAATATCCTTACCGGCAGTAATAATTTCTAATGCATTATCGACACCGATCAAACGAGGAAGACGTACTGAACCGCCAAAGCCCGGCATGATCCCAAGTTTTGTTTCTGGCAAACCGATACGTAAATCAGGAGAAGCAATACGAAAATCAGTAGCAAGTACGCACTCACAGCCGCCACCAAGTGCATAGCCATTGATAGCGGAAATAGTAGGAACAGGTAAGTCTTCAAGTCGACTAAAAATCTGATTAGAGAAATGTAGCCACTGAGTCAATTCTTCTTCAGGGGCATCAAATAGGGACAGAAACTCAGTGATGTCAGCACCGACAATAAAGGTAGGTTTTTCAGAACGTAAAATAACACCTTTTAGATCTTGTGTTGCCTCTAATACGGTTAAAGCTTCGCTTAGCATCGCAACTGTTTTGGTATCTAATTTATTAATAGAGCCTTTGGCGTTAAAAACGAGTTCAACAATACCTTGTTTCACCCAATCGACTTGAATATTTTCGCTTTGATAGAGCATTTGTATTCTCCCTAAAAGTATAGACTGGTATGACCAGATAGTGAGAGTGTGAATACAATGTTAAATAAATGCAAATTATTGATTAAAAAACTGCAAGAGGGATCACAGTAAAATTATTTAACTTATTGAATTTTATATTGTTGCTCTATTTGATAAAAATAAGTGAAATAAATCGCTAATAATCTATTTTTGTTATGGTGTTAGCCACTAAAAGAGTTGGCGTGTTAAGCTGAATCATTAACAATGAATAAGATAAGGTAATTAATAATGGAAAAATTGCTCTCTCTGTACCAAGAACATATCAAAACTCTACAAAATCGTACTCGTGATGCTTTATCCAGACACCATCTTGATTCTGTATTAATTCATTCTGGTGAACCTATCCGTGTTTTCCTTGATGACAGTGATTATCCTTTTAAAGTGAATGCTCACTTTAAAGCATGGGTGCCTGTAACAGATGTACCACATTGTTGGTTATTAGCGGATGGCGTTAACAAACCTAAATTATGGTTCTATTCTCCTGTTGACTATTGGCACAGTGTTGAAGCTTTACCAAGTAGCTATTGGACGCATGAAATTGAGCTAATTCATCTCAAAAATGTTGATGATATTCAAAAAGAGTTAGCACCTTATATTAATAAAAATACCGCTTATATTGGCCCAAATACACAGCGAGCAGAATCATTAGGTGTGAGTATTGATAATATCAACAAGCAATCTCTTCTTGATTATTATCATTACTATCGTGCCTATAAAACAGGTTATGAATTAGCTTGTATGCGTGAAGCACAAAAAATGGCTGTCAACGGGCATATTGCCGCTCGAGAAGCTTTTCAAGCGGGATTAAGTGAATTTGATATTAATATGGCGTATTTAATGGCTACGGGTCATCGTGATACCGATGTTCCTTACGGTAATATTGTCGCCTTAAATGAACATGCCGCTGTTTTACATTACACAAAACTAGATCATGAATCACCGGATGAATATCGTAGTTTCCTTATTGATGCAGGGGCTGAATATAATGGTTATGCTGCTGATATAACTCGTACTTATAGCGCAAAAGAAAATCATGAATTTACTTCGTTAGTTAAAGATATGAATGATGCACAACAATCGTTGATTGCAACAATGAAAGCGGGTGTGCGTTATACTGAATACCATGTTCAAATGCATCAACGTATTGCAGGGCTACTTAATAAGTACGGTATTGTTAAAGGCGTGAGTGAAGAAGAGATGGTAAGTGCTGGGTTAACTACACCATTTTTACCTCATGGTTTAGGGCATGCTTTAGGTCTGCAAGTTCATGATGCGGCAGGATTTATGCAAGATGATAAAGGAACTCATTTAGCGGCTCCTGCAATGTATCCATTCTTACGTTGCACTCGTATTGTTGAACCAGGCATGGTATTAACCATTGAACCTGGATTTTACTTCATCGATTCTTTATTAGAGCCTTGGAAAGAAGGAAAATACAGTACTCATTTCAATTGGAAGCTTATTGAGCATTTCAAACCATTTGGTGGCATTCGTATTGAAGATAATATTATTATCCACGATAACAAAATTGAAAATATGACCAGAGACTTACACTTAGCCTGATGAAAGCGTATTTGATCCCCGCTGAAACTGTAGAATTCAGTGAAGAAATAAAGAAGAGTCGTTTTATTACATTTATTGCTCACACTGAAGGTATTGATTCAGCAAAAGCTTATATCCAGTCTATCAAAGAGCAATTTCCTGATGCCCGACACCACTGTTGGGCTTTTGTTGCAGGAAGGCCCGATGATTCACAACAGTTAGGTTTTTCTGATGATGGCGAGCCAACAGGTACGGCGGGAAAACCTATTCTTGCACCTCTTTTAGGGAGTGGAATGGGAGAAGTTACCGCCGTGGTTGTTCGGTATTTCGGTGGGATCAAATTAGGAACCGGTGGGTTAGTTAGAGCTTATGGTAGTGGCGTTCAACAAGCATTAAAGCTTTTGCCAACAAAAACGAAAGTGCCACAGTTACGTTTTAGTGTAGCGTGTGAATATTCACTTGTTTCATTATTTGAACAAGTCGTTGAACAATATCATGGGCAAGTACTTTCAAGTGAATATACTGATAAAGTTACTTTTATACTTTCATTGCCTGCAGTGCATAGCGGTGAAGTTGAAGTTAAACTACGTGATATAAGTCGTGGCAGTATGCAATTAATCCCGTTAGATAAAAATGAATAATCTTTGCTATCAAGGAAATCGCTAAATGCATTTTCGTTCAATAACCCGTATTGTCGGACTGCTTGTTATCTTATTTTCTGTCACGATGATCATTCCTGGTATTGTCGCACTAATATATCGAGATGGTGCAGGGCGTGCATTTAGCCAAACATTTATTGTAGCGTTGATCATTGGGTTAATGCTGTGGATCCCCAACCGACATAAAAAAAGTGAGCTTAAACCTAAAGAAGGTTTTTTGATTGTTGTCTTATTTTGGACAGTACTGGGTAGTGTTGGGGCATTGCCGTTTATCTTTTCTGAACAACCTCATCTTTCTATTACCGATGCCTTTTTTGAATCATTCTCAGGACTAACTACAACAGGTGCCACAACGCTTGTAGGGCTAGATTCATTGCCTAAAGCTATTTTATTTTATCGACAAATGCTTCAATGGTTAGGGGGAATGGGGATCATTGTCTTAGCTGTCGCTATTCTTCCTCTTTTAGGTGTTGGGGGAATGCAGCTCTATCGTGCAGAAATGCCGGGGCCATTGAAAGATAATAAAATGCGACCTCGAATTGCAGAAACAGCAAAAGCACTTTGGCTTATCTATGTTTTATTAACGATCATTTGTGCTTTAGCATTATGGATTGCAGGCATGGATGTGTTTGATGCAATTTCTCATAGTTTTTCAACTATTGCGATTGGTGGATTTTCTACTCATGATGCCAGTATTGGTTATTTTAATAGTCCAACCATTAACATCATTATTGGTGTATTCCTTCTGATCTCTGGTTGTAACTTTGGTTTGCACTTTGCCGTACTAACAGGAAGAAGCTTAAATATCTATTGGCGTGATCCTGAATTTCGTATGTTTATCTCAATTCAATTGGGATTAGTCATTATCTGCAGCGGTATTCTTTGGCTTTATTCTGTATATGATTCTGGATGGATAACCATAAATCAGGCCTTTTTCCAAGTTGTTTCTATGGCGACAACAGCGGGCTTTGCCACGGATAGTTTTGCACAATGGCCTGCATTTTTACCTCTTCTATTATTATGTTCGGCATTTATTGGTGGTTGTGCGGGATCAACAGGCGGGGGATTGAAAGTCATTCGTATTTTGCTTTTATTTCTACAAGGCAATCGTGAATTAAAACGTCTTGTTCACCCGAATGCAGTTTATACCATCAAACTTGGTCACCGAGCATTACCCGAACGTATTATTGAAGCCGTGTGGGGATTTTTCTCTGCTTATGCATTGGTATTTATTATTAGCTTAATGTTGTTGATAGCGACAGGCGTTGATGAATTTTCTGCATTTTCTGCTATTGCTACCACATTAAATAATCTTGGTCCTGGATTAGGTATTGTTGCTGACAACTTCACGACAATGAATCCAGCGGCAAAATGGATATTGGTCGTAACAATGTTATTTGGACGACTAGAAGTTTTCACACTATTGGTTTTATTTACCCCAACGTTTTGGCGTGATTAACCTAATACAAGGAGTAATGTATGAGCGCGCTATTATTGTATTGTAGTACTGATGGTCAAACTAAAAAGATAATGACACAAATCGCAAATGAATTAAGACAACACGGTCATGAATGCGATGTGAGAGATTTAACCTCTGTTCAGCAGAGTTTAAATTTATCTGCTTATAATAAAGTTTTAGTGGGTGCTTCTATTCGTTATGGTTACTTTAATAAAGCTCTCGATAAATTTATCACTCGTCATCTTGTTCAATTGAATAGTATGCCGTCCGCATTCTTTGGCGTTAATCTTACGGCAAGAAAAGCAGAAAAGAATACACCTGAGACGAATGCTTATATGCGTAAGTTTCTAGATAAGACTCCATGGAAACCAACGTTAACGGGTGTATTTGCTGGTGCACTTTTTTATCCTCGCTATAAATGGATTGATAGAGTCATGATCCAGTTAATTATGAAGATGACTAAAGGTGAAACGGATCCTACAAAAGAAATTGAATATACAGATTGGAATAAAGTAAGCGAATTTGCGACGCATTTTGCCAAAATTGAGTGATATTTAATCTTTTTTGTGGGGTTTTTATACGTCTTGTTGGAGTTTTGACCGAACAGAAAATTATTTTAAAAAAACACTTGCGCTAATCCGAGATCTCCCTATAATGCGCATCCACTGACCGGCGATGAGCAAACAACAAGCCACGC